>JAHFEW010000159.1 GCA_023248215.1 Nitrospira sp.
CGCACCAGAGTTCGTTCGCGCGTTGGTCTGAGGGATGGTTTGTAATTATTTTCTGGAGTATGACCTTATTGAATTTCAGGTCAGCTATCATGTGCTTCCGCATCCGGGTCCTCGCTTCTAGCTAACGCAGAACTCAATCTCCTTAAAAATAATAGGTTGGTTCGCTGTCCTCAGCTTGCGGCGCCCACGCAATGTGCGGCGCCTCCATCCCATTGCCGAAGACTGGGTGCACTCTGCATTTCTGAATAACGGAATTTCTTCATCGGTTTCCCCTTGTTCTCTGAAGATGCTGGATATGAACTTTTCTTTTTTTGCATGGCTCAGTTTTGTACGAAGGTATCGGTGGGGAGTTGGGAATCGAGCGGTCTGATCGGATTTGGACCTGCTGGGTGACTGCTTGCGAGCCTATCAGACAACTGTTTGGAAGAACATTATGAGAGGACAATTAATGGGGCACAAACATATCAATACCTCTTTAGAGGCAAATCTTCTACTTCTGTAGCCTTGTTGTGACGATCTCGACTGTTCTATTAAAAACATAACTATTGCTGGTTAGGCTGAAGTGACTTAGCGGGTTTGACCTATCGGGGTACGGTCGTAAGGTCAGCACGCAACTGTCAGCGGTAAAACGCCGATGAGGGAACGCCGCGCGAGGAGGCACAAGTGAATGAACGTCGTCAGAGGAAAAAGCCGGGCCACCAGACTCTAAGCCTTTACGAAGAAGACCTTCATGCAAGACTCGCCACGTGCGGTTTAACACCACGGCAGCAGCAGGTCGTAGTGCTAGTCATGCGGGGGTTGTCTAATCGTGAAATCGCAGCACAGCTTCTTATTGAGGAATACACGGTTAAGGTTCACATGCGAGATATCTTCTATAGACTGAAGATTCAGCGTCGGACTGCCTTGATGACGAAGATCTTCCAGCTCACTCAGGCGAGTTAGCCAAACATTGCTATGACCTTCCCCCATTCTGTGGACACCCGGTTACGCCACAGCAATCCTCGCTGACGTTGTTCAGTAAACTCATTCGGCGTCAGGTGGCCGAGTGAGCTGTGCGAGCGGCGAGCATTATAGTCGAGCCGTGGGGCTTCAATGATGTGTTGGGCTTAGGCGATCGACGAGAACTGATGCACGTTCAAACATTTGTCGCGCAAGTGCCCGTTGAACGATTCGATGAAGGCGTGTTCCACCGGTTTGCCAGGCTGTACAAAGTCGAGCTGCACGCCCCGGCGATACGCCCAATCTTCGAGCGCCTGTGATTGGAATTCGGTGCCATGATCCACCGTGATGGATCGGGGTCCAGGGATGCCGTTCAGGACCCTGTCTAAGGCCTGGCCGACTGTCTCGCCTGACATTCTCAAGCTCACCTCCAGCACAGGACTTTGGGGTGAACCCCTCTGTTGAGACATTCTGGGATTAGCACACTTCGTATTTATTTGTCGCTCTACACACTCGCTGGTCGAAAAAAGTGCATGGTCGCCGCTTCGCACGTGTCCGGCGAGGCCACGGTCCGTTCGAACTCCTCTGGGGCCCGGTAGCCCAGCGCCGAGTGGAGCCGAGCGCAGTTATAGTACTGGTCGATGAAGGCCACTATGTTCGTGCGCAAGTGCCCTAGGTTCCGATAGGTATGGGCATAGATTTCCTCCCGTTTCAGTGTTTTCATGAAACTCTCGCAGCAGGCATTGTCATAGGGATTTGCGGGCCGGCTCATACTCGGAATCATCTGGTGCTGCCGGAGGACCTGCACGTATTCGCCAGACGCGTACTGCACACCCCGATCCGAGTGATGCACCAGACCCGGCGGTGGCTGGCGAGCTATGATTGCGTGGTGTAACGCCTCCAGTGGCAATCGGCTGGCCAGCGTCTTCTCCAGGGCCAGCCCATTACCTTGCGGGAGAATCGATCCAGGATGACCGCCAAATAGACAAACTCGGTGCGCAGCCGAATATACGTGATGTCTGCTACCCAGAGCTGATTGATCCCGGTTAGCGTGAGCCAGCTGGCCGGATTCAAATACACTTCCAGGTCATGCGGGGTATCGGTCGTGACCACGAAGGCCCTCGGTTGGACGGCCAGGAGGTTGTCTTCTCGCATGAGACGCGCGACCCGTTTGTGGTTCACCAGGAGACCGCGTCGCCGCAACTCCGCCGTGATCCGCCGATAGCCGTACCGCCGCCGATGCGCCAGCGTGAGGTGTTGAATGGCTGATCGCACGGCCATCTCTTCGTCCAACGGCTGGTGCTCCTGCAACGATCGGTAGAAGCCCGCCCGGCTGACCTGAGCCAACTGGCACATTCGCTCGATCCCCAATCCGCCTTACATCGACATCATGGCCTGGATCTGGGCATAGATGCCGGCGCGCCAGCTTGCCCGCTCTGCTGGCGTCGCGCCTCGACCTGTTGCAAGGCACCTTTGAAAAAATCCACCTCCAAGACCTTCTCCGCCAGAAGGCGCTTGAGCCGGTTGGCTTCACTTCGGAGCATCGACTCCCGCGAATTCGCTGCTGGCCCTGCGCTCCCTTCCAGCGGCTGCAGCTTCTCGCGCCACGTATACAACAGCCGCCGGCTGATGCCGAGTTCCTTCGCGAGGTTCACAATGTTGTCGCACTGGTTCAGCCGATCCACCGCCATCTGCCGAAAGGCCTTCGGAAATTTCCCCACTCGTTTCTTGGCCACCTGCCACACCCTCCTTCTGTCGAGTGTGCCAATTTGCAGTGTCTCAATCTAGGGGGTCAGTCCAACTTTGGCGACTCCAGTTATCGACGACCGTCAGGACCCGAAATGGCCGCCCATCGGTCAGGTATCATGGACTAAATCCATGCTCCAGCGCTCCGTAGGACCGCTTGGGATCGGGACTGGCCCTCGGGGGAGTGCGATATGTTTCCGCCGCCGCACCCGTATGCGCAGCTTCAATCCATCCAGGCGTTAGAGTCGGCGGACCAGCTTGCGATTCACGAGCCAGCCTTCTCGGCGCTGCAACACCCAAATACGCTGATAGCCAAACCGTGGCCGAGCATGGGCGAGGTCCCGAATCTGTAGCCGCAGCGCTGATTGATCCTTAGCCCGACTCCGTCGATGCTATGAGGCTCGTCCGAACTGGGCCAGCCGACAGGCCCGCGCGAAACTCACCGCGAACGTCCCTTGAAACCACTGAGCGAACTCCCTGCGGCGGGTGTGCCTTAGACTTATTTTCGCAAGGCCTCCGACTGCATGTGTTTGTGTCGGAGAACAGCTGTTTCAACCGGCTGTTCTCGTCTTCCAACTACCGAAGTCGGCACAGTTCGCTCACGCCCAGGTGTGCGTACTTCTTCTTCCAGGCATAGAAGGTGGCGTCACTCACTCCGAGCTGTCGACAGAGGTCGTCGACCTGGGTGCCGGCATCGGCTTGGCGGATGGCATAGACGGTCTGCTCCTCGGTAAACTTTGATCAGTTCATGGGTCCGCTCCTTTCGCACGAGACCGCCGAAGCCGTCATCGTACTCTAGGTTACAACCGCCATAGTTCTCAGGGGAGATGTCAAAATTTTTCCAAGGTGAGCAATTTTCATCAGGCTATCCTCAACTCATTGTGTATTGTGCTGTTCCTTGCGGAAAATGTGAGAAAGGCCACAGTTAGTGGGACTCTCTTTCAGCAAAGGGTGGAAGCAAATCATGTAATTGACAGGACGAAGTTTTGTTTTTGAGATGAGGTTGTAGTGCGAAGTGTTTTGAATGAAAGCGAAAAAAAAGAACCGAGAACAATGTGGAAACGATTGTGGCAAGGAGTGGTTCATTCTTTGCAATCGCGCGCAACATGAAAAAGCAGTACGTGACCGTCTCAGTCAGCAAGGGTTTGAACATTTGAACTACTGTTTCCCATGCTTATGCGTTTGAGCCAGTGGAAGGATCGTAAAAAGCGAATCGAAAAGCCATTTCACCTACCACCGCAAGACCTTGAATTCCGTCGTCAAGGTCTGTTGGTGCCGCAGCGGTGCTGCGGCGGCTGGGGGATGGTGAATTCCCAGGGCCCTTGCTCCCAGCTTTCCACTGCGCCGTCACGGGTCCGTAGACAATATGGAAGTAATGCAACTGCGGCAACAGACTTAACAGCGCCTCCAATTTAATTCTCCCTCTTTCGAGGTATGGTGCTTTTTATATGGAAATGCGTAATAGAGGCCTACTTTTAGGGTGAATTTTGACACTTTAGCCTCACGTTGCCACTCAAATGATTAGGATCGCTATGTAGTTGGTGCATTATGCAGGTAACGATCGAATCGTGAAAACATTCCGTGCGTGATTTTCGACGCTGTAATGACATCGGTTTATGCAGATTGAAAATGATGAGGCCATTATCGCGTTCTCTTAATTCACTTAATGCAGAGTCTCAAAAGCTGGAGGATAAAATCATGCAAGCGGGAGTGACAAGCTCATCGGGAATGCAGATGAATCGTCACGTTACAAGCGAAAGTCGTATTAAGGTGATGCTCGTGAGTGGCAACTATATCATGCGCGTTGGACTCAGAAAGATTCTTGAATCGTACGAAAAGGTCGCTATTGTCGGTGAGCTGTGCGAAAAGGTCGATGCCTTGGAGGTGATCGGCCGGGAGAAACCAGATGTCATTCTGGTTGATCTTGATATGCCTGATGCAGTCGATCTGATTCTGACTCTCCGAGGGGCCGTTCAAGACTCGCGCATTATTGCGCTCAGCAGCTTAGACGATAATGGGACGACTCGTCGGGCTTTAGGTGCTGGCGCATCCGGAGTGGTCTTGGATGTTCAGCCTCAACAAGTGTTGGTCGCGACAATTGAGAGCTTTTACGCTGAAAGCAGAAGCGCCAAAACTCAGTTGAGCGCATCTGAGTCTCACCACGAAGATAATCATCAGTCGGAGAAAGAAACGCAGGAGCCAACTAAAATTGGCACTCTCACCGCTCGAGAACGTGAGATCATCTCCCTGCTGGCAACTGGTCTGGCCAACAAAAGCATTGCCGATAAACTGGGTATCACTGATACAACCGTGCGCCACCATCTGACAAACATTTTCAACAAATTAGATGTTTCTAGTCGGCAGAAACTGCTGGTCTTGGCCCATCGCCACAGACTCGTCAAGCTGACAAGAGGTTCTGTGGCCTGATCATGCCCAATCATCTCAGGAGATAAGAAAGATCGTTGGAATCCCGTCAGTCCAGATCGGGACGCGCTCCCGGTCATCGCATGTCGTGGTCGGTTATACCTCGTCCGCTTGCGCGCGGGCCGATGTGTGACTCTGTGCTATTCCACAACCGAACGAGATTATCTGCATGCCTCCACCACATGAAACCAAAGAAAGCGAAGGCCGCCAGCGCATATCCGGACGCGTATTTTTAAGCGGCTACGGTGCCAGCCAAACGCTTTGAATCTCCCTGCAGTAAGCTGCGGGGCATCTCAGAACTATAACAGTCGGAGTTGTCGGAGATCTTCGCAGGGTTGCTCTTGCTGCTGCACGTACCGTTCTACGGTCTGCCAGTTTACCCTCTCCTACCGTCGCCTCATAGTGAAGTTATCCCCCGTTTATTGGAGGTATCGTTTTTAGGTGTGGAAATAAGATA
>JAHFEW010000085.1 GCA_023248215.1 Nitrospira sp.
AATGCTATATCGGTCGTACCCGTAGAACACATCCTTGAGGCCGACTTCCATCGCCGCCACTTCCTCGCGGCGAATTTCGGCGTACCATTTCTCGTCGCGATCAACCGGCATCAACATGGTGCCCAGGTTGCTCCGACTGAGTCGCTCTTCCCCGGCAATTTGACCGTTCACGAGAGGAGAAAAACCGCGCAAAGCACCGCCCTCCGTCTCAGCCATACCATCTTGCCGACCAATGGAGGGATACTTCCCATCGCGAGCGCCTTCTCCCGCTGCAAAGCCGCCGCCGGAGCGACCACTATCCGAAACGGACGTGTCGTCCGATCCAGAGTGAAACCACTTCATGCTGCTGCATCCAGATGCCGTTAACAGAACGACTGCCATTCCGCCGAACATCAGTTGCGATGCGCCAGGGTACTTCATGAACCATGCTCCTTCACGCGGGGGTGTTACCTCTGTCTGACGTTACAACTATAGCACCGGCATCGAATTCCTCAGGATTCCGCACGGGCGCGTCATAAATCATTGCCATTTCAGTCAGTTATGCACTGAGCGCTGGGCGATAAACTTCCGTGGCAGCTGAAAGAAACACCATATTTTCAAACATTCTGAGAGGCAAACGCCCGGAGCTTGACCAACGACGCACCAACATGACCTGCGCCGAGGAGCATGAGATGCGGTGAGGACACTTGGGGGCTATGGAAGTCGACGTTAAGAGGAAGATGTCTGTGGGGTGGTCGTGGCGGCGCGCAGAACTTCAACTGCCCTCCAGCGAGGTGGTACGCCCGGAGGGATTCGAACTCCCAAACGTCCGATCCCAAGCTCACCAAATGCCTGGAGACCGGGAGCGATCATGAATGCGTCGCGCCGCGATTGCTTGACGCCGCGCATTTTTGACGGCTGGTGGATCGTTGAATTGGAACGGACCAAAAGCACGGCGAAGGCTCGTGGCGGGGTCCGTCAGCTCGGCCCAGACGAAATCAGCCGAGTCGTGAGAATTGGATTCACTCTCCGTCCAAGTCGCCACAATTGTCATGCCCCCCCCTGTTGCACATCATTATAATCAACCAGAACTCCCGTCTTTACGAATATTTCTTGGATGTTGCTTGAAACCATCAGGTCCTTGAGCAATTTCCATCAGTAGGCCCCCTCCATATATCTCATTGCCTTTCGAGCCGTAGAAGTATGTCCTAAAAAATAAACTTTTTTCCTTCTCCCCAGGCTTCAGATCACTACTGGGATCAATGTAAATGAGCGCCTCATATTTGATCTCCTTAGTCTTCAACCATGTTATTTCCGTTTGATCCACATGAAGGATTTTAACTTCTTGTGGTCCTGGGGTTAGGCCATCATTTGCTATTTCAATCCTACTTACATGGTCGCTGACTAAGCCGTAATTTTTGAAAGGGACTGAATGCCTTACGTGAAAAACTCTCCTGTTCCCCTCTGCCTTATGTTCAACGATCTCCGGGGTTAAAGGGCGGATCCCCACGTACTCTAATCTCGACTCTGTCAGTGCTAACTTGCCTAACAGTACTGTGACAAAAACTGAAACGAGAATTGGAGAGGCAAAAACGATGGCTTTCTTACCAGGTGAATTAGGCAACAGCCCGAAAACAGTTCTGAAAAACCCTAGTCTTGGTTGGTCAGCTTGGCCCGTTGATACAATCGGACCGCGCCACTGCCCCCTCATATCTATAAGATCTTTTATATGTCCGGAGGGAAAGAAGACTTTCCCTTCTTTTATTCTGACCTGTTGCTGAGGTTTGCTTTTAGCTCTGCGAAACCAATATACCCCTTCTTCTATGGGTCTACTCTGTGTCCAATTCATACCGGTCGCATAATTTCTTAAAAGTTGCTCCCGCAAATATTTGGATTCGGCTCGAAGCTTATGAGATAAGGAGGGCCTGAAATTGAGGAACCTGGAAATCCCCATCTGACATTGATGTTGATCTAACCTCGAGAGACTTTGACTTGAGACCCGATGTTACAAAGAGGGCAATGGCAGGAAACAAATGCGCCATATTTTCTACACTGCTTCTACACACCAACCACGGAGACTAATGAAACTCCTAAATCATTGATTTGTGGTGCGCCCGGAGGGACTTGAACCCCCAACCCTCGGATCCGAAGACGCAAAAACTACCCTAGAGACTGACAGCGATCAAGAAGGACAGATGGATATGTTCTCTCTATAGAACAATGGCTTATACATCATTCCATGAAGACCAATGACGACTAAGGCATATCTGGAATCGTAGCCAAAACCGTGACCGAACCGTGACCAAAACCGTGACCGTGAAACTACGTAGAAGACGAACCAATTTCCTGTTTGAAGTACGGACTGGCTCCCTGGCCTGCATCCATGCCGGACGAGTAAGTTTGCATTGCAACGCTGTGAGAATGCACGTTGCTAGTCAGTGGCTTATACTTGTTGTGCGACAACAGGTTGGACAAATGTTTTATTCTTGATTAGCTCAACAAAATTGACGCCTGGAAGGAAATATTTTCCAAATTCCCCAACACCTGTCGTTTGTGCGACAAGACCTCTTGCGAGGCCATAAAGGATGCTAGACCCGTTTAGCGTGGCCATGCGATCCTTATCCTCCGATTTCATGTCGGGGGCCGGTAAAAAACTAAAGAACCCGACAACTCTCAGGCTTATTTCGTATGGGTCTAGCGCGGGACGGGTTATTGCTGGACGAACTGTCACTGTAATGCCAATTCGATAGTTGCCGTCATCATCTGCGACACCTTTTGCCATATCCACAGAACAGCTGATTTGGCCTGCATTACGATCAGCACCGATCGGCTCAAACACTGGGTTGCCACGAACAGACAGCTCTTCAACGAAGTAATTGTTAAGCTGCAAGGAGGAGATCATCGTATTCCTCTGGGCGAACAGGAATTTGTTGGTGCATGGCAACGTATCGGCTTGAGCTTGCGATAGGTTGTCCCACCGTTGTCGCAACGTGTCCTACCTCTACTTTATTTCTCAATTCCAGGTGAAGTTCTTGCCCTAGCGCGTCTGAAAGCTTTATGAGGCTCTTGATCGTTAAATTAGGGTTCCCGCTAAGGACTTTCGTAATATACGCAGGAGAAACCTCCATTCGCCGTGCTAGTTCGGATCTACTTAAGTCGGAGGTTTCCATAACAGTGCATACCTGCTCGCCTAGGTCAAACAAGACCTTTTCCACACGATAATCGAAAGTCTTTCGAGCACTAGCCAGTTTCTCTCTTAGAGCATCTAAACTCATAACCCTACCCCCCTTCTCTCAAGGCCTGTCGTATCTCTATTGCTCGTTCATGGAATCGCCGCTCCACTCGTCGACCACCGGCGTTCTTCATGAAACCAAGAGCAAGCGTAAACCGCTTTCTGCCATCAAAGAAACCATATACACGCGAATTCTTTGTTTTCAGGGCGTAAATATCATCTCCCTCGTTCCTAAATTTTTCCTCGTTCCGGGGAATGCCCTGGGAATTCAAGAATTCTATAAGTCGAATCATTTGTGCAAGATCAGGGCTGAGCAGACCACTGATAAATGTAGACACCTGGCAGTCTCCATCTTCCTCCACCACCCAGACGTCGAAGACGGATCCAGGATAAAGCAATCGACTCGCAACCAACTTTAACCTATAAGTTAAAACATATCAATGCCACAGTATATTGACGTTCTCACGATTGTCAATCTATATGCAGGGGTTTATTAAGCTCTGGGACGCAGCAAAGAAGCGCTGATTGTATAACCCGAACGAAAATATAGTAAGCAGTGGGAGCACATAGCGTAGATCCCTCTTGATTAATCCGGCGAACTCATCCTTTTCGAAACTTGCCATTCGAACTCACTCGACACCGATTAGAAAGCCTTTTTCGAAAGCTGACTTCCCAACGCACTCACTAATAAAAAATTCTGTCAAAGATCCGTCCCTGGTCTGAGCACCGTTGCGCAATTCCATGTGATACCGAAACCTAATTCTCACTTCCCTTCAATTTTTCCGGTTCCGTCGCTTTCGACACAGGGGGAATTTTGTCCATGCGTATCGGGCCAAATGGAACGATCATTCCGGGAGGCATCGATTTAAAATGACTTCTAAGAATGAAGTTGTCCTTTGTTCGATTCCAGAGGGATTCTTCATCAAATGAAAAAGACAATTCTTCTACGATCGCGTTAGCCCACTCTGTGTGCACAGCCATATCCGGATCGCCAATGCGGTACCAAGGAAACGACACATCTATTCTTGTCATATACTCGACGGCCCAGTACTTCTTCCGAGCTTCAACCAAATCCATCCCGGCGAGTGGGGTATATTTCCCCAGTCCAACTCCATGCATCGATCCCGATGTTCGGATGGATATTTCGCAAAGTGAATTCTTCAAGTAGATCGTGCCGATCTCTCCCAATTGAGGGTCTTTTCTTGGAAGTTCGATCCGAAGCTCAGTGCCTGGGGGCAAAGCCCATTGACCAAAGCCGGAATGGGAGCGAGCGAATCGATTCTTGCCAAAAATCCGCTCTAGTTCTTCAACACTAAGAATTCTTGACGGATAGGAGGAAGCATCGGGCATTGGTGACCACTGGATCAGATCAACGAAGCGCTCAGTCTTCATCCGCCAGGTCCCGAACTGCTTGCCTGCCAAGTCGTCAACAAACATCTTCTGCAAGTACTCATGGTATAGCTGTGGAATAAAGTCGAATACATTCTGGTTGCTTGGAAGAGCGAATGTCTTCGGATCGATCTGTCCCATCATATCTGGGAGGATGAGACTCTGAACGGGAAATGGGCGATCTGGAATGATTACTGGGAGTAAGCTGGCCTTTTCGAGGACAAATATGACGGGGAAGACGCGAGAGACCGGCGCGGGACGATTAAAAGCAAAGACCAATGCCAGTGCTGACAGAAGCGCAGTCGCTGCCGGTAGAGCTGCATTCACTACCGCAGGTGAGGCGCGGTTCATGACGACGAAAACATACGCAACGGCCAATACCAAACCAACGAGGCCGACTAACATGAATGAAACGCTCATTCTCATATCCCAGTTGAGAGCAAATGCTAGTGCCGTCTCGAAGTTACTCTTGAATCCTTCGTATTGCTGCCTAGCAGCAATAATGCGGGGAAGCTTATAGATCCGCACCAATGCGTTTCACTCAGACACATTTCTTTCTTGAACGACCGACAGCATACCCTGAACAATGTAGAATATCGATATCGATAGCAGGCCCACTCGGGAAAACCTTTTGAATACCTCTGTCGTCCTACTTTGACCATATGAATCAAGTGAAGCGGGGGCTGCGCCCCCGATCCCCCCGGCCGTCCGGTCCGGCGGTCCGGAACGGCCGGGCGGCCTCGTTGGGCGGAATCTTTGCGTGACCAATCTCCCCATGGTTTCAGTATCCCTGTTCTCTTCTCTGTGTTTGTACTCAACGATCAAACAGAGCGGCGGCCAAGCTGACGCATCGCCGCCTTGCACAAGGACGGAACATCGTTCCCTCTCACCCGTAGAGGATAGTGGACGGGTGACAGGGAGAAATTAATTAGAACGTTTCACCGTCGCCCTGTAAGCCCTACACACTCCACACAGAGCCAGATTTCGCACGTCACATCCTTCTCCGTATAACAGAGCCGTACCCAGGCGCGTTCGAATTGGCAGAATTCACAGAGCCGTTCCTTCGTATGTTCGGGACAGAGCCAGACTTTCCGTGCCCGGTCGTACGTGGTCGCCTCCCGTCCGCAACAGGCTAGACCGAACAGGCTCGGCAGTTTGAGACTACATCGGTGCCAGATCATCCTCATACCTCCTGATAGACCAACCCCTTCCCCAGCACGAGTTGCAGAATGGTGCCGCTAAACCAAATCGGGTGGCCTGAGAGCAGATCCTCCCAGGTCTTCAGAAAGACGATACGCGGGATTTCGATTTCGCCCCTGATCCGCCGATAGGCGTTCCTGGTGGACCATTGGTGCCGCATCTCTTCCCAGAGCCTGCTGATGGGAAACCCAAGCGATCGCTTCCAGGACCAGCACATGTTCACGTAGCCGCATTGATCCTGGACATATTGGCTGATGACGTAGCGACTGAGGCGGTTTCGTGAACGATGGCTGGGTTGATAGGCCTTGATCCAGACCACAGGAGCCCCATGGAGAGCTTGCCATTGTACCGAGAGCCATTCCTGGGAGATCCAGAACCGGCGCGCGCGTTCCCCATCCGGAACCCGCCAGGCCCAGAAGGTATGGAGCACGCCATGCCCTTCTTCCGTCCGGACCTGGTAATACTCCAAGCCCTGAAAGCCGAGCTGGCGTTCGATCCGTTGGCGCAGTTGCTTATGGTGGTAGGTCAACTTCTCAGCGTCCCCGCCTTCTGCCGTGGAAAGGGTGACCCAGAGGACTTGGAACTTGTGGCATTCCCAGAACCACAGCAGGGACCGCACCCGGTGATAGCCCCGTTTCTGCTTTCGCGTCCATTCCCCCGCCACTGGTTCCCGCCGGAACTCCTTCCAGCGGCTCATCGGGCGCCTTCCGCTTGAGGGATGGCAGGCCTGAGGCCGGCAGCGAGAATCCGTTCCAGTTCCTCGATGGGAATCCGGACGGCTCGCACCGACGGCTTCACATAGGCGATTTGCCGTTTCAGGATGTATTTCCTGATCGTGCTTTCTTTGAGTCCTAACCGGTTGGTTGCTTCTCGAATGGTGATCAATTTTGTACTCGGGACCATCGGGCACCTCCTTGAAAGAGTGAATGTGAAGAGATCATGCCTAATAATTTATAGGCGTGGTTGCTCTTGACAGGCATTAGCAAGGAGGAGGTACACTTGCCAAACAAATTCATCCCCAGAGGGCTCTGGAGACCGACAGTATTTTGGGTGGTGATGGGATCAGGACTACAGTGAGGGTCCGGCATGAGAAAGGAGCGGAAGGCATGAGCGCACAGGGGAATACCGGTCAGCAGTTCCAACACGAATACGATAAAGCGATCGAGCGTATCCGCACGATGCCGGATGGCGTCGTAGGGTGGGTGATCCGGTTCCTCCAGACGGATCTAGAGGCCCTGACCCCGACAGAATGGACGCTGGTGGCGTTTGAAGTCGCGAGCTTCGTGGATGATGCGACGCACCGGTATGGCGGGCTGATGGGGATAGAAAGCGGCTGGAGCGTGGAAGGGGTGCCCGAGGCGACGATCTTTCAGACGATTCCCAGTCGCAAGGAGGCCCTGGAGATTCAAGCCAAGGTCCTAGGGCAATTGGAACGCTACTGGAAGGAGCACCACGCGGTCTTCACTTTTCCGCAACTGACACTCATAGTGACGCCCTCGGGGGCACCTGGTGCACACAAAAGCGAAATCGTGGTGGTTGCCAGACGGAAGGCGAAGGAGTTTGAATACCGCTTCGCCCACTTGCTGGCCGAGTCGGGGGAATACATCCGACGCTGCCCCGAATGTGCCACGATCTATCTGGCGATCCGGTGCGACCAAGTATACTGCCACCCCCGCTGCCAAAACCGAGTCGCGTCGAGAAAGTGGCGGGAAGGCCGGAAGACTAACCGAACGACTGAACGACGAAAGGAGGACCGCCGTGGCAAGAAAAGCGGGAAAGGATAGGGGGATTACCCAGCGGAAGGGCCGCGAGGGCTGGTGGGTACGCCTCTACGAGCACGGGCGGCAGCGCTGGTTCCGGTGTGATACGAAATCACAGGCCAAAGCTCTCTATGGTCGATTGAAAGCCGATATTCGGGAAGGGACCTATTTCCCTGAGAAATTCGCCCCTCGAAAAGACATTACCCTTCGGGCCTGGATCAATCGCTACCTCGAAGGGTCTGCCAACCGCAACAAAGCCGGTGAAGTACGCTATGGACGGCGGTGGTCGTTGCTCATGGGGAATCGCCTACTGACCCAGATTACGGTGGACGATCTTCGGCGGATTCAAGCCAAAATGCGCGCCAAGATGAAGGTGAACAAAAAGGAACCGCAACGGCTCTGGGCGGATGCCACGATCAACAGACATTTTGCCTTCCTTCGCCATGTGCTGATGTTGGCCGTCAAAGATGACAAGCTGACCAAGAACCCGGTTTCGAGCCTCAAGTTCTTTCCTGAAGCCAACAGAACGCGATTCCTCACGAGCGAAGAGCTAGAACGATTGAGGGGCGTGATGCCCCCGGATGACTGGAAATTAGTGGCCCTCGCCGTCGAGACCGGGTTGAGACGAGGAGAACAGTTCTCGCTCCGCTGGAACCAGGTCGATCTGGAAAACGGGGTCCTGACCCTGCCGATGCCGAAGGGAGGCAAAACCCGGCATGTGCCCTTGAGCGAAGGAGCCAAGACCATTCTGAGGTCATTTGACTCGTTTCTTCGGTCAGCCTGGGTATTTCCAGGCCTGAAGGATGAGACTCACCCCATGGACAGCCGGGCGTTTCTCCGACGTTCGTTTGAGCCTGGCCTACGACGAGCGGGTATCACGGGAGCCTGCTGGCACTCCCTCCGACATACTGCAGCCAGCCGCCGTGTCATGGCAGGGGTCGATCTCGTCTCGGTGAAGGAGATCCTCGGGCACCGTGATATTGAGACGACTATGCGGTATGCGCACCTAGCACCAGGACATCTTCGGGACGCAGTGAACCGAGGGAGTCTGACTGGAACCGTGACCGAAGAAGAGGAAGAACCGGAAGAAGAGATACAACCTATTGATTATATGGTGCGCCCGGAGGGACTTGAACCCCCAACCCTCGGATCCGAAGTCCGATGCTCTATCCAATTGAGCTACGGGCGCGCGCCGGTATAAGAACCATGTTACTCGGGTGTTGTCAAGAATGACGAGCGCCCCGTCTGCTTCAAGCAGGCCGCACTTCCGAGGTAATCAACCAGCTGGCTCGCGAAATACCTGCTGTATGATTCGCTCGGCCACCTGGGCCGTGGAGGCGCCATCGGTCGGTACGACATGGTGGGCTGCCGCCTGGTATTTCGGTATCCGTTCAGTCAGCACGTCGCGAATTTCTTCTGTGAACGATTTCGTGCCGGTCAGGGAAGGGCGTTGCGTATCGCCGCCGATGCGGCGAGTGATCGTCTCCACCGTAGCCGTGAGCCACACAAGCGTCCCGGTACGTCGCAACGCCTCCACGTTCTCAGGCCGCAAGATGGCGCCGCCACCGGTATCGATGATCAACCCATCCCGTGCGGCAAAATCCCGGCACACGGCCGACTCCAGATCACGAAAATGATCCCACCCGAATTGTTGCACGATCTTAGGAATGGCGAGCTTGGCCCGCTTCACGACCTCGGCATCCGTAGACACCAAGTGACGACGCAGCTCCCGGGCCAGAAGCTTTCCGACCGTACTCTTGCCGGTCCCGCGATAGCCGATCAAGACGAGATTCACGCGGGATTCCATGGATGGGGAAGGATAGTCTGGTTCCGATCTTTGATCCGCACGGACGGCTGATTCATGATCCGAAGCGAGACTCCAGCACCTGCCGCATCACGTCGGCCGGAGCCGCCTGATTGGTCCAGAGTTCAAATTGCAGCACGGCTTGATTGAGGAACATCTCCAATCCCGAAATGGTCCGACAACCCGCCGCCTTCGCTTCCTGCAGCAATTTGGTCTCGCGTGGATTATAGACGATATCCATCACCGTCAGTTCCGGCCTGAACAGGTTGGCCGGCACACAGGACTCGTCCATGCGAGGATGCATGCCCACCGGCGTACAGTGGATCAAGGTGCGCACATGCGGCACCCAGTTGCGCAACATGTCCAACGTCAGCGGGCCGTCTTCGATAGGAATCCCCGTCTTCCCCCGCAAGTCTTTCACGAGCTTCTGCCGTTCGGCCTCATCGATACCCAGAATCGTCAGGCCGGCGATCCCGGCCCCTGTCGCCAGCGCGAAGGCGATTGCCCTGGCGGCTCCGCCTGAACCCAATATCAACACCCGGTGACCGTCGAGCAAGGCCCCGCCTTCTTTCAGCGCACGCAGCGCGCCGGAAGCATCCGTGTTGTACCCCTTTAATTTTCCGCCTTCGACGACGACGGTATTGATCGCGCCGATGTGTTTTGCCGTGGGTTCGACCTCATCCAGAAACGGAATCGCCGCCACTTTATGCGGGATCGTCACGCTGAATCCCCGCGCATTGCCCAACGCCCGCACGCCGTTCAACGCGTCACCGATGGATTCCACGCGAAACGCCAAATACACCAGGTTCAGCCCCATCTTCTGAAAAGCCGCATTATGAATAGCCGGTGAGAGCGAATGCTCGACCGGATTGCCGATGATGCCGCACCATTGAGTCTGAGCTGTAATGTCCATATGCGGGCGCTTTCTACTTCGTGAGCGTCACGTTCAGTGCCACGTACTGAGATCCTTGCACCTGATACAGTACCGCTACATGATCGTCTTTCTTCAGATCCTTCACGGCTTTCGCCCCGCCGTCGAAATGGGTTTTCTCATTGGCTACGAATGTGAATCGACTTCCGCCGCCGTCTTTCTTGACGGCGAATTTTCCGGATGACGTATCCACCGACAAGACCGTCCCCACGAACGCTGTTCCACCTTCCGCTCGCGCCAACTCCAGGCCTGATTCCAGCAGCCCGCACAGGATGGCGGCCAAAAAGAGGGCCGGAATAGCAACCACGCTCAGACGTTGCGTGCCACTCATGATCACCTCCTCGTTTCCGACGACTCCGCATCGCAGCACCCTTTCGGAGGTCGTCGTCCCAGGCCGAGACAGAGTCGTCGCCTTCGCTTGCTCACCCCTTGCTGATGGTCATGCCTCCGTCGATGGGGAACGTCCCGCCGGTCACCCACATCGCATCATCGGAGGCCAGATACAGCACCATCTTCGCCACCTCCTCGGGCTTACCTGGCCGACGGATGGCGTACTGCGCCAGAATCGGCTCGAGGTTGGCGGGATTGGCCATCAAGGGCGCCGCCATGGGCGTATCCACCAGACCAGGATTCACCACGTTGCAGCGGATATTGTCCGGCGCGTAATCGACGGCCATGGCCCTGGTCAGCGCATCCAGTCCGCCTTTGGACGCAGCATAGCTCGGCAGGCCGCGAATCCCGACCAGACTGGCCACGGTGGAAATGTTGATGATCGCGCCGCCGCCGCTCTTGATAAGTTCCGGAACCGCCGCGCGGGTAATCCGAAAGACTCCCGTGAGATTGATGTCCAACACCTTCATCCAGGTAGCATCATCCGTCTCATGGAGACGCTTGCCGAAATCGCCGATCCCGGCATTGTTCACCAGAATATGGAGTTTGCCGAAGGTGCGCATCGTCTGCGCGACCACATCCTGTACATGCGCTTCATCCGTGATGGACCCGGCGACGGCCAGCGCCCGTCCCCCATTCACCCCGATGCCCTTCACGACACGGTCGAGTTCCTCTTTCCGGCGGCCGGTCACCACGACGGAGGCGCCTTCATCCGCGAACAACTTGGCGATCGCCTCCCCGATTCCCGCATTGCCACCGGTAATGATGGCCACCTTCCCCTGTAACCGATTCATGCTCTCGGCTCCTCCCCTTCGCGCCCTTCGTGATCCTCCTCACCGGCTGCTTCTGTCACAGTCGTCTTGCTGGCATGCGACCACCAGCCGGCCTCGACCTTTCTCGCGACGGTAAGAAACCCCGAATGCGCCACCATGCGATGGTCGGGACGAACACTGCGCCCCTGGATCGACCAGGTCCTGAGCAGCGTTTCAAAGGTTTCGATCATGCCGAAGACCGAGGTTCGTTCGAGGGCATCCACGGTTTGCATCACCTGCGGCACGGTCGGGACGAAGCTCAGATAAATGCCGCCGGAGCGCAAGACCTTCGCCGCATGGGGCACCACTTGCCACGGTTCCGGCAGATCCAGCACCAGACGATCGAATAGGCGCCCGTCTTCAAGCACGTCGATCCCCTCATAGGCATTCTTTCGGCAGGGCATGAGGGTGGACACTGGCCCCATGTACCGCTCAATGTTTGTCAGCGCTGTACGGGAAAAATCGTCACGGGCTTCATAGGTTACGACCAGCCCGGTCGGGCCCACGGCCCGCAACAACGCCATCGTGAGCGCCCCCGACCCTGTTCCCGCCTCGAACACCCGGGCTCCTGGATAGACATCTGCCCACATCGGAATCAATGACAGGTCTTTCGGGTACAACACCTGTGCCCCGCGGGGCATTTTGAGGACATACTCCCCAAAGGTCGGCCGCAACGCCAGGAATCGTTTGCCCTTGGAAAGGGTTACGATTGAGCCGTCCGGCTTGCCGATGAGCTCATCGTGCGGAATGGTCTCGCCGCTAAAGTGATAGATATCCCCGGCTTTCAAGGTCAAGGCATATTGCCGGCCCTTCTTGTCGACCAGATGAACACGTTCGCCATTTTTCAATTGTGACATAGTTCGGCATTCTAGGAGACTGTCGACGGGTTTTCAACCGAACCAGCCGCGTCACCTGCTTCGCCCCTCCGTCCGTGCTGTCGTACCAGTCACAGAGCACCTTCGCGCCGCCCATTCACTTGACAGTTCAGCGAGCGTCCCTATCTCATCCCTGAGGCAATCCGAGGCGGGGTTTGTCTCGTAGTATCCCTGAAGAACCAGCAAGCGAGTAAGGGATCAATGGGCCGAATCCTTTTCTCTGATATCTGTCTCTAACGTACTGGTGACTAGCAAGCCTCTCCATGCAGCCACACAGCCAACCTCCCCGGTATGGGGAAGAGGGGTGACAACGATGAAACATGCTCTCGCGATTCAAGACGATACAGAACCGTCGGTTGTGTCGCAGGTGGACCCTGATGCTGATGACCCGGAAGCCAGCGGCCTGCTGGACAGCATCGCTCAAGACGACCAGCCGGAAGCAGAGGCTGAAGCAGCGGTGCCTGCGAAGACAGCGCGCTCGGCATCCTCCCCTTTTCTTTTGGAATCATTGTACTTCCGTTCCTTCGGCGAACGCGGCCTGCTCGAACGGGAGGAAGAAATTGCCTTGGCCAAACAACTTGACCTCGGCACACGCCAGATTCGTCATGCGCTGCAGCAAGCCGCCAAAGTCGCCAGCCGCCTGAAACGGACGGCGCGCACCACCGAGTGCCTCCACACGTTGCAGACGGTGCGACGCCTGAGCGGGCTCTCGGCAACGGTTCTCAATCAAGCGGAAACCGCGCTCGCGCACCTGCGGCTGGAAGCGGCCGCTGGAGGAAAGTCTGTCGCTTCGGCGCAAAGAGAACTGGGCGCCTGCCTAGTGCAACTGCGCTCATCCCGCGTCACGTTGGAAACTGCCAAAGACGAATTGGTCCGCTGCAACCTACGATTGGTCGTGAATGTGGCGAAACATTACACCGGACGCGGACTCACGCTGCTGGATCTGGTGCAAGAAGGTAATATCGGATTGATGAAAGCGGCCGAACGGTACCAACACCGGAAGGGATTCAAATTCAGCACCTATGCCACCTGGTGGATCCGGCAGGGCATCACCCGATCGCTGGCCGATCAGTCGCGAACCATCCGGATTCCTGTGCACCAGACAGAAGCCTCGAACCGCATTCTTCGGACGTCACGCCGCCTCGTGCAACAATTGGGCCGTCAGCCGCGGTTGGAGGAGGTCGCCTTTACCATGCGTATGCGACCCGATCGCCTGCATGAAACCATTCAGGCCTTCCAGGAACCGGTGGCGCTGGAGCATCGAGTCGGTGATGGCGGCACGGAACTCGGCGAACTGCTGCCTGACCATCAGGCGGTCCCGCCGGATGCGCTCGTGAATCGCGCGGAACTCACCCGTGAAATGGATCGGATCCTCGGCACCTTGACGCCGAGAGAACAAACCGTCATCCGGCTACGATTTGGCATCGGGGAGGATCACTCGCGCACACTCGAACAGGTGGGGCAACATCTGTCGGTCACTCGCGAGCGTATTCGGCAGATCGAAGCCAAGGCGCTCAAGAAACTCAAGACCCCGATGGTCAAGGAGATGTTTGCCGCCATCAAGTAACGATGGCATTGAGCTGTACCATGTATCGCGATGCGGGCGAGGTCACCACCTCGCCCGTGTTGTTTTGAGCGTGCTTTCGCCCTCCGAGCTATTGTGAGAGAATGCGCCGACGGAGGGACGTGTTCTCCCATGGTAACAGGCTCCTACAACCGCCGTGCTGCCTGCCGACCCAGCCAGAGACGATGGCTGGCCGTGGGACTCCTCTCACTATGCATCCTCAGCCTCAGCACACCATCCCAGAGTATCGGCCAAACGGGAGCCGATGATGCACCGCTTAGGGAACTGCCGGTACCCGCCGTGGTTGCGAAGGTGCGCCCGTCGGTCGTCACCGTGCTCACACGCGGCGCCCTCCCAGGGGGATCACAACACGGCGCCCATCCGGGGTCCGGCTCAGGCGTGATTCTTGATGCCGGCGGATACATCCTCACCAACAATCATCTTGTGCAAGGAGTAACCAGCGTCGTCGTGGGGTTGTCGACGGGCCGGCTCACACCCGGCCGCGTGGTCGCGCGTGACTTTCTCCTCGACCTCGCCCTCGTCAGAATCACGGCCCCGGATCTGGTACCGGCAGAATTCACCCGGCGCGCGGCCTTCGAAATCGGAGAAACCGTGATCGCCATCGGCAATCCTCTCGCCCTGAAGGGAGGCTCAACCGTCACGGTGGGCGTAATCAGCGCGCTCGACCGTTCGGTCCTCACACCAGAGGGGGAAACCCTGTACGATCTGCTCCAAACGGACGCCGCCATCAACCCCGGTAACAGCGGCGGCCCGCTCGTCGATCGCTACGGCCAAGTCATCGGGATCAATGTCGCGATTGCCCCATCCGCACAAGCCATCAGTTATGCCATCGCCATGGAGGCCATCACGCCCCATATTCAATCAATGATTGTCCGCGGGTCCGTGTGGCGTCCGGATCTCGGCTTGATTCCCGTGACCGTCACGCCAAGTGTCGCCGCGAGTTTCGATCTCGAAAGTGATCGAGGGATTCTGGCCCTCCAGGTAGACCCGACCAAGTCGGCCGGACAAGCCGGATTGCAGTCCGGCGACGTGGTGACTGCGATCGACAGCCATCAGATCTACAACATCGGGGATTTCTGGCACGCCGTTGGTGGCGCGGGTGAACAGATGGCCTTTCAGATCACCGCACAAGGAAAAACCGGCACGGCGACGATCACCGTCTCGCGATCCCGCCCGCCACAGCCTTAACCCATGACGCCCGATCACCTCGCCCAGACTGAACCTGCACACCCGTCCATATCCTCGAAGCAGCGAGAAAGCGGCGAGGCGCCTCAAACCGGAACGCTGGTCCTCTGCGAGCGTCTCCCTTACGAGGAAGCTTGGAGCCTGCAGCGCACCTGCCGTACCGAGCGAGCTGCCGACCGCTGCCACGATCTCCTCTTGCTCATGGAACACCCTCCCGTCTTTACCGCTGGGCGCACGACTCAAGACCACCATTGGCCTGGAGAGGAACAGCTCACGCAACAGACGGGCATCCCCGTCATTCAAACGGAACGGGGCGGATCGATCACCTACCATGGACCTGGCCAGGTGATCGGATACCCCATCCTGCGACTCTCCGACTACTGCGCGGGGCCGAAGGCCTATGTCCAGCGACTGGAGGACATCCTCATCGCAACCTTGGCCGAGTGGGGAGTCGCCGGCCATCGCCGGGACCGCCTGCCGGGTGTGTGGGTTGGGGGCGACAGTCCATCGAAAATCGCCTCTATCGGGGTGCGCATTTCGCAAGGCGTCACGACTCATGGTTTTGCATTGAATGTCTCCCTGGACCTGACGCCCTTTTCTCATATCGTCCCCTGCGGGATTGCCGACTGCCCTGTCACATCCATGGCCGCGCTCTTGGGGACCGCTCCCGAGCTGAGCGCCGTACAACAGCGAATCGCCGCCAACTTTGCTGAACGATTTCATCTCACCTGGGCTGAGATAGTCGGTCCGGAGCGTTTCACGTCCCTCGTTGAACATCCAATGGCTCCGCTCATGACCAGACCCATCAAGGCGCAATTCAACCGTAAGGAGTGACGTGATGAATGAACTCGATACCCACACCTTCCGATTTGCCGTCGCTCAATTCAATGAAGCGGCGGAGGCCATGCATCTGGACGGAAACCTGCGTGAACGGTTGAAACTGCCGCAGCGGTCACTGATCGTCAGTATCCCGGTAAAAATGGACGACGGGCACGTGGAGGTGTTCACCGGTTATCGTGTCCAACACGACTCCGCGCGTGGTCCTTCCAAAGGAGGCATCCGATATCACCCTCACGTGAATCTCGGCGAGGTGGCCGCACTGGCCATGTGGATGACGTGGAAATGTGCGCTGGCGGATCTCCCCTATGGCGGCGCCAAGGGTGGCGTGAAGGTGGATCCCAAAAAACTTTCTCGCGGTGAACTGCAACGCCTGACCCGTCGCTATGCCGCGGAAATTTTCCCCTTGATCGGCCCGGATAAGGACGTTCCCGCACCGGACGTGGGAACGGACCAACAAGTCATGGCTTGGATCATGGACACCTACAGCCAGCAAGTCGGTTATGCCGTGCAAGGCGTGGTGACGGGCAAGCCGCTATCGATCGGCGGCAGCCTCGGCCGCGAAGATGCCACCGGGCGCGGCGTGGTCTATGTCACCTTGGAAGCGTTGCGTCACCTGAAGCTGGATATGGCCGACACCACCGTCGCAATTCAGGGATTCGGCAACGTGGGTTCCCACACCGCCTTGATCATGCAGCAGGCCGGAGCACGGGTGATCGCCGTCAGCGACGAAAGCGGGGGACTCTACAATTCCAAGGGCCTCGACATCCCCGAGCTGCTGCGCCGCTATCGGGAGCACCGCGAACCGTTGCGCGAGATCAAGCTCGGCGAACCCATCACCAACGAAGAGTTGCTCCAACTAGACTGTACGGTGCTGGTTCCCGCGGCGCTCTCCGAACAAATCACCGGGGCCAACGCGTCCAAACTGCGCTGTCGAATTCTGGCGGAAGGGGCGAACGGTCCCACGACATTGGAGGCCGATCGCATTCTGACCGAGAAAGGCGTGTTCATCATTCCCGACATTCTGGCCAATTCGGGGGGCGTCATCGTCTCCTATTTTGAATGGGTGCAGGATGTACAGCGTTTCTTCTGGAAAGCCAAAGATATCCAAGACCGACTGCAGGACATCATCACCAGCGCCTTCCACAGGACGTTGCACTTTTCGGTCGAGAAACATACGACGATGCGGATGGCGGCCTTGATGTCGGGCATCGACAAGGTCGCCCAAGCGCATCTCCAACGGGGGCTCTACCCGTAGACTGAGGCAGTGCCCGAAGCCTGCTGCCCACGATGACACGGTATATACTCGCGGCTATTGCCGGAATTTGGATGGCCGATGGTCTTGCCCTGCTGTGCTTTCCGCTGCTCGTGATCCGGAAGGTCCAGGAATCGTTCCAGCACAGTCCACAGCTGCTTCGCTGGGAAGCCGTGGGCATCTGCCTCGGTGTAGCCCTGATCGCATGTTCCGCACAGCTCCCCTATCAGCCCCTCTGGTGGATCACCGGCGGCGCCATGGGCATCAAGAGTTGCTTCCTGGTATGGGGGCCCACCACCTGGCGCACGCCCCTGCTGAGCTGGTGCTTCTCCCGCGAGGCGATTGACTATCGCTTCCTCGGACTCTGGCTGTGCATGCTTGCCGTTCTCCTCCTGCATGCGTTAGGGTTACTGAACCGATAACCCCCCGTCATATCCGGTATCGATCGGGACATCCCTCAT
>JAHFEW010000027.1 GCA_023248215.1 Nitrospira sp.
GCGGCATCGCGGTTGGGTATGCCACCAACATTCCCACGCACAACCTCGGTGAAGTCATTGAGGGACTGCTCCTGTTGCTGGATGATCCCGAGGTCACCATTGCCCAGCTGATGAAGAAAATTCCCGGGCCCGACTTCCCGACCGCCGGGTTTATTTACGGCACGGCCGGGATCAAGGACGCCTATGAGACGGGACGTGGGCTCTTGACGGTCCGGGCCAAGGTCGCGATCGAGACGGACGAACGCACCGACCGGGAACGGCTCATCGTCACCGAAATTCCTTACCAGGTGAACAAGTCGAAGTTGATCGAGAAGATTGCCGATTTGGCGCAGGAAGACCGCGTCACGGGCATCTCAGATATCCGCGACGAGTCCGACCGCGAGGGCGTTCGCGTGGTGATCGAGCTGAAACGGAACGAGATTCCCCTCGTCGTCTTGAACAACCTCTACAAACATAGTCAGTTGCAGACCACGTTCGGCGTGAACATGCTGGCGCTCGTCAACAACCGTCCGGAGGTGCTGAACCTCAAGCGGATTCTCGCGGCCTTCGTCGAACATCGGCGCGAAGTCGTCGTGCGGCGCACGGCCTATGAATTACGCAAGGCGGAAGAGCGCGCCCATATCTTGGAAGGCCTTAAGATCGCGCTGGACAATCTGGATGCCGTGATCGCCCTGATCCGGCGCTCTCAGTCGCCGGACATCGCACGTACCGGCTTGATGCAGCAGTTCCAGCTGTCGGAACTACAAGCCAGCGCCATTCTCGACATGCGGCTGCAGCGCCTCACCCAACTGGAGCGCAACAAGCTGGTGGAGGAGTATCGCGAGGTGCTGAAGCAGATTGAGTATTTGCGTTCGATCCTCGGCAGCGAGGCGCTGGTGCGCCAGATCATCCGTAATGAACTGATCGAGATCAAGGACAAGTATCAGGACGAGCGGCGCACGAAGATCGTGAAGGAAGAAGCCGAGCTGACGCTCGAAGACCTGATTGCCGAAGAAGAAGTGGTGGTCACGATCTCCCACACCGGCTACATCAAGCGGAATGCGGTCACCCTGTATCGAGCGCAGCGGCGAGGCGGCAAGGGCAAGATCGCGATGGGCATCAAAGAAGAGGATTTCGTCGAAACCCTCTTCACCGCATCCACCCACGACTCGCTGCTCTTCTGTACCGATGCAGGCAAGGTCTATTGGCTCAAGGTGCACGAAATTCCCGAAGCGAGCCGAGCGGCGAAGGGGAAGGCACTGGTGAATCTCCTGGCCCTCTCGAAGGACGAGAAGGTTACGGCATCCCTCCCGGTGAAAGAGTTCCGTGCGGATCGCTATATCATCATGGCGACCAAACTTGGCGTCATCAAGAAGACCGAACTGTCGGCCTATAGCAATCCTCGCCAGGGCGGTATCATCGCACTCTCGCTCGATCCCGGTGACAAGTTGATCGGCGTGGATCTCACCGACGGACAGCGGGAGATCCTGCTGGGCACGAAACAAGGCATCACGATCCGGTTCAAAGAGGAAGATGTGCGGGCCATGGGTCGCACGGCTCACGGTGTACGCGGGATTACGCTCGAAGCCGGCGACGAGGTCATCGGCATGGAGACCATCACACCGGATTCGACGACCGCGATCCTGACCGTGACCGAAGGCGGCTACGGAAAACGGACACCGGTGAACGAGTATCGCGTGCAGGGCCGCGGCGGGAAAGGCATCATCAGCGTCAAGACGACGGAGCGGAACGGGCCGGCCGTCGGATTCCTCCAAGTCCGTGACGAAGACGAAATCATGTTGATGGCGGCCCAGGGCAAAGTGCTGCGCTGCAAGGTCGACGACATCCGTGAAATCGGACGCAACACTCAGGGCGTCCGCTTGCTTGATATGGATGGAGTTGAAGATCGCGTGGTCGCCGTGGCGCGACTGGTTGAACGTGAAGAAGGGGTGCCCGACGAGGGTGAATAGGCACTCCGCTGGCAGCACGAATTTCAGTCGGCTCTCCTCATCATAGCCATGAACCACTCGATTCCGCCGCCGGCCGGGGCAGCAGCCGGAACCCGCACCAAGCGTCCCCTGGATACGGTCGTGAAAATGGCGCTGGGCGTCCTGTTCGGCTCCTTTGCGCTGATCTGGGGCGGGATGTTTCTCAGCCGGCCGGACCGTTCGATTCCTCCCTACAGTATCGGGTCTCAGGAACGCACGTTGGTGGCTGTTCACGTCCCACCCTGGACCAGCGATACGGAGATAGAGACGTTGATCGAGCGATTCAGAAAAATCGGCGGAGAAAGCCGGAATTTTGGCGCCATGAAAATCCATCCGACCACACCTGATGACCCTCAAGGGCGGTACCAACACATCGCGATTTATATCTTCACTGAGGAGGGCTGGACGGAGCCTGAAGTCCTGCATAAGTATGTGACAGGCGAAGATGCGATCGTGCGAGAGGGATTCGAACGGTCGTTACGCGGTTTCTATCGACTTGATGGACAGGAGGAAGAGGGCCGTATGGGGCCGATACTCCGGGGGAAAGACAGCGCGGCGACCACGGCCTATTCGCGGCAGCTGTTCAAGGGGCCTGTCGTGGCCGATGTGAAGGAAACTCCGGCTGGCTCAAGGTCTGGACCATAACGGCGGTCAGGTGGTCGCGAAGCGCCTGATCCTGTATACCTTGGGTGTGCAGCGTCGCTTCGTGGAGCAGCTGGGCAGTCGGTTGGGGCCGCGTCGTTTCCAGGTTGGCGACCTGCGGAGCGGCTGAGCGGTCCGCGGCAAACTCTCCGATGCGTAAGACGATCTCGGTGACCAGGGGCTCCCCCGCCATTGCATTCACCTTCTGCAACAGGACCGGTTTGAGAAAGGTGAGTTGCTGGAGCCAGACCGAGTTGTGCACGAACACATAGAGTTTCTTGAAGCGAATTTGGTCGGGCCGCGTGTGTGTCGCGATCGGCTCGCCCACGATGTCGGGCCATTGCCGGCGCAGGCGCGCCTCGAAGAGTTTGCTCTCCAGACCCAACCTGTGGGCGAGGCCGGCCAAGATGGAGCCGAATGAATCGAGTCTGCTCTGTCCTCTCATGGCGATATCATAACAAAATGCGCCTGACGGGAACAGCTCACGTTGGTGTGATATGACCAAAACTCACGACAAAGAAGATCAATATAAAGTGGTCGCCACCAACCGCAAGGCCTACCACGACTATTTCATCGAGGAGAAGTTCGAGGCTGGTGTCATCTTGCGGGGGACCGAGGTGAAATCCCTGCGAGAAGGACGGGTCAATCTGCAAGACAGCTATGCGTCGCTCGATGGCGACGAAGTCTATCTGCAGCATTGCCACATCAGCCCCTACTCGCATGGCAATCTTTCGAACCATGATCCCCTGCGTAAGCGAAAGCTCCTGCTCCATCGCAAGGAAATCAATAAGCTGATGGGGAAAACCCAACTGAAGGGCCTGACCCTCGTCCCCTTGCGCATCTACTTCTCGAAGCGCGGCCACGCGAAGGTGGAGTTAGCCTTGGCGAAGGGGAAAAAGCAATACGATCGTCGCGAAACCATTAAGGCCCGTGAAGCCAGCCGCGAAGTTGAACGGGCGATCAAACAAAAGAAGTAAACCGCTTCGTTCCTCGCGCGCTGCCAGGGGCGGCGACAGGTGTCGTGGACTCCCGGTCTCGCTTTGCCCTCCTCCCGTGCCTCATGTAGCCTCCGTGAGATCTCGGCTTCACTGGTGGTTCCTCAGTATTTCCAATCCAGGTAACCGTCCCGGCAAGGTCTTTCGTGGGCTTGCGAACCAGTCTCATTTGTCTCGAGAATCCTAACCGGTTGACCCCCAAGAGCATTTCCGCCTACCCGTCGATGAGTAATATTTACGCTTGACTTGGTTCTAACTAGAACTATTATACTGGGGTCAGCTTGGCCACGTTCCGCAAGGCGATCTCAGTGGGCAGAGTCGAGCGGTAAATGATCGATAACAGGAGGCTACCAAAATGAAAGCACTATTCAACACAGACGACGGTTGGTCCGGCTTGATTCTGCGGCTGACATTGGGACTGGTGATGCTTCCCCACGGTGCCCAGAAATTGTTGGGCTGGTTCGGCGGCTTTGGGTTTGACGGAACGATGGGGTTCTTCACCCAAAAAATGGGGCTGCCTTGGATCATCGCCTTCCTGGTTATCATGGGAGAGTTTTTCGGCAGCCTGGGGTTGCTCGCCGGCTTCCTGACGCGATTCACTGCCGCAAGCTTCATCGTCATCATGCTCGGGGCGATCGTCACCACGCACTGGCCGGTCGGGTTCTTCATGAACTGGTTCGGGCAACAACAGGGGGAAGGCTATGAGTATCATCTATTGGTGATCGGCATCGGCCTCGCGCTGTTGATGACGGGTGCCGGGAGATGGTCGATAGATCGACTCATCACGGAGAAGGTCGAGAGATAAGCGTAGGATGTGGCGCAAGACTCGCGAAAGGGGGGTGGAACCATGAACGCGATCGGGACAAAGCCCACTGGAATCGATATCCGTCGAGCCCATGAGCGCTTCCACACGGAGGCTGGCTGGCTCGACTCGTGGCACAGCTTCAGCTTTTCGAACCACTACGACCCGGCCAATACCCATCATGGGCTATTGCTGGTGAGCAACGACGATACGGTGAAGGCCGGTACCGGATTTCGCACGCACCCGCATCAGGATATGGAAATTGTCACGTGGGTGCTGGACGGCGAGTTGGAACATAAAGATTCCGAAGGCAACCAGGGGATTCTCTATCCGGGGCTCGCACAGCGCATGAGTGCGGGTACTGGCATCTGGCATTCGGAAATGAACCCCAGGGCCGAGAAGGACGTCCATTTCGTCCAGATGTGGGTCGTTCCTGATACCCAGCGAATAATCCCCGGTTATGAACAGCTCGACATCAATGGGCATCTGGCTAAGGGAGGGCTCGTCCCGGTTGCCTCGGGGAAGGGACACGACGGCGCCATCTCGATTCGACAGAAAGAGGCGGTCCTCTGGGGCGGCCGACTCCTGCCGGGAGAAACCGTAACAGTGCCGGATAACGCACACGTTCACCTTTACGTGGCGAAAGGGTCAGTGCATTTGGAGGAAGCCGGGAGTCTGAATGCAGGCGATGCCGCTCGGCTCACGGCGGCAGGAGCACGGAAACTGACGGCGGACGGGACGACCGGAGCCGAAGTGCTCATTTGGGAAAGCGATGGAACGGTTCAATTCTAAGTGTTCACGGAGGACACGAGGTCAGGAGGTAGATGGCAACGGATCTCGACAAGGTCAGGCTGTGGGGTGGCGGCACGTGTACGTTTTGAGGAAAAGCGACTGTAAGCTGCCTAGTCAGGACACCGATCTGCAACGGAAGGAGACCAACGATGAACCACCATACAATGAGTGCGGTCGCAGCGACCAAGGACCTCGTCGGAGTCTATCAGGCGGGGTCTCAACATATGGTCGGCGACGGCTTTCCGGTCCGCAACATGATTCCGGGCGCCGGCGTCGATGAGCAACTGTCTCCGTTTTTGCTCCTGGACTATCTGGGGCCGGAGCAGTTTCCACCGACGAACCGACGGCTGGGCGTGGGCGAGCATCCACACCGGGGATTCGAGACGGTCACGATCATGTATCACGGCAAGGTGGCGCATCGTGATTCGACAGGGAGCGGCGGCGTCATCGGCCCGGGTGATGTGCAGTGGATGACCGCCGCGTCCGGCATCGTGCATGAGGAACTGCACGAGAAAGAATTTGCCGAACAGGGTGGCCTGTTGGAAGGCATCCAACTGTGGGTCAATCTGCCGAAGGCTTTCAAAATGTCGGCGCCGCGGTATCAGACGCTGGTGAATGACGACATCCCTACGGTGGATCTTGGCGGAGGAGCCGGCCGGCTTCGCGTGATCGCCGGAGAGTTTCGGGGTATCAAGGGCCCGGCCAAGACGTTCAGTCCTGTCCACCTGTACGATCTGCGGTTGAAGGCGGGACACCACACTGAACTGTCGCTGCCCGAGGGATTCAATTCGGCGATATTCGTGCTGCACGGGCAGGTGGCGGTGAACGGATCGCAAGCCGTGAAGGAAGCCGAAATCGCCCTGTTCGGGCAGAGAGGCGAGCGGGTGTCGCTCGCTGCGACGAATGATGCCATCATCTTGGTGCTGAGCGGAGAACCGATCAGCGAACCAATCGCGCGCTACGGCCCGTTCGTCATGAACACGCGCGACGAAATCATCCAGGCCGTGGAGGACTATCAAGCGGGGAGGATGGGACACTTGTCATGACCGATCAGACACTCACGATCGAGGTGTATTCGGACGTGGTTTGCCCATGGTGTTACATCGGCAAACGGCGGCTGGAACAGGCGTTGGATACAGTGAAGGGGCGGGACTCGGCTCGCGTCATCTGGCGCCCATTTCAGCTCAATCCGACCATGCCCAAGGCCGGCATGGACCGCCGCGTCTATCTCGAATCGAAATTCGGCGGTCCAAGCGAGATGAAGGCGATTCAGGATCGTGTTGCCGCAGTCGGAGTGAGTGCCGGCATCGACTTCGCCTTCGGCCGCATTGAGCGGACACCCAACACGTTCGATGCGCACCGCTTGATCTGGTTTGCCCTGCAGCAGGATCGTCAGGACGAGGTCGTGGAAGAACTGTTTCACGGCTACTTTACGGAAGGCCTGAATGTGGGGCAAACCGAGACGCTGGTCTCTCTCGCGGTCCGGGCCGGGCTGGATGGTGAAACAGTCAGCCGGCTGTTACAGGCCGACGAAGGTGTCGATGCCGTGCGGCAGGAAGAGGCTCGCGGGCATCAGCTGGGGATCAGAGGAGTTCCCTACTTCGTACTGAATGGGACCAGCACGGTGTCGGGTGCGCAGCCGGTGGAGACCTTCGTCTCCGAGATCGAGCATGTCACCCGTTGAGGAGGAACTGAGATGGCCGTCCAGGTCTATGGATGCAACCATATCGTCATCGAAGTGACCGACGCCAAGAAGGCCGTGAAATTTTATGCGGATGTGTTCGGGTTGAAGATGTTGCGCGGTGGAGAAGGAGCAGCCTGGTGCAAACTCGGCGAGCATCAGTTTATGGCGATCTTCGAGGTCGAGCAGCTCCAACCGGACCGCGTGAAACACTTCGGCCTCATGGTCCGTGACAAAGAGCAGATCAAGGAAGTCCGACGCAAACTCACGCAGAAATATAAGCTGAAGTTGCACCCGGATTTTCGGTGCGATTTCCGCGATCCCTGGGGGAACCGCATTCAGGTGGGTGACCTGAGCGACGAGTCGCTCGTGTGGCTCCTCCCCTATCAAGAAGTGCAGAAGGCCGGAATCACATTCGCCAAGACATCGCGTCGTCGCGACCGTTGAGGCCTTAGGGGCTCTGCGGTTTCGGCGATGGCGCGTGGCGGAACTCGTGTTCCAGGAGCCATTGCTTTCGCCACAGACCGCCGCCGTAGCCGCACAACGATCCGTCTGCCGCGATGACACGATGGCAGGGAATGAGCAGCGCCAAAAAATTCATTCCATTGGCTCGCCCGACGGAGCGAGAGGCGGTCGGACGGCCAAGCGCCGCCGCCATCTGTGAGTAGGAGTTGGTTACACCGGGCGGAATGGTCAGAAGGTGCCGCCATACCTGCTGTTCCCATGGCGAGCCGGTGAAGATACAGGGCAGGTCAAAGGTGAGGCTAGAGCCGGAGAAGTAGCGGGAGAGTTGTTCATCGAGAACATCGAGATGGGCGTTTGTTCCCGGCACCATGACGACGTGCAACCGCTCGCCGAGCGATTGCAGTTTTCGTGGAAGCCCACGGCGATCGAGAAAGTCGAGGAGATAGAGGCCTTGCGCATTTGCCAACGCGAGCATCGTCCCGATGGGAGTCTCGACATAGCGCGTGAGGAGGCAGCCGTGCTCCCGGGCTGTCCCAGGGGAGATGTCGGATGACGATGGCGGCTGCGCGATGAGCGAAGGATCTGGTCGTGGAAGCATACCGGACAATGGCAGTCGCGTGGTCATGTCGGAATTCTACAGGATCCACCGGTCGCGCGCCGCCGGTGCTCAGGCCGTGAATCCAAGGGATCCACAGAGGGGATTGATGACAGCAGCACGAACCACTCACACAAGAAAGGAGACGAGATGAGCGCAACTTTACCACAACGCCTGCAGGGGCTCTTGACCTCGATTCAGCAGGGGAAGATCATGGACGCGATGAATGAGTTCTACGATGCGGACACGGTGATGCAGGACAACGCCAACCCCCCCACGAAAGGGCTTGCCGCCAACATCGAGCGCGAGAAGCAGTTTCTCAACGGCGTCAAGGAGTGGAAAGGGTTTCATGTGTCGGCGTCCGGCGTCGGTGACGATGTGACCTTTTATGAAAGCGTGATGGAATTCATTGCAACGAACGGCCAACCCGTTCGCCTGGAACAGGTTTCCGTGGCGAAGTGGAAGAATGGGAAGATCGTCAACGAACGGTTTTACTACGACACGGGGAAACGGGCGTCATAAGCATCGCACGCGAGAGAGAGGGAGCTGTGATTGCTCAGGCGTTCCGGCTCCCACATGCGCTTCCGGCACAGGGTGAGAAGGTAAGGAGATCCCATGAAGCCCGATCTGGATAAAGTCAACACTCTCGCGAAAGACTTCAGCAAAACCTACCCTCGCCACCCGCGCGAGATGCTCGGCGGCTATGTGATCGGCGCCCGCTGTGCGGACAAATGCCGGGCGTTCTTGCTCGGGATGAACGGAGAGTACAACTATTGGCCCTGTTCATTGGCGGGGCTGTGGTTCACGTTCACGGGCGTCACGCCGGAGCAGTTCAAGGAAGTCGTGGCCATCGGGGCGACCGACGAGGAACTCAGAGCCCACTCCAAGGTGCAGGACAAGCAGGCGATCATTCAGTGGAACAACCAGATGCGGGACATGCGTCTCTCCGAGATGACGCCGCAGGTGCAACCCTATATGGAAGACTCTATTCCACAGTATGGGCCCAAGCATCGTCCCGTCTATGCCTACTTCGACGTCTACGACCTCGAAGAGAAGCGGCTGTAACGAGTGGCGCCCGTTCGATCTTGGATTTGGGCTGCGACGAGCAGGGCTCGATTGCGGAGGAACAAGATGAATGAACAAGGAGAAGATCAGCCGGTGCTGGATTACATCCAACGCCTCGTCTCTGAGGAACATCGTCTCTATGCGCAAGGTTCCTTGAACAAATCCGATCGCGAGCGGATGACGAAGCTCCAAGTGGAACTGGACCAGTGTTGGGACCTGCTTCGCCAGCGTCGCGCCCTTCGTGAGACTGGGCAGAATCCAGACGAAGCCGCGGTCCGCCCGCCAGACGTGGTGGAGAAGTATGAACAGTAGAGCGGGTCAGTGACGTCGGAGATGTCCCGCAAAAGTGAGGAAGGAGGCCGTCCAATTCCATTATGATGCGGGTACGAAACGAAGACTCATGGGTAGATGAAAGAGAAGGAATCGGGCAAAGGAGTTGGTGGTGCCTGGAAGTAACTGGATCGATATCGGAAGTGTGGAAGAGCTCAAGCGGAAGCCGCTGCAGGAAGTGGTCTGCGGCCAGACGAAGCTCGCACTCAGCTATAAAGACGGCGCGTTTGCGGCGATTTCCGGCGTCTGTAATCACATCGGCGGGCTGTTGGGTGAGGGTCGCCTCGACGGCGACTATGTGGTCTGTCCCTGGCACTATTGGAAGTTCCATCACCGAACCGGTCAAGGCGAACCGGGGTACGAGACGGATCAAGTGCCTTCCTATGCCCTGAAGATAGAGATCGATCGACTCTACGTCGATCTGACATCGGCCACGCAGCGGAAGAAGCAGCCGCAGAAATCTCACCCCCTTGCGCGCCCGATCGTTCGCGCCGAAGGTCCCATCCGCGTGCTGGGTATCGCCACAACGGCAATGACAGCCGACCAGCCACGCTACAGCGCCTCTGACGCGTTGCTCGAGGTGGCGGTGGCGCATGCGCGCGAACAGCTCCAGCTCGAGACGCACATCATCAAGTTGCGGGACCTTTCCTTCCGACCCTGTGAAGGGTTCTATTCGAAGGCGGCGGAGGCCTGCACCTGGCCCTGCTCGATCACACAGATGGATCCGACCGACCAGATGGACCGCGTGTATGAGGCCATCGTGCATTGGGCGGATGTGATTCTGGTCTCCACCCCGATTCGTTGGGGCGGGGCCAGCAGCTTGTATTACAAAATGATCGAGCGGATGAACTGCATCCAGAATCAGGAGACGATCGCCAACAAACATCTCCTCAAGAACAAAGTAGCCGCCTTCATCATTATGGGCGGGCAAGACAATGTGCAGGGCGTCGCCGGACAACTGATGACCTTTTTCGCCGAGGTCGGTTGTCAGTTTCCACAATTTCCCTTCATCGCCCATTCACGCGGATGGAGTGCGGAGGACATGGAGCGGAACAACAGCGAGGTGAAGAACAGCCAGGAATTGCGGGAGGGAGCGCAGGCGCTCGTCGCCCGCGCCGTGGACATGGCGCGGCTCATGGTTGAGGGGCAACTGCCGGCGCAACCGCTCGCCCGCGGCGGCCGCAAGGCGCATCAATTGGATAGTGAGCCGACGAGGTAGCAGCGAAAGCCCGGCTCCCATGGATAATCGATAGCAGAGAGGGTACGCGGTATGCGACTGAATGGAAAAGTGGTCGTGATCGCCGGAGGGTCCGGAGCGCTCGGACAAACCGTCACGCCGGCCTGTGTGAAGGCCGGCGCGCAGGTCATCACGGCGGATCGCAATCCGCAGGCGGGGCAGATCGTCGGAGTGAGCGCGATAAAAGCCGACGTGAGCGACGAAGCGGATGTTCAACGTCTCATGAACGAAGTGATCCGAGTGCACGGACACCTCGATGTGTTGATCAATTTGGTCGGCGGGTTTGCAATGGGGCGCCTGGTAGAAACGGATGTGGCTCTCTGGCAGCGAATGCTGACCATGAACGTGACGGCGGCGTTTCTGCTCTCGAAAGCCGTGCTGCCCCACATGGTGGAACGCGGGACTGGTCGCATTCTGCATGTGGCAGCCTGGGCGGCGGTCGAGCCGTTCCCAGGAGCCGCTGCCTATATTGTCGCCAAGTCGAGCCTGCTGGCGTTGATTAAAGTATTGGCGCTTGAGCTGAAAGGTTCGGGGGTGACGGTCAACGGAGTGCTGCCCAACACCATCGATACACCGGCCAACCGCGCAAGTATGCCCGAGGTCGATCCGTCCACCTGGACGAAGCCAGCGTCCATCGCGGAGACGCTGCTCTTTCTCGCCTCTGAAGAAGCGAGTCAGGTCAGCGGGGCCGCCATTCCAGTCGGTACCAATGGCGGCGCGAAGCCTGCGCGTAAGGCATAGGCAAGGAGGCGAGATCATGTCGGGTCAGGATCCTACACGCACGCACCTGGACAATCTTTCGCGGGCGCTGCTTCGTTTGCACAAGGCGTTGTTGGACGGCGAACGGGTGTCCTATGAACGGGTCCATGGACGCATACCGTCCAATGGCGCATTTTTCCAGCTGGTGCTGGGGGATGCGTGGTTTGCCTGGTTGCGTCCACTCTCTCAGCTGATGGCCAGGCTCGATGAGCTCTGTGAAGCAGAGGATGCCTCGTCCCGGACGGAGATTACGGCTCTCATTGCGTCGGTGCGGACGCTCCTCACGCCGTCGGAAGCAGGAGAGGGATTCGCCAGGCATTATTATGACGCGTTGCAGCGAGAGCCTAACGTGGTGCTGGCGCACGCGGCAGCCCGAGCGCTGATCCGGTAACCGTCGTCCCAAAAGGAGTCAATCAGATGAAAGCGCAGTACCTTGGCCATGTCGTGTTCTACGTGAAAGATCTCGATCGGTCGCTCGCATTTTATCGGGATCTGCTGGGATTTCACGAAGTGGGGAAGATTTTCAACGGTGCGGCGGCGGCGCTCACATCCGGTCGGACCCATCATGAGCTGCTGCTGATTCAAGTCGGCGATGCGCCGGGGCCTCCGCCCGGAAGGCGTCGCGGGCTCTATCATATCGGGATCAAGGTGGGCGACAGCCTCGATGAGCTGCGCGCGGCGAAGGCGGAGTTGGAATCCGCCAGAATCTCCATCGACGGCATGAGCGACCATACGGTGAGTCAGAGCCTCTACCTTCATGATCCTGACGGCAATGAGGTCGAGCTGTACGTGGACGCGGACGAAGCGTTGTGGAAAAACAATCCGTCGGCCGTCCTCTCGCCGATCAAGCCGTTGCGTCTCTAAGATACTTCGACAGATTACTGTGGCGACTTACAGAACGCTTCGGTACGGGGTCAGATGCGGTTGGTGCCGCTGAGGTCGGGGATGAGCACCGTCCCCCTAATGTGAAGCCGCATTCCATTCTTCCTGTCTCAAGAGGGCTTCTGCAGCTCGATCGTGATTTGTACCTTCCTGCCTTGGTTCACAGCTTGGAACTGTCGCATTTCTCCCCAAACTTCTCGAGGCGTCCCTCTCCAAGAGAGCGAAATATAACGCTTTGTGTATGGCAAGGGTTTCGCCCAATTGCGCGTCATAAAGCGCAGGGCAAGGTCCGGCGATTATGGCTTCGAGCAAAAGGAGGAGCATGGGAACGGTCCAATCCAATGGCAACTGGAATCTGATACTCACATGAAAAGAAGGACACAGATGCGCAAGATGATGGTTCTTGGTTCGATGGTCCTGAGCCTGTTGATGCTGGCGTCCTACGGGTTTGCCGACGAAGGAGGGGCGGCAGGGAAGAAAGCGACGCACATGAAGGTCAGCGGTGTGAGGACGCCGGCCGGACAATACACCATCAGTGCGAAGACCGCCCCTGCCGATGCGGCGGTCGGTGATGAGGTATTGCTCTGGCTCAATGAAGAGAATATGGTCATCGACCATCACGGAAAAGAAAAACACAAGGCAGGAACGCACCGTCTGATTTTCGGCAAGTTGATCTATACCGGCACGACGAAGAATCAGATCAAGCTCTCCACTCCGGAAGGAGAGAAAGTGTTCCCGCTAGAGCGGATGGAAGTGAAGACCAAGCCGATTGCGGAAGGTTCCAACATTGTTGTCGAGCTGAACGAAGAAGGAACGGTGATCGACCTGCGGAAGGCGCAATAACCAAGTCAGGCCATTGAGTTCACAGGTGGCAGGGGCCATCAGTCATTGCGCCGGATGGTCCCTATACATGTAAGCCGTAAGCGGTCGTCATGCGGCGATCAATCGCGAAAAGGAAGACAGGCAATGGAAAAGTCAATCATTGCAGCCAAACAACCGGCGGTACTTTCGTTGGATCCGGGCACCTACTACTGGTGTCGCTGCGGACGCTCGAAGAACCAACCGTTCTGTGACGGGTCCCACAAAGGAACTAGTTTCACGCCCATGGAATTTACGACGACCGAGAAAAAGCAAGTGGCCCTCTGCCAGTGCAAGCAGACCAAGAATCCGCCCTTCTGCGACGGCACGCACAAGACGCTCTGATCTCGCTGGCAGGCTCGCGCACCGTCCACCTGTTTCGCATGCGAGACGAGAATCGTGGATTGGCCTTCGCGCTCCGGATGGAAGCGGGCATGGCCACGTGAACGATCAACCCGTGAACGACCTCGCCAACAATCCCTTCGGCGGCGAGAAGAACAGCGGTCTCGGGCGTTTCGGTGGCGACTGGATCATTGAAGAGTTTACGACCGCCCAGTGGGTGACAGTCCAGCATCAGCCGCGGCAGTACCCATTCTGAGTACCGCGCATGGTGAACTGCCTCGCGGAGTGCACGACTCAAGTCGTACATAGGCGGGAGGAGGCCTTATGAGCGAAGGAGGGAGAATAGACCAGGCGGGCAGCGTCAGCGGGCGCCGAGAGGAAATGCGTCCGGAAGAATGGCAAGAGGTGAATCGACGCACGTTCTTAGCCGGCAGTGCCTCCCTGATGGCGTTGGGAGCAGCTGGGCTTGTGTTTGGTAACGCGAACGCGGATGAGGCTGATCAGGCGAGGGATCCGATGCGCGTGCCGGGAACGTTGCCACGACCCTATGGTGAACGCTCGCCGTTTGAGAAGCTGACACGTTTGGGAGGAGCCGGACCGGAAGCCCTCCATGGCTGGGGCGCCAATGCCCCGAATAACTTCAATTCGCTCACACCGCTTCAGGATCTGCACGGAATTATCACACCGGCCTCTCTGCACTTTGAGCGGCACCATAACGGAGTCCCTGCCATCGATCCAGCCCGCCATCGCTTACTGGTTCATGGGCTCGCCGAGCGGTCCTTGCTTTTCACCGTGGAAGAGCTGAAACGGCTCCCGGCTGTCGCGCGGCTCGCGTTCATCGAATGTTCGGGCAACACATGGGATGGTTGGCGAGAGGCGCAAGACGTCACCGTTCAAGACACGCATGGGTTGACGAGCAACAGTGAATGGACAGGGGTCAAGCTTTCGACCCTGCTTAAGGCGGTCGGCGCTCGACGCGAGGCGACATGGATGCTGGCCGAAGGGAGCGATGCTTCCGGCCTGAATCGAAGTGTCCCTCTTACCAATGACGTGCTGAACGACGCCATGATCTGCTACGGCCAAAATGGAGAAGCGTTACGTCCCGAGCAGGGGTATCCGCTGAGGCTCTTGCTCCCAGGTTTGGAAGGCAACATCAATGTGAAATGGCTCCGGCGGCTCAAGCTCGGGTCGGCGCCATTCATGACGCGTTGGGAGACGGCCAAGTATACGGACCTGATGCCGGATGGAAAGGCCTATCAATTTAGTTTGGTGATGGAGGCCAAGTCGGTGATTACCTCTCCTTCCGGCCAACAGCAGATTCAACCAGGCTTTCATGAAATCCGAGGGCTGGCGTGGAGCGGGCGAGGGCGAGTGACGAAGGTTGAGGTGAGCGTAGACGGAGGACACACGTGGCAAGGTGCGCAGCTTCAGGAGCCCGTGCTTCCGAAGTGTCACACCCGATTCCGGTTCCCGTGGCAATGGCATGGACAAGAGGCCATCTTGCAAAGCCGATGTGTAGATGAGACAGGCTATATCCAGCCGACACGCCAGGAACTGGTGAAGGTGCGGGGAACGAATTCGCTCTACCACTACAATGCCATTCAAAGCTGGAGGGTAGAACGCGATGGAAGGGTACGAAACATCTATGCATAGCAGGATGTTGAAAAAGTCCGCCAGCTTTGTTCTCGCATCGCTCAGAGGCTCAACGTACGAGACAAAGTACGCTTCCCCTCTTCGCTCGCTGCGGCCTCGCTGGACGGCCATTTTGAACATCCTGCGAGATCGCCCTATGTCACTCCGTGCTGCCACATCTCTAAATATGCTCAGTCTTGGGATGGCGGCCATCGCCCTTGGTTGGGTCCTGCCCGGTTGGTCGGCTGAGGATATCGGCTCGTATGAGATCGGCCGACCGGCGACTGAAGCAGAGATCAAGGCTTGGAACATCGATGTTTCGCCGAGCGGGGAAGGATTGCCTCCAGGGCAAGGGGCGGTCAAGCAAGGCATGCAAGTGTATGCCGCTAAGTGTGCCGCGTGCCATGGCCCAACCGGCACGGAGGGTCCGAAAGACCGGCTGGTCGGCGGTCAGCATACGCTCCAGACGCCCAAACCGGTGCGCACCATCGGCAGCTACTGGCCCTATGCGACGACCTTGTACGATTACATTAACCGGGCCATGCCGTTTAACGCGCCTCAATCTTTGACGCCGGACGAAGTCTATTCTGTGGTCGCCTGGCTCCTTCATCAGAACGGGATCATTTCCGAAGACACGGTGATTGATGCACGGATGCTCCCAGGAATACAGATGCCGAATCGCAACGGCTTTATCCTGGACCCACGACCGGACGTGCCTGGCAAGTAGCAGATGTTCTGTTCATCGCTAATGAGCCTGTCGGGCATCGGGGAAAACCGAAGTTGTGAAGAGTTTACATATGTAGACAAAGGGGGATGCAAGCTGGCTGAAGTCTTTAGGTTGGCGGGCTGGATGTCTTAAGGAGATCCACCATGAAAATCGCACTCATTGGGGCAACCGGTTTTGTCGGCTCGGCGCTTTTGAAGGAAGCGTTGGATCGTGGCCATGAGGTCACGGCCATTGGTCGGCATCCGGAGAAAATACCGCCGCATGCGAAGCTTCGTTCTCAGAAGGGCGACGTGTACAACGCAGATGAGGTGGCCCGTTTGGTGGCTGGCCATGATGCCGTGATCAGCGCGTTCAATCCGGGATGGAGTAATCCGGACATCTACAACCAGCAGGTAAAAGGAACAGAGGCCATCATCAAGGGCGTGAAGCAGGCTGGCATCAAGCGATTGTTGTTCGTTGGCGGCGCCGGTAGCTTGGAAGTGAAGCCAGGAGTCCAGGCATTAGACCTGCCGGGATTTCCTGCTGAGTATAAGCAAGGCGCGCTCGCAACCCGCGAGGCCCTGAACCAGCTGCGCAAAGAATCCGGTCTTGACTGGTCTTTTCTCTCTCCTTCAGCCGACCTCGCTCCTGGCCAGCGCACGGGCAAGTTCCGGCTGGGTACGGATCAGATGTTGAGCGATACAAATGGGCAGAGCCGCATCTCGGTCGAGGATTATGCGATGGCGATGGTCGATGAAGCGGAGAAGCCCAAGCATATCCGCCAGCGCTTTACGGTGGGCTATTGATTGGTGCTCGATTGTCAGGTCCGCTAGGGTTTGTAAGTGCAGGATCCTGATGGCAATTAAGCGGACGAGGCGATCTGGAAAAATAACCCCGACGCGGTCGGGTCGCCTATTAAGCCGCTGCAGTTGTAAGATGAACCTTGAACAGGAGATTGTAGAGCCCTTGATGGAACCAAGGCGCATATGTCACCTCCTGACCGGCAACAATGGGAACGACGAGGATCGGGCGTAGAATCTCTAGCCAAGGAGGACGAACCATGGCGACCCAAGTGATGATTAATGATCCGGCCAAGGCGAAGGAATATTTCGAGGCGAAGATGGCCTTTACGACAGGGCCGGTTGAGCTGGAGCGGATGATGAAAAACAATGAAGTCAACATCGTCGATGTGCGGGCGGCCGAAGATTACGCCAAAGGGCACATCCCAGGCGCGATCAATTTGCCGAAGGATCAGTGGGAATCCCTGAAAGGCCTGCGCAAGGATAAGACGAACGTGCTCTATTGTTATTCACATGTCTGTCATCTTGCCGCTACCGCCGCCGTGCAGTTCACCGGCAAAGGCTACCCCATCATGGAATTGGACGGCGGGTGGCGCTGGTGGAAGGATGATGAGTTCGAAATCGAGGAGTGAGGAGTTGTCGAAAACATTCGGCACAGCCTGTCTGTGAGGATGTCTTGATGGGCTTAACCAAGAATGACAGGCCGGAAGGGGCGTTCAATGAACAGCAAACCCAAAGATACAGACCAACCGGTGCTTTCCCATATACAGCGACTCGTTGAAGAAGAGCATCGATTGTATGAACAGGGTGAACAAAGAACGCTTGGAGATGCCGATCGTCAGAAGTTAGCGGTCGTTCAGGTTGAACTGGATCGGTGCTGGGACCTGTTGCGCCAGCGTCGAGCGCTTCGCGAGGTGGGGGTTGACCCCGACCTCGCACAAGTCAGGCCGGCGCAAGTCGTAGAAAACTACAAGCAGTAGGAATCGGCGTCAGCGGCGATCCTCCTGGTCAGAGAAAATCGAGGAATTCAGGCGGCACCTATGCAGTGCGCTGGCCGTCATGCCTAGCATGTGAACGACGCCGCCATGGCGTTCCGGCCAGACGGCATCGCCTATTTTCCATACTTCCGCGCCGTCGAGCCACGCTGTGCCTTTTGCATGAAGACGTGGAGAGAGCGGGCATCAGAAATGTGCACCGTTTCAGCGGGCTTGAGCCAAGCAGTGCTTGTCGATCCACGGATGAGGCTCTCAACGATTCAGGAGGGATAGGCTATGGCGCGTATGAAGGCAATTCAAGCCACAGGACCTGGAGCCGACTGGGAACTTGTCGAACGCGATGTTCCCCAACCGACCGCTGGTCAGGTGCGGATCAAGGTCGAGGCCTGCGGGGTCTGCCATAGTGACATGTTCGTGAAGGAAGGGCATTGGCCCGGCATTCGCTATCCAAGAATCCCCGGTCATGAAATCGCCGGGCGGATCGACGAGGTCGGTCCTGCCGTCACGGCCTGGGAAAAAGGCCAGCGTGTCGGTGTTGGTTGGCATGGTGGCCATTGTGGCCAATGCGTATCCTGCCGCCAGGGTGATTTCATCCTCTGCAGGTCAGGGCAGGTCTGCGGGATCAGCTATGATGGCGGCTGGGCAGAGTATGTCGTGGTGCCGGCTGAAGCAGTGGCCTCGCTTCCGGATGAGTTGTCGTTCGAAGAGGCCGCCCCATTGCTCTGCGCGGGAATTACTACCTTCAACAGCCTGCGAAACAGCGGCGCGCGGGCGGGCGACCTTGTGGCCGTGCAGGGAATCGGTGGATTGGGACATCTTGGCATTCAGTACGCGTCCAAGTTGGGGCTGAACACCGTGGCGGTCGGGCGTGGCAAGGATAAAGAGCCGCTTGCCCGCAAACTCGGAGCGATGCATTACATCGATGCCGCGGCTGGGAATCCGGGAGAGGAACTGCAGCGATTGGGCGGCGCGCGCGTCATCCTTACGACGGCCCCGGATAGCAAAGCTATCGCGTCGATGGTAGACGGACTCGGTGTTAATGGGAAGTTGCTCATCGTGGCTGCACCGGGCGAACCGGTCATGGTGAACGCGATCACCCTGATCGGGAAGCGTGCCTCCGTCCAAGGCTGGCCGTCCGGCACGTCGAAGGACTCGGAGGACACCTTGCGCTTTAGCGCGATGGCGGGCGTGCGGCCGATGATCGAACGGTTTCCGCTGGCTCGCGCGCAGGAGGCCTATCAGCAGATGATGAGCGGAAAGGCGCGGTTCCGCGCCGTATTAACCATGAACGTTTTATAGTGGAGGGTAAGATGAAACGGAACGCTTCGGCAGCATGGCAAGGAGATCTGAAAACCGGTAAAGGAACGGTGTCGACGGAGAGCGGGGTGCTGACCAATACGCAATATTCGTTCAGCACGCGGTTCGAGAATGGGAAGGGTACAAATCCGGAAGAACTGATCGCGGCTGCCCATGCCGGTTGTTTTACCATGGCCCTCTCGGGGCAGTTGGGTGCAGCTAACCTGGTGGCTGAGCAACTAACCACAACCGCCACCGTCACGATGGAAAAGGTGGAGGCCGGCTGGACGGTGACCGGCATCCATTTGACTGTGAAGGGGAAGGTGCCCAAGGCCGATAGTGCCGCCTGGGACAAGGCGACCGCGGCTGCAAAGGTCGGTTGCCCTATCTCGCGGCTCCTCAACACGACGATTACCATGGATGCGAAATTGGAGAGCTAGAATCCGTGACATCTTCGCACGATCCTGACTCGTTGGCCTTTCTCTTCGACCTGGATGGCACTCTCGTGGATAGTGTCTACCAGCATGTGCTGGCCTGGCGTGAGGCGACACAGGCCGCCGGCATGGAACTGCCGGTTTGGAGGATTCATCGGCAAATCGGTATGAGCGGCGGCCTCATGTTGCATGCGTTATGGCGGGAAACCGGACGGCCTGTTTCAAAAGACGAGGCGGAACATATTCAGCGGGTGCACGCCGAGGCATTTGCCAAACAGGCTCCTTCACTTCGGGTGCTGCCGGGGGCGCAAGAAATCCTGGATACCTTGGCGGCGTCTCGCGTGCCCTACGCCATTGCCACCAGCGGGCGGCTGCAGAGCGCGCAACATACCTTGAAGCTGCTCAAATTTCCTCCCGGAACTCCGGTGGTGACGCGTGATCAGGTGCGGCGTGCGAAACCAGATCCTGACTTGTTTCTGGCTGCCGCCGAACAGCTCCACGTTCCGATCGCCAAGTGCATCGTCGTCGGGGACAGTGTCTGGGACCTGCTGGCGGCCCGTCGGGCCGCCGCGCTCGGCGTCGGTCTCTTGTCTGGCGGCTATGGCCGGGATGAGCTGGAACGAGCGGGCGCCTATCGCACCTATGACGATCCGGCGGATTTGTTGCGTCACCTGGATGAGTGCGGCGTACGGCTCGAACGGCCTGTTTGAAGTTGTCGAAGCGTAATCTGATGGCCGGGAAGACCGAAAAGAATAAGATGTTGGCGGGAGAGCTGTACCGTGCCGGAAATAGGGAGTTGCTCGCTGAGCGACGCCGTGCACAGGAGGTACTGGCCCGGTACGATCAATTATCACTGCACCTTTCTTGACTGTGCTCCCATCGCCATCGGAGACGATGTGCAGATCGGTCCTGCCGTGCAACTCTACACGGCTCAGCATCCTATCGAGGCGAACATGCGTCGCTCCGGTCTGGAATCCGCGAGCCCGATCCGGATCGGCAGCGATGTGTGGATCGGCGGCGGGGCGCTGCTGTTGCCGGGCGTCACCATCGGAGATCGCAGCATCGTGGCAGCGGGAAGTGTGGTCGTCCATCACGTGCCCCCGGATAGCGTCGTCGTCGACAATCCGGCGCGCATTGTGCGAACGTTGGCGTGAATCACAGAACGTAGAAGGAGCCCCGCATGGAGAAGCCGGCTGAGACTCAGTATCCCATCCATGACCTCTTGCGCCGGCGCTGGAGCCCGCGGGCCTATTCCGAGCGGCCGGTGGAACGAGAAAAGTTGCAGAGCCTCTTCGAAGCGGCTAGGTGGGCGCCTTCATCGAACAACGAGCAGCCCTGGCGCTTTATCGTGGGGACGAAAGACGATCCATCCACGCGTGACCGTCTCTTTCACTGTCTCAAGGAAGGGAACAAGAAGTGGACGTTGCGAGCCCCGGTGCTGATGCTTTCGGTCGCGCGCCTGAATTTTGAAGACGAGGAGACGCCGAACCGGCATGCCTGGCATGACACGGGTATGGCGGTATTTAGTCTCGCGATTCAGGCCATGGCCCTCGGGTTGATTGTCCATCAGATGGCGGGGTTCGATGTGGAGAAGGCGCGTGCTGACCTCGGTATACCCCCAGGCTTTGAACCGGTGGCCATGATCGCTGTCGGATATCCCGGTGATCCGGCCGAGCTGCCCGACTATCTACGCGAGCGAGAACTGAAACCGCGTGAACGGAAGCCCGTGACAGAATTCGTCGCCGCCGGAATGTGGAATGCCCCGCCGGCTTGGCTCACCAGGTAATCTTGCCCACCCGTCTTCGCGTGTTGTCCTCTGTGTTGTGCGGTACCCCAGTCTCGATCGCTCGCAAGGTCCCCATTCGAACGCCGTTCGGTCCTGTTGGGAGCTCCAGCCCAAGCTCTTCCGCGTTGTCTTGACTCGCCCTATGACACATTCCAGGAATCGGAAAGATAGCGGTTGGATCTCGGCTCGAACGAATTGGTACAGTAAGCCAATCGTACAGATGGCGCGAGACGAGCGGCCTGTAGAAAGTGATTTGCGGACTAGGACGATGGTAGAGCATCGCCGGAATCGAATGGAGGATGGATGGGATTCCTGAGTGGCAAGGTCGCAATCGTCACCGGCTCTTCCAGCGGCATCGGCCGCGCCATTGCCGAACGATTGGCCCAAGAGGGCGCGACGGTGGTGGTGAATTACTATGTGAATGCTGAGAAAGCCCGGACAGTCGCCGACGGAATTCAGGCCAAGGGCGGAACGGCCCTGGTGATACAGGCCGACATGAGCCTGGTAGCTGAGGCGCAACGGCTGGTACAGGGGACAGTGAAACAGTTCAACCGTCTGGATATCCTGGTCAACAACGCGGGTCGGTTCATACCCAAGCCGATGGTGGAGACGACGGAGGCGGAGTTCGATGCCATTATGGCGCTGAATGCGAAGGGCCCGTACTTCGCGATGCAGGCAGCCGCCCGGCTGCTCGAGGACGGCGGGCGCATCGTGAACATCTCCACGGCCCTCACCCATCTAAATTTCCCCGGTGCCACGGCCCACTTGGGGAGCAAGGCGGCGCTGGAACAATACGGCAAGGGTCTGGCCCAAGAACTGGCGCCGCGAGGAATTACCGTCAATACGGTGTTGCCGGGATTTACCGATACGGGGGTGTTGACGGAGTACTATCGCAATGTCGGAATCCAGATGTCACCCGTGAAGCGGCTCGGTCTCCCGACAGATATTGCCGATGTGGTGGCCTTTCTCGTGAGCGAGCAGGCGCGTTGGCTGACGGGACAGACTATTCATGCCGGCGGCGGCATCGTAATGTAACGGTCACAGGAGGATGCATGAGAAGACGCAATATTTCGACCGGGGGGCCATGGGAAGGCAAGATCGGCTATTCGCGGGCGGTGAGGGTCGGCCGGTCCGTGCAGGTCTCCGGGACGACCGCCATGACGCCGACGGGACTCGTCGGCAAGGGCGATCCCTACGCACAGACTATTCAAACGCTGAAGACGATTGAAGCGGCGCTCGCACAGGCCGGCGCGTCGATGGCGGATGTGGTCCGGACACGCATCTATATGGCGAACATCGAGCAATGGCAGGAAGTGGGCCGGGCGCATGGCGAAGTGTTCGGTTCGATCAGACCGGCGACGACCATGGTGGAGGTGAAGCGCTTGATCGATCCGGACATGCTGGTCGAGATCGAAGCCGATGCGATCACGGCCTAGCAGGATGCGGAAAAAGTCCGCCAGCGGCGTTCTCGCATCACTCAGAGGCTCACCGTACGGCTCACGGGAAAAGAGCCTGTCTGGGCAGGCTCGGGGCGGGTGGGTAAGATGATGTGGCTTCGCCTCCAAGACACTGCCGGCTCACCGTCTCGCCGGCGTCCACACACGTGGCGCTCATTATTCTTCGCGCCGTGGACCTCGCTGCGGCCTTGCTGGACGGTCTTTTTGCGCATCCTGCGGGCTATTCTGACGCGAGACGGCCCGTGTGCGAAGCGCGACGTATGACGCAACAATCGAGTGTTTCCGCAGCCTGCTAGAGAGTCAGTGATCGGTACATGGAGGTTCGGATGAGCAGGCATTCACCGGAAATTACGCATCTGTCCAAGATCGATCCGGTCATGAAGCGCGTGATCGCCGAGGTCGGGCCCTATGCGCTGGCACTTCGGGTCGGGCGCTCGCCGTTTGAATCGCTGGCGCGCGCCATTGCCTATCAGCAACTTCATGGCAAGGCCGCGGAGAGTATTCTGAAACGGTTCATTGCGCTCTTTCCCCGTCGGCGGTTTCCCCGTCCGGCCGAGGTGCTGGCGACCACTTCGGAGATCATTCGAAGCTCAGGTTTTTCTCATGCCAAGATTGCGGCACTCCGTGATCTCGCGGCCAAGGCGATCGACGGGACTGTGCCGACCTCGCGTGTCATTCGACTGCTCGACGACGAGGCCATTGTCGAACGTCTTACTGAGGTGCGTGGTATCGGACGATGGACGGTCGAGATGTTGTTGATCTTTCATCTCGGGCGTCCTGATGTGTTGCCCGTCGATGACTTCGGCCTGCGCGATGGATTCCGCATTGCTTATGGTCTCGCCGAGATGCCGACACCCAAAGAGGTGTGGCGTTATGGAGAGCGCTGGAAGCCTTATCGCACCGCCGCCGCCTGGTATCTCTGGCGCGCATCTGAAGGCGCAAAGGTCATCCGGCCGGCGAGACCGATTGTGAAGAAGCCGGCGAAGCGAGCATCCAATGGCTGACCCACACAAGCGACTTGACACGAATCGTCCGGGAAATTTCTACGTCGATACGACCTGCATCAATTGTGACACCTGTCGTCAACTGGCTCCGGCCAGTTTCGAGGAAGTCGGAGAGTATTCGGCGGTGGTCCAGCAACCGGCTGACGATACGGAGAGGCTGCAAGCCTATCGGGCATTACTCGCCTGTCCGACCGGCTCGATCGGAACCGAACAGAGTGACAAACCTTTATTGAGGAAGGCCAAGGCGGATTTTCCTCTGCGGCTGGAGGACGGGGTCTACTACTGTGGGTTTAACTCAGAGAAGTCATTCGGCGCCAATAGCTTTTACGTGCAGCATACTGGCGGCAATTGGTTGATCGACTCGCCGCGTTATCTCAAGCATCTGGTCGATGCCTTCGAGCGAATGGGCGGCGTGGCCCATATTTTCCTCACGCACGAAGATGATGTCGCAGATGCGGCCAAGTACGCGCAACGGTTCGGTGCAAAGCGGATCATTCATTGCAAGGATGCGCATGCCATGCCCGATGCGGAAGAGATCATCGAAGAACTGAATGCGCGTCTCTTTTCTCCTGAGTTCACCATTATTCCGGTTCCCGGCCATACGGCGGGCAGCATGTGTTTTCTCTATCAAGACCGGTTCTTATTTACGGGCGATCATCTGTGGTGGGACCCCGAGACGCAGACCCTGGAATCGCCGCGACAATTAGTGTCGGACAAAGAGGCCTTGCGTCAATCAATTGAAAAACTGGCGCTCTATCCCTTCGAATGGGTGTTGGCCGGTCATGGCGGTCGGATTCATCTGCCTCAACTGCAGATGCAGGCCGCGTTGCGTGACTTGGTCGAGCGACGGCAGCGAGGTGAGGCATGACGGGCGTCATCCTCGTGACATCCTGTGCCGGTCTGCTGCTCATGTGGAGTGTGGGGATAGCCGCTGCTGAATCGAGCCACATGACAAGGGACAAGGCGTTACTCGCGGCGGCAGAGCGAAACGATGTCGCGGCCGCACTGCAGCTGCTGAAAGAAGGAGCCGGCGTTCAGGCTCGCGATGCGCAGGGCCGCACGGCCTTGATGGCCGCGACCTATGGGAATCATGTCGAGGTGGCGGCGCTGTTGATTCAAGCCGGCGCCGACGTCAATGCGCAGGATGCCATGCACAATAGCCCTTTGCTGTTGGCTGGGGCGAGCGGTTATCTGGAGATCCTCAGGTTGACGCTCCAAGCCAATCCCGATTTCACGCGATATAACCGCTACGGAGGCACGGCCTTGATTCCTGCCTGCGAACGGGGGCATGTGGAGGTGGTGAAAGAATTGCTGAAGACCACGATCGACGTGAACCACGTAAATCGGTTGGGATGGACGGCGCTGCTGGAAGCCATCATTCTGAGCGATGGGGGCGCGAAGCATCAGGACATCGTCAGATTGCTGACTGCTGCAGGGGCAGACGTCCATCTTGCCGATGCCGATGGCATGACTCCCCTGCGACATGCGAGGCAGAAAGGTTACACAGCCATGGCCGACATCCTCCTGTCGGCGGGAGCCCGTGAATAGCGCGGAGCGCCGAGCCACGATCCATCCGTCAACTGCCTCGATAGGTGCTGTAGCCGAAGGGACTCAAGAGCAGCGGAATATGGTACGGCTGTGCGACGTCGCGCAGGGTGAAGATCACGACCACTTCTGGGTAGAAGCTCGCCACATTCTCTGAACGAAAATAGGTCGACACCTCGAACGTAAGACGATAGACCCCAGCCTGAAGGCGCAGGGCTGTGGGGTACAAATCCTCGCTGCGACCATCCGCGTCAGTCTGGCTCCTGCCAACCATTCTCCAGCTTCCTGCTAATCCTTGCCCTTCCAACGTGACTGGAATGCCCGTTGCCGGTCGGCCTTGGGAAATATCAAGCACATGGGTGCTGATTCTGCTTGAGCCAGCCATAGGCTATTGCTTTGCAAAGAGAGATGTTAATGAGCCGGAGCGATCGCCACCAGTCCGGGAATGTTCAGCGCGCCCACTGCTTCTTGAATCACCGCGATAACCGCCGGTCTCGCGAACCCCTTGCGCCATGCGAGCGCAATACGCCGTTCCGGCACCGGTTTCGTGAACTCCAGGACTGCGAGCCGTTTGTTCTGATGTTTGGCAGTGACCGCACTGGAGGGCATGACCGTGATGCCGAGTCCTGACGCCACCATCTGACGGATCGTCTCCAGCGAATTGCCCTGTAGGCTCTCCGTGTCCGAGCGGCTGAGTTCCGGACAGCTCTCCAGGACTTGCTGCCGGAAACAATGCCCGGCATGGGGTAAGAGCACTCGTTCGCTCGTCAGCAGCGCGGCATCGATCTTGGTCTTTTTGGCCAACCGATGGTCGGATGGAACCACGGCCTTGAACGGTTCGTCATACAGGGCTTGCGTGAGAATCCCCGGTTCCTCGAATGGCAGCGCGATCATGATCACGTCCAGCTTCCCGCTCTTGAGCATCGCCGTCAGGTTGACCGTCAAATTTTCCTCGATTTCAAGCGGCATGCCGGGGGCTCGTTTGTGAAGGAGCGGGATGAGGTCCGGCAGGAGGTACGGTCCCACTGTCGCGATGACACCGAACCGCAATGCCCCCACGAGCTGGTTCTTCCCCTGCGCCGCCAACAGTTTGATCTGATCAGCCTCTTCCAGCACGCGTTGGGCCTGATGGACGATCTGCTCGCCCAGAGGCGTGAGCGCGACGTGATTCTTCCGCCGCTCGAAAATCGCCACTCCTAATTCGTCCTCCAGTTTCTTGATCGCCAGACTGAGGGCCGGCTGGGTGACGAACACCCGATCCGCCGCACGCCCGAAGTGGTGCTCCTGCGCCACGGCGACAATGTACTGAAGTTCCGTCAGGGTCAAGAGCGCTCATCCTCCACGATAAGGTAGGCTAATCGTTTGGTTATAGACTATCAATTAGACTGATGGAGCGGCAACCGGTATTTTGACGGTCATGGAAATCAAATGTGCTGGGCGAATGGGCGCACACAATCTACTGGAACAGGCGATCAACAATGGACGGGTTCGAGAGATGACACCGGAAAAGGAGGCGGTCATGAGAGCCGGAAGAATGACCTGGATGAGAATCGGATCCGCGTGTCTTGTGGTGGGGGCTATCGCCATGCTGCAGGTGGCCGGTGTGATGGGAGGTCAGACGGCCCAGACCGGGAAGGAGGCGATCCTTGTGCAGGCAGTCCCGCTCGGATTGGAAGACCCAACCAGTTCCATTCCGGCGGACAATCCGCAGACCGCTCAGAAGATCGAGTTAGGCCGCTTGCTGTTCTTCGACAAGCGCCTGTCGAAGAACGACACCATTGCCTGCGCCAGTTGCCACTTGCCGGAGAAGGGGTTCACCGACGGGAAGGCCGTCTCGACGGGGATCAATCAGCTCAAAGGTGGACGCAGCGCACCAGCCTCGATCAACCGCCTGTACAGCAAAGGTCAATTTTGGGATGGGCGGGCCGAGACGCTCGAAGAACAATCCGTCGGGCCGTTTGTCAGCCCGGTCGAACATGGCTTTATGAACCATGACGAAATGGTCGCCAAGATGAAGAGGATTGCCGGTTACCGGAAGCTCTTCCAGGAGGTCTTCGTCCGGGACATCGTCATCGAAGACGTGGGCAAGGCCATCGCGAGCTTCCAGCGAACGATTTTGTCCGGCAACAGCCCGGCGGATCGGTTTGATTTCGGCGGTGACGAGCAGGCGCTGACCGCTTCCGCACAGCGGGGCCTTGAACTGTTCCGGGGTAAAGCACGCTGCACGCGATGCCACTCGGGGTTCAACTTCTCCGACGAGAAGTTCCACAATCTCGGCATCGGATGGGACACCAATACGGTCGATTTGGGCCGGTATATGGTGACGAAGAATCCGGAAGACGTCGGCGCGGTCAAGACGCCGACGTTGCGGGAAATTGCGCACACGGCGCCCTACATGCACGACGGGCGATTCAAGACGCTGGAGGAAGTGGTCAATTTCTACAATGAGGGCGGTATCAAGAACCCGCATCAGGATCACACCATCATTCCGCTGGAACTGACTGCGGAGGAGAAGAATGATCTTGTGGCCCTGCTCCGCTCACTGAACGGCGAAGGCTGGCAGCACGTCAAAGCGCCGACCGCGTTTCCGAAGTAACGGTCGGCATCCGACCGATGGGAGACCTGAAGTATCACCCCAGCTCTTTTCGTCGTCGTTGTTCTGTGCCACCGCGTATTGCATAACATCTGTGGGTGACTTGCAAATCATCGCTGCATCCGGTTAACAGAGAGGAGGGAGGGAACTGGATGCGCATAACTGCGGTCTACGACTGGATCGATCGCAATATTCTTGAACTCGCGCGCGAGTTCCGGCTTTCCTATCTGCCGCCGCTCATGGTCTACATGGCCGCCGGAATCTCAGGCCTCACCGGCATCGTGGGCACCTTCTTCGTCAAAGACTATCTGGGCCTGTCCGCGGCCTTCCTCGCGGCGCTGGGGTTCTGGGCCGGCATTCCCTGGGCGCTCAAGATGCCGTTCGGTCATCTCGTCGATCTGCTGTGGCGCTGGAAAAGCCTGCTCGTGTATTTCGGCGCCGGGGTGATTGCCGTCAGTCTGCTGATCATGGTCGGCCTGATCGGCCATCGCGAGGCGATGACAGCCATGATGCCGGCCGAGGTCTGGTACGTCCTGAGTGTCTTGCTCGCGCCGATCGGCTATGTGATCCAGGACACGGTGGCTGATGCCATGACCGTCGAGGCAGTACCCAGGATAGACGAACAGGGCCTGCCCTTCGATGCAGCCAGACTCAAGCTCATGCATACGACCATGCAGACGTTGGGGCGGGTGGCCATCATCAGCGGCGGTATTTTGGTCGCGATGATTAACCTCTATCTGTTCACCGGTGTGGAGAATCTGCCGAAAGCGAAGATCGCCGAGATTTACCAGCAGGTCTATCTGATGGCGCTCGTGATCCCTGCCGTCTCGGTCCTCGGCGTAATGGCCGCGTCAATCCTTCGAGTTCGCGAGAGGCGCCGGCTCCTGCGTCAGGGCATGACGGCCGCGCAAGTTGCAGCGCTGATGGACCGGCCGAACGAAACGACCAGGCCCAATTGGTGGATTCTGGGGGGCAGTCTGGCATTCGTGCTCTTTACCCTGACGGTTGGATTCGGAGACTTTCCCTACAACGAAGAAATCGTCTTTGCCGGCTCAATGGGGATCGTGTCGTTTCTCATTTTGCGGCTGACGCGCGAGCTGGCGCCCGATGCGAAACATGTCCTGCTGGGCACGGCGCTCGTCATCTTTGCCTTCCGTGCCATACCAGGTCCCGGCGATGGTGCCACCTGGTGGATGATCGACAAACTTGGGTTCGATCAGCAGTTTCTGTCGGTGCTGTCGCTCATCGGCAGCGCGCTGACCCTCGTCGGCATGTTTCTGTTTCGCCGGTTCATGGCTGAACGGTCCATCGCCTATGTGGTGGGCTTCCTCACGGTGGCAGCGTTTGTGTTGGGGCTTCCCATCGTCAGCATGTATTATGGGCTCCATCAGTGGACGGCGGCGCTGACCGGCGGAGTGATCGATGCGCGCTTTATCGCACTGGTGAATACGGCGCTGGAGTCCCCGTTGGGCCAAATCTCCATGATCCCCATGCTGGCCTGGATCGCCAATTCCGCACCGGCGAATCTGAAGGCGACCTATTTTGCCGTGATGGCCTCCTTTACTAACCTCGCACTGTCGCTGAGCCAACTCGGCACGAAGTATCTCAATCAGCTTTTCGTTGTCACACGGGAAGTTCGTGATCCGGGAACCAATGCGCTTCACACGCCAGAAGATTATAGCCAGCTTGGGATGCTGCTTCTCGTGCAGATTCTCCTTGGCCTTGTGCTCCCCTTCGCTGCTATCTTGTTTGCCAGGTTGACGCGCTTTCGGAGTGCCTGAGGCCATGGGAAGAATTCCACAATGAATGCCTTACAATTCCTCGCGGACCATGGTGCGACGGTGCTCTTCTGGGTGATTTTCGTCGAGCAGATCGGCCTGCCTATTCCAGCCATACCCCTCCTCATCGCGGCTGGTGCGCTCGTCGGAGCCGGCAAGATGACGGTCGCCACAGCGCTGCTCGTTCCGGTTGCGGCCTCGCTTCCGCCGGACCTCGCCTGGTACTACCTCGGTCGTATCAAGGGCGGGAAGGTGCTGGGGTTTCTTTGTCGTCTGTCCCTTGAGCCGGATTCGTGTGTCAGAGACACGGAGAATGTGTTCCATAGAAACGGACCGCGGGCCCTGCTACTCGCGAAATTCATTCCCGGTTTCAGCACGGTGGCTCCGCCTCTCGCCGGTATTGTCGGCATGAGCGCCGCGACGTTTATTCTGTACGATGTGGGGGGCACCCTTATCTGGGCGGGCGTGAGCGCCGGAGTTGGGGCGCTGTTCAGCAATCAACTGGAGCATCTGGTCGGACTGTTCGATCAGGCCCGTGGGTTGGTGCTCACGATTCTGCTTACCGCGGTGGGGGGATTCATCGGGTATAAGTACTATCATCGGCAGAAGTTCTTGCGGCACCTGCGGATGGCTAAGATTTCCGTGGAGGAACTCAAGCGACGTTTGGACGACGGAGATGCCATCAGCGTGGTCGATGTTCGGCATCCGCTCGCCCTGGAACTCGATCCGGAGACTATTCCAGGCGCCATCAACTTCACGATGGAGGAGATTGAGCATCGCCATCACGAAATCCCGCGGGACCGAGACATCGTGCTGTACTGCACCTGCCCGAACGAAGTGTCGAGTGCCCGGACGGCGTTCTTGTTGAAAAAGAAAGGCATCCATCGAGTGCGTCCGCTCGAAGGCGGGCTTGATGCTTGGCGCGAACGAAAGTTTCCGGTGGAGCGACGTTCTTCTAACCCTACCGTTTAGTCTGACAGGATGCGACCCGCTGTCTCCGGCCGGCCGCCGATCGGGCGAGGAAGAACTAAAAGCCTAATTCTTTTTCCAGCTTGTCCTGGTCTTTCTTGAAACTCTTCTTGCGGGCCTCTTCCGCTTGCTGAGCCTGGGCCTCGTGTTGCGTGATGGTCGCGGACGCCTTCTCACTGTCACCGGCGATGTTGTAGTAGCCTGCGGCACGTGCACCTTCGCCCTTGCTCGCCGCGCGTTCCGCCAGCGTCCTGGCTTTGTCACGCACCTTCTTCTCTTTGTCGGGCTTCTCGGCGAAGCGATAGTAGGTCAGCGCCTTCTCAAGAAAACTTCGTCCGTCCTCCATCGCCGCGCTGTCACCGCGCTTCTCGGCCCGCTCGCGCACGCGCCCCTCCCCGGCCTTCGCCTGGCGCGCCCAATTCATGGCGAGGTCGAGCGATGGCATCGAGTCCTTGGTGGCCGATGCGAACTGCCTGTCTTCCGCCGCGAGGGCCTTCTCCACATTCTTCAGGGCGTGCGCCCGCATGGCTTGTTCCTGTGCGCTGTCTTGCTGGCGTGCGAAATACTCGATGGCGTTCGCGACCGTGTTGAGGTCATCCGGCTTGGCCTCCACCAACTTGCGCTGCATCCGGCCTGCATCCGCGATGCTGTGCGCGCGCTCGTACCAGTCGAATGCCTCTGGGAATCGGCTTTTCTTTTCCTCTTCGCCGGCAAGGGTCTTCGCCAGGCGCTTCTTGAGGGTGTCCCATGCAGGGTAGTTGGCGAGACATTCGCTGTTCACTTTCTCAGCCGCGCTGTACGCGTCGCGTGCGCGGCCTCCCCGTTCAAGCTCTTCCGCCTGTTTGAACTGCTCGTTCGCCCTGTTCTTGTCTGCCTTGTCGGGACAGAGATCATCGGCCCAGGCGCCCGGCGCCAATGCGGAAAGAGCGAACAGCACCATGCAGCCTACTCTGCGCGCTTGTGCCATAGAGGTCTCCTGCTCACTTCATCATGTTCATGATCGAGCCCATATCCATGCCGGGCATGGTTTCGTATCCGGGAGGGATCTCGAACAGCGCCGGGTCCTGTTTGCCGATTTTGAGATTGGACAATTCAATCTTGAACCGCTCCTTGTTGCCCTGTTCGACCGACAGCGCGTCCAACTTGACCAAGATGCCTTCTTTGGTGGTCCACATAAAGCCGCCGAACTTGCTACCGTCCGAATGTGTCATGATCATCTTGCTCTTGTTGACGCTGAGCCCATTGAGCGTTTCCGGGCCGACAACGGTCTGCTCGATGGTGTAGGCCGACAGGTCGTCTTTGTTTGACGGCTGGGCACCCTGCTTCATTTCCATGTACATCTTTTCTTCCGGCATGAGCGTCCACATCACCTTCTTGTCATGGCGCGTGATCGTGACCATGGCCATTCCCTCCTGTGTCATGTCGCGCCGTTCCTTCGTGGGCGTGGAATAGACGCGGCTCTTCATCGCGCCTTCCGCATGTTCAATGACGGAGTCGGCAGAGTATTCGACGGTCGGTCGATCTGCTGCCGCCGATGTTCCGGCAAGCGGCATCAGGGTGGCGAGGAAGAAGACGGACGTCAGTAGATGGTGTCTCATGATGGGTCTCTCCTTGGTCTGAAACAGTGGGATGATGTGCCGGTACGATTCGTCGGTCTGGCCCGTATCTCGCGGGGCCATGGTCTGTGTCTCGATATGTATGGGCCATGCAGTTTCAGGCGCGTGGAGTGGAGCTGGTCTGCAGTCTGCTCAAGAAGTTACCCGACGGATAGGTATGCTGTTGTCCGGTGGAAGGAAACTCTAGCAAGGATCATCCGATCGGTCAAATAGGGACGGAACTCACGCAGGGTCCGCGTATCGCAGGGCAGGTTCTGGCGGCGGCTCCATAGCCTGGACGGAGAGTATTCCGGTCTGGCGCCCTCTTGCTTCGTTCCGATCGAAGTGGGAAAACTTTCTGCAGCGCGCCTTCGGTGGCCGCTCAACCGCTGTCGATCCCTGTGGTGATGATTCGCAGTGCCGGGAGGAGCTTCCTCCGCGAAAGGAGTCCATGGATGAAACTGATCGTGATCGTCTCGATAGCCGCGATGGTACTCTTGTTCGAAGCAGGCGGTTCGACCGTAGGCGCGGTCTCTGGTGCTGTCATCGGTGCCGGTGATCGGCCAGAGATTATGTGCACCCGGGCATGGCTTGTGAAAAGCGCCTCCCGTGCGAAGGTCAGCATAGCGAAGTACAAGGTCGTGGGTGTGTTTCAGAGGGACAAGCAATTTATCGGGGGTTCCGCTATCGCCAATGTGACGAAACAAGTCGAATTCGAATTCAGCTGACCACTGGAAGAGGCGCCGCTGCCCAGAGTGCTTGCGAATATTCCAACCAAGGTTGAGAGCTATCGTGATGGCTCGGGTGTCTGTCCGGCTCCGATCCTCAAGGGAACCTATGAGCATTTCGAGTTGAAGAGCATCATGGTGATCGGACCGATGTTCGGTCTGGTGGGCGAACGGAGAACGCCGGATATGGACGAATATGTCGGCGGTGGCGGCTGCCTGGGCACGCATCCGGTTCAGGGGCAGGTTCGCGAGGAACAGCTGCTCGTGACATTACCCCCGGAATTCTTTACGGGCCAAGCGCCCAAGGGCCAGGCCTTAAAACAGCAAGACCAGGGATGGACCTGGACCTTCACGCCCGTTCCGTGAGATCCGAGGGAAAGCTTGGGTTACTCATCGACATCGTTTCTCGTCTGGTAGCTACTTGTCCTGGAGCGCGATTCTGAGACCATTCTTGGTGCGATCGACTTCACGATGGAAGAGATCCAGCACCGGCATCACGAAATTCCGCGCGACCGGGACATTGTCCTCTACTGTTCCTGCCCGAACGAAGTCTCCAGCGCCAGGACCGCCCGGCTCCTGAAAAAGAAGGGCATTCACCGCATACGCCCGCCGGAAGGCGGCCTCGATGCCTGGCGCGAACGGAAGTTTCCGGTGGAGCGACACCTTTCGAAATCTTCAGTCGAGCCCAACTAGATGGAATCCGGTTCCTACAGTGCTCCCCTCACTCCATGCGGCTTGAGGTCGCTGAAAGATTCACGACTCCTCAATAACTTGAATGGGAGAAATAAAATGGGCTCCGCAGGTTCAACCTGCGGAGCCCATAGTTTGAAGCCAAATCTGAGGAGAAAGTGAGCTAGCCTTTTCTAACCGACCCACTAGAACAGCTTTGTCCTCCTGACCCCTGACTTGAATCAACGCTCTGGCGTATTGTCTCCTTGGTTTCGTTGGTTTTCATCCAAGAAGGCCACTTATCAACTTCCTGACGAACCTGCTCTAACCCCTCCTTTAGCGACCCTGTTTTAGATGGTTTACTCATAGCATGCCCCCCTGTGCTATTGAACAAGATGAAGCCCTTTCTGCTCTCTAATTCTCTCAAAAAGAGCAACGGCATCTTTTTCTTTATAAAGATAGGATAGTACGGGTTGTGCGTATCTGGGAAGAGCGTGAGACTTATCCCACGGAATCAAGCTTCCGTCAATACCCTTTCGTTCGTTTGCGGTAAACAGGTCCATATAACGAGTCGGAGCAATGCCTACAAACTGCTCAAATCGGACTTTGCGTGGTATTTCCTCGTGAGGATCAACAATGATTGAGTCCTTGTGAAAGTCTAGTGCCAAACTTTTCGGATATGGCTCTATGTAAGCTACTCTCTTAATGCCAGAAGCGACGATGTGCCGAGCGCAATCATGGCAGGGAAACGTAGTTGTGTACATCGTGGAATTCTTAACAGCAACACCACGTGACGCCGCGTCGAGTAGTGCTGCCATTTCAGCGTGCACACATCTGCCAAACTCTATAAGGCTCATCAACCGTGAGCTCTTAACCAATGGTAAGGCTTCCTTTACGAGATCACCCGTGTCCACTTTTGCCTTTGCGTCGACGAACCACCCGTGTTTTTGTAGGCTCTCGAGTATCTCCGCGAACTGAACCCTTTTCATTTCATCACTGGTGTCCTTGCCATCCTTGTAATCCCGATGATCGTCCGGGCCAGGCCAATAGAGCCCCCCACCAAAATTTGGCACGTCATTGGTTCCAAGCGCGATGATGTCTCCATTATCGGTGGAGATGGCAGCACCTACTTGCCTTCCAAGGGCAGCTGATCGAAGGGCAGCACCTCGTGCGAGAGACATTCCATATTCATCCCGGGATGGAGTATAAATCTCCTCAGTGTTGTTGAAAATAAGCTCTATGAAGCGGGAGACAGCATCCTTCACATTGTTCTTATCTGTGACGTTAATGAACACATCAGCGAGTGGGAACGTCTCTCGAAGATTCTGACCCAACTTCTTGTCAGGCTCGGCTTGATCCAAATCCAAAATCTCTGTGGCAACCGAGCCGAATTTGGTAGCCGCTTGACCCGTTGAATGATGAGACGAGGCGATTTTCTTTGTGAAATCTCTTAACCGGGTATCATGCGGAGAATATGCGGCGAGTAAGTAAAAATTGGGCCCATATACATCACGCAGCAACTTAACTTCCTGAGGGTGCTTCAAGGACCTTAATACATAGGCGCATCGGGAAATGGGCTCATCCGAGTCATTGTTTGCACTCGAAGGTTTGCGATGTTTCTCTCTAATCACAGCGATTAATAGTCTGGCCAGTGCATCGCCCAACTCAAATGCCTCTCGAAATTCATCACCAGCTCGAATGTGAAATTTGTATCGGTCTTCTAGTGGCTTCTCTGGGAGGGTTTTCCAGCGCTCGAACAGATGAATTTGTTCAATGACATGGATCGATTTGTATTGATAGCTTACTTGGGAGAGGCTCTCAGCAAGAGCTTTGCTGAGCACATCAAGGTCGGCCCCCACAGCACCAACTAGTCCGAAAAACAGTTCAGGGTCTTTAGGCCCCGAAACCACTTTTTGAGTCTTCTTTTGAAGAGGTGTATCCATATCGAGCGATAAAAAGGATGACAGCCGCGATGATTATGGCGAAATCCAATATCATTTACATCACGAATTTAACAGAATTGCACACTTAGGATGAGGGAGATGCCAGTATTTGTGTTGGTTACGCCATGTCTGGTATCCCCTTGACCTGTGCTGTATGATGAGCACCTAGGAAAGAGCACAGAGCTGATGGCGTATGGCCGATAGCCAAGCCGAAGATCTTGAGGATGTTCAAAAAGGTCTTGTGGCAAGGCCGCAGCAAGCGAAGGGGCGAGTCGTACTGTTTCTGTACGTCGAGCCTCGGAGCGAAGCGAGAACGCAGCCAGAAGCCTTTTTCAACATCCGACTGAAAGGGGGCGACCGGTTTCGACGGGGATACTGATGCCATCGTCGCATGTCGAGCTCTCGGGGTCTCGTAAATCCTCCGGGAAAATGCAACTGCCAATCAAGAACTGGCACTCGCAGCTTAATTTAAGCTGAGACGTCGTTCCATCTGAGGCCCGCGGGGGTGGAATGGCGCGATGCAGCGGGCTGGTCCAACGTCGGTGCTCAGCGGCGGTGGATGAGACAATACTGTGCTAGCGGCGATTCTAAGCCTGCCGATAGGCGTGGGTCGTTGCGAAACTCAAAGAATCGGCTACACATGTAGACGCGATGAGCCGACGATCTTCGGACAGGGGTTCAACTCCCCTCGCCTCCACCAAACAGAGCTCGCTCGACCCGGAGCCATTTATGATGGTTCCGGGCGACGGGATAAACCCCTTTAAGTGGTTGCTTCCTCTTCGCGCGACCCCGCGCCTCAATTGTGCGCGGGGATAGTTCTCCGCCTCACGTGAAGACAATTGAGTTTGCTTGGCCCGGAGCCATGACCAATGGTTCCGGGCGACGAGATCCACACCTCCAGTTTCTTCTCTCCCTCCACATCGCCTATCATCAGCCGGCTGCATAATCGTCGTTGCCTTCCGGAGGCCGGCGAAACGTGCCTCTGATGGGTCTCTCTGCGTTTTTTCCTGTGTTCTCTCACTCAGCTCTGTCGCTCTCTCGGGTCACCGGTCGAATTTGAATGCGTGGCCCCGGCTTCTGCTAGAAGAGCGTTCGGTCGGTCCTGTAGGGCAACGGTTGGTGTAACGATGTTCCATGACAAGGAGGGAGATGATGGGCAACGAATTGCTCGACAATCTCGGTCCGTTGGCTGCGCTTGCCGGTGTGTGGGAGGGAGATAAAGGAGAGGACGTGGCTCCCTCGGATGACAGGGGCACGGAACGCAACGCTTATCGCGAGCGGTTGACGTTCGAGCCGTTCGGCCCGGTGAACAACCATGAGCAACGGCTGTATGGCCTCAGATATTCGACGGTGGCCTGGCGGCTGGGCGAGGACGCGCCGTTTCACGAAGACACCGGCTACTGGCTCTGGGATGCGGCAGCCAAGCAGGTGCTCCGCTGTTTCGTCGTCCCGCGGGGAATCACCGTGCTGGCGGGCGGCACCGTGGAGCCTGACGCCACGTCGTTCGAGCTCTCGGCGGAGGCAGGGTCTGATACGTATGGCATTTGCTCGAACAAGTTTTTGGATAGAGAGTTCAAGACCGTCCGGTATGAACTCACGGTGACCATGCACGGCCCCGACAGCTTTAGTTACAAGGAAGATACGCAGCTGAAAATGAAGGGGCGACAGGACCTGTTCCATCACACCGATGCCAATAGGGTGAGACGAGTCAAGTAGCGGTGCATGGAGATGCACGCTAAAATACTGAGCCGACATTGGCAGGGAGCTTGTCGGACCTGGTATAATGAAATGGAAGGGCTCGAAGACGCCTGGTCACGATACTGCGGACCATCCCGCTGCCAGATCCTGAGGGTCATCGGTCACCGCAATTTCAGGAAGGAGGACATCTATGGGACGAACATTGTTTGCGATGGCAGGGTTGCTGCTGGTGACTGGTTGTGCAGGATTGGCGGAGACGACAAGGACGGCGGTGATCCATGAGGTCAAATGTGAAGAGAATTTGACCCCCGCTGATTTGACGGTGCGAGTCGGTGACGAGGTGCGTTGGGTGAACCACCGCACACTTCCGGTACGGATCGATATTCCCGGTTTGAATAAGGACATGTTGAGCTGTGAGCGCGACTTTTCCAACTTTATGGGAATGGTCGGGGAAACCACCGAACTGTCAGCGGGCAAGAGTGTGAGCCTTTGTTTCAGCAAAGGCATGGTCATTAGCTACAATGCGCGCATGAAATCAGCCGTACCAGGCGGCATGGTAATCCAGCCTGGGACTATTCGAGTCATCGGTCCCACCCAGTAACGTCGAGAGTCGGAGCGCGCCTGTGTGGCGCATCGGCATCTCTCCGTCAATCCTGCTCGCCCCGGAGTCGGCCACCTGGCTCCGGGGGAGGTGGTCGAAGTCTCCAGACTTGTCGCTCCCGTTGCAGCGACTGCCTCTTCCACATCTATCTCGCCGCATAGGGGCGTTCCTCTTCACCACCGCGGCAAAATCGTTCCCGCGAGGGTCAACGCGATACCCATCAGGCAGAAACTCGTCACCGTCTCGTCGTGGCTTCGAAGGTGCAAGAGTCGTTACAGCACCGTCGTCCACGACGGACTGACGGCGAACGCGGCATTGATGAGGCCGACGTGAGAGTAGGCTTGGGGAAAGTTTCCGAGTTGGGTGCGAGTCGCGGGCACGAAGTGCTCGGAGAAGAGACCCAGATGGTTCGCGCCCGTCAGAACCTGGGCCATGATCCGTTGGGCCTCTGCCAGCCGCCCGAGTCGCGCCAGCGCCTGGACGACCCAGAAAGAACAGATGACAAAGCTGGATTGCGGCCGGCCGAAATCGTCGGTCCGCAGATACCGGAAATAGAACCCGGTATCTTTCCCGCCGGTTTGCACGGACAATTCCTGCGCGATGTGCTTCATCGTCGATTCACAAACGTCCCGGTTTGGAAAGCCAAGGATCGACGCCTGCGCCAGCGAGGCATCGTAGGTGTCGTCCTGCGGGCCGTTACGAAAGGCCCCGTCTTTCGTGGCATTCAGGAGCGCCTGTGCTGCACGCGCGCGGGCCGCGCCGACGTCAAATGTCAACGAGGGCAAAAATCCCGCCTGCTGCATGCGGTGTGCCCGGTCGAGCCCGGCCCAACACATCAAATTGGAAAACGAATGTTCCTGCCACCCGTTGCGAATCTCCCAGAGCCCCGCGTCCGGTTGCGCGATGGTCCGTTCGCAGAGACGGGCTAGATTGGCGACGAGCTGCTCCTGGTCTTTGGTCCGCAGGTCGTAGAAGCGGTTGTCGCAAAAGATCGGCGTCAGCGCCAGAACCAGCTCGCCATACACATCGTTCTGAATATGTTCCGCGGCTTGATTATGGCTGCGCACCGGCGCGCTCCCGCAGAAACCAGCCCAATTTCGGTGTTCGGTTTCCGGCAGCGGGAGATCTTGGCTCAGCGTATAGACCGGCGCCAGGCGTTCCCGGGAATGCTCGTGGGTATAGGCGATGTTGAGCAGGAACTTGAGAAAGCCCTCCATTTCTTCGAAGTGCCCGAGATTGTGGAAGGCCGTGAGGGAAAAATACGCATCGCGCAGCCAGCAGTAGCGGTAGTCCCAATTCCGTGTGCCGCCTGGCTCCTCCGGAAGGCTGGTGGTCAAGGCGGCAAGGATGGCGCCGGTGTCTTCGTAACAATGGAGTTTGAGCGCCAGGGCCGAGCGAATGACCTCTTCCTGATGCAGCACCGGAATCGAACAATGTTTCACCCACATGCGCCAGTAGCGAGCCGTTTGATCGAGGAATTCGTGACTGACTTTCGCGAGATCATCTTCGATTCCCAGCCCCCACGTGAGTGCGAAGTACGTCTTCTCGGTGAGCGCGAAGGGCCGTTCCTCGTACAGATAGGTCAGCGGCATGTTGGTCAGAAGCCGGAGATACTCCCCGCGGATGTCGTAGCGGACGTGGCTGTTGCCCCGCATCCCGCGGGCAGACTCCTTGTCCCATCCCGTGACCGGTCGGCAGCTGACGCGGATCGATGGGGTGCCCGCCAACGGTTCGACGATGCGGAAGAGGGCGGCGGGACGATAGGTACGACCGTACTGTTCGAAGCGCGGGCAGAAGTCCGTGATCTTGAAGCTGTCTCCCTTTGACGTGGACACCTCGGTCACGAGGATATTTGTATTAGGGAGGTAGCGCTGCGTCGTCTTGACTTGAGCGGAGCTGGTAGGGCTTGATATGGAAAAGTGGCCTCCGTCCGGATCGAGGAGGCGGCCGAAGACGGGATCGCTATCCGGTCTGGGCAGGCAGAGCCAGTCGACCGATCCGCTTTCATGGATATGGGCGGAGACGTGGCAATTGCCGATGAGTCCGTAGGGGTACATGCCCCAGACCATAAGAGATTTCCCGCGCAAAGTAAACTGCAGGAGAAACCATGCGTCTGTCCCTCCGGTTCATCCTTCCTCTCTTACTGGTCTTGGGAGTCGTGGCCTATAGCGTGGTGCCGCTGGTCGATTCGCTCACGCTGAAGTGGTTCACCAGGGACCTCGAAAGCCGGTCAAAATTGCTGGCCAGCACGATGGAAGTGCCCCTATCGGACCTCGTCGCCACACGCTCGCGCACGAAAATCTTCGCCTATTTTCACAAGGTTATTCAGGACGAACGGCTCTATGCGCTGGGCTTTTGCGATATGCAGCAGCGCCTGCTCTATCAGACCCTGACCTATCCTGACCAATTGTCCTGCGAGAGTTTAGCCCATCTACCGCCTGGCTCGTCGGAGGTGGTTGATTTTGCGCAAGGGCCCCTGCACGTCGTGGTGGCGACCATTCAATCGGGGGGCAAGATCCTGGGCCGGCTCATGCTGGTTCACGACATGAGTTTTGTGCATCAGCGCAGTACTGACACGAAGTGGTACATTTTTTACCTCTTCGTCGGACTGGCCGCGGTGATTTCAGCGGTCACGGTGCTCGTCGCGCATCTCAGCTGGCGTGGCTGGGTGGCCGGCGTGCGGGCCATGCTGACGAACACGGGTCTGCCGACCGAGCCAGGCCGGACACATTCCCCTGAGTTGCACCCCGTCGCGCAGGATCTACATGCGTTGGTGCGCGAGCTGGAAGCCGATCGCCGGATGCGCGATGAAAGTCAGATTACCTGGAGTCCGGCCAGCCTTAAGACGATTCTGCACGAGCATCTCTCCGGCGATGAAATTTTGATCGTCTCCAACCGGCAACCCTATATCCACAATCGCCGAGGGCAAAAAATTGAGGTGTCACTGCCGGCCAGCGGGCTGGTGTCCGCACTGGAACCGGTGATGCGGGCCTGCTCGGGGGTGTGGATCGCTCACGGCAATGGCTCGGCCGACCGCGAAGTCGTCGATAGCCGTGACCATGTGCGCGTGCCGCCGGATCACCCCTCGTACGATATCCGCCGCATCTGGTTGTCGCCCGATGAAGAATCCGGGTTCTATTACGGATTTTCCAACGAGGGCCTCTGGCCCTTGTGCCACAATGCCCACGTCCGTCCGACGTTCCGGACTTCCGATTGGGAGCAATATGTGGCCATCAACGAACGATTCGCCCAAGCCGTAGTTGAAGAAGCCAAGACGGATGATCCGGTCGTCCTCGTCCAGGACTACCACTTTGCGCTGTTGCCCAAGATGGTGCGCGAGAAGCTGCCGAACGCGACGATCATCATGTTCTGGCACATTCCCTGGCCGAACGCGGAAAGTTACGGTATTTGTCCCTGGCGGCAGGAAATTCTGGAAGGATTGCTCGGTAGCAGCATCGTCGGATTCCACACGCGCGAACACGGCAACCACTTTCTGTACTGCATCGATCGCATTTTGGAAGCGCGCATCGATCGGGATACCTCCACGGTCTCGTACGGCGGGCGGCTCACGGCGGTGAATCCCTACCCCATCTCGATTGAATGGCCGTCGCGCTGGTTGGAGAATCAACGGCCGGTGCCCGACTGTCGAGTGCATATCCGGGAGCGCCATGCGATGGGACCGGATCGGCTCGTAGGGATCGGCGTAGACCGGCTGGACTATACGAAAGGCATCATCGAGCGGTTCCTCGCGGTCGAACGATTGTTCGAGCTGCAACCTGAATGGGTCGGAAAGTTCTCCTTCATTCAGATCGCGGCGCCGAGCCGGACGATCATCGATCAGTATCAGCATTTTCATGATCAGGTCTATGCGCTGGCTGAACGCATCAACAAACGGTTCGGCCGTGAAGGCTACGAACCGATCGTGTTGAAAGTGAAGCATCATGAGCCGCCGGATGTGTATGAGTACTATCGGGCGTCCGACCTGTGTTTCGTCACGAGTCTTCATGACGGCATGAATTTGGTGGCCAAGGAATTCATCGCGGCGCGCGATGACGAACAGGGGGTATTGATACTCAGCCAGTTCACCGGGGCCGCGCAGGAATTGCCCGAGGCCCTGGTCGTCAATCCCTACGATATCGATCAATGCGCAGCGGCGTTGCACATGGCGCTTTTGATGACGCCGAAAGAACAACGGGCCCGCATGCGAAGCATGCGCGGGTTGGTTCAGGAGTTCAACGTGTATCGTTGGGCCGGACGCATGCTCATGGACGCGGCGCGTATGCGCCGCCGCATTCGCGTGATGAAGCAGGTGGGGAAAGCTTCGGGACGGGCTCGGTAGTCGTCTCCATGCAGGATGTGCTCAGAGCGCCAGGCAAGCGAGCCCTCGATCGGGTAGCGGGACAGGGAGCGGCGCTCTTTGCCTTCGATTTCGACGGGACGCTGGCCCGGATCGTTCAAGATCGAGACGCGGCCGTCCTCACACACCCCATTCGGGAGGCGCTGCATGCTCTGGCCGTGAAGGCGCCGACCGCCGTCATCTCCGGGCGTTCCCTCGTCGATCTCCAGCCGCGCGTCGCGGGCATTCCCACTCACCTGGTCGGAAATCACGGACTTGAAGGATTACACACGTCGGAGCGGGTCATGCACCAAGCGCGAGACTGTTGCCGCGCCTGGCTCAAGACCGTGCTGAAAGAGGAGCTGAACCTGACGAGGGCTGGAGTGGTGGTGGAAGACAAAACCTATTCGCTGACATTCCACTATCGACAGGCCTCCTCTTCGCAGGCCGCACGGGAAGCGATCTTTCACACGGCGGCGCTGTTATCCCCCGCACCGCGGCTCGTGCTGGGAAAATCGGTGGTGAATACCATTCCACCCGGCAGCCTGCACAAGGGGTCGGCCATGTTGGAGTTGATGCATCAGCTGCAGAGTTCAGTCGCCTTGTACGTCGGGGACGACGATACCGACGAAGATGTGTTTTCGTTGCCGGATGAACGCATCGTCACGGTGCGCATCGGGAAGAAGGCTGCGTCTGCCGCGCAATTCTATCTTGAACGGCAGTCACAGATGGGCCTGTTGCTGACGTATCTCGCCCAGATACGCAGCCGGGCGTCGGTGGCCTAACCCTCCTGTGCGGCCACCCCTTTTTTATACAGGCTGTAGACGTAGACGGGAATGGTCAGCTCTTTGAGGGCCTGCTGGAGCAACGGGGAGACCTTGTCCCATTCCAACCCGCCGACTCCGGTCGCTAAGCGAGGCAGGGCGACACTTTTCACCTGGTGTTCATGCAATTCATGTTTCAACGCCTGAAGGGCATGATTGACGTTGGGCAGCGAGGCCTTGCCGGGACGATCCTGATCACTGGCCGGCGCATCCTGGGTGAAGAGGTTGATGATGACCGGCGAGTTCGGCCCCTTCCACGACCAAGCGCTGCCCGGTTTGGGATTGTAGGTTTGGCAATAGTGGCGAAAATCTTTGTACATCCCAGGCCACTGTTCACGGAGCGACAGCGCCAATCCCTGCTTGAAATTATCGTTCGGGGCCACGCCATGCGCGATCGCGCCTGCGGTGGATAACAGGATATCTCCGGTCACTTCCTTGAGCATGACTGACGCCTCCCTGGTTAGTAATGGGTCACTTCTTATCACATAAGGCCCCGTCCCGTTCAATTAATGGAGGGGCAAGAGGAAATTTCGTCCCTGATTACGAATGCGACCGCGTCAGTCGGCGATGGGTTCGATCGCCATGAGACTTGTCAGGGATGCCCTGTAGCCTGTCACCCACAGGAGACGCGGTGTCATTTCTGTTTGGTCTCTGTGGGCCGATTGGCGTATCTTCTTGCAAGATCGGGTTATCTGCAAGGTCGGATTCTTCCGCTCATCCGGGACGGTCCGTTGTGGAGGAGGTGGAGATGCATAACTATCGTATTAAGCCCGGCTGCCGTTTCACACTGAAACAGCTCGATCCTGATGACACCGGGCGGTACAAGAAAAACGAAGAGGGGAAATCAAAGACCAAAGCTGCCGCGGCCGCACTCATCGCGAAGCTTGACCAATTGCAGGAACGGCTCTATGCCAATGGGAGTCAGGCGCTGTTGATCATCCTCCAGGGAATGGACACCAGCGGAAAGGACGGCACGATCAAGAATGTCATGTCCGGTGTCAACCCTCAAGGGTGCCGGGTGGCGTCGTTCAAGGCTCCTAGTGAGAAAGAGCTCAACCACGATTTTCTCTGGCGCGTCCACCAAGAAGTCCCGCCGAAGGGCTATATCGGGATTTTTAACCGGTCGCACTACGAAGACGTGTTGATTACGCACGTGCATGGATGGGTGTCGGATAAAGTCATCACGCAGCGCCTCGACCAGATCAACGAGTTCGAAGAGATGCTGGCCGAGAACGGCACCACTATTCTCAAATTGTTCCTGCATATTTCCAAAGACGAACAGAAAGAACGGCTCACTGAACGGATCCGCGATCCGGAGAAGCGCTGGAAATTCAGCGAAGGTGATCTCGAGGAGCGCAAACTGTGGGAGGCCTATATGAAGGCGTTTGAGGGGGTTCTTTCGGCGACCAGTACGCCCCATGCGCCCTGGTATGTGGTTCCGGCGAATCATAAATGGTACCGCAATCTCGTGGCGGCTGAGCTGGTGGTTCAGGCGCTCGCGGCGATGAACCTCTCTACTCCTCCGGCTCCCAAGGGAGTGAACTTTCATAAGCTGAAGATTGTCTAAGCCGAATCCGTTCAATAGTCATCAGCCGCACTGACGGAGTTGCTTCGCGGGTTGTTACTCTAACCAGGAGTGCACATCATGCAGAAACTATGGCCTGTCGTTGTCGGTAGCCTCGCGCTGAGTCTCGATCCCCTCTCGGCTCAGGCCGGAGATTTTGAAGGCGTTCTCCATATGACCACCACACATGCGGCCACCGGCAGTGCGAGCGCGATGGACTGGTATCTCAAGGGCGACAAGGCGCGCGTGGAAACGTCCCGCGGCGAAGGTCAAACAAGTGTGATGATTTTCGATGCCCAAGCCAGGACGATGCACATGGCGATGCCTGGGCAGAAGTCCTATTTGGAAATCAGCATGGGGGGAGAGCGCGGGGAGCATCTGAAGGAGGCGCTTGAAAAGCAGACCGTCGAGCGCACAGGAAAGACCGACAAGATCGCCGGGTATTCCTGTGAAGTCTGGCGAATCACCGACAAGGAGCTCAATCGACTGAAGAACGACATTTGTGTGGCGAAGGGCTTCGGAAAGGCCGCCACGTTCTGGGTCGATCCGAAGGAGATGCGACGGTCCTCACAGCCCAGTTGGGTGAAGCAACTCGTCGAAGAAGGCGGATTCGGGCTGCGGAGTATCCACTACGATGAAGCGGGGAAAGAGTCCTCGCGTATGGAAGTGACGAGCATCGACAAGAAAAGGCTGGATGCCAACCTGTTCGCCTTTCCCGCCGACTGGGCGAAGCAAGACATGTCGACGATGCAAGAACGGATGAAGGCGATGCGCGAACAGAAGGGGCAGAGAGGCGAGGACATCTCCAAAATGGCGGAAGAGACGAAGAAGCGCAAGGCCGGCCCGGGCGGTGCGGGAGAGACGCCCGGCGAGAGTGCGGAGCAACCGGATGTAAAAGAAATGATGAAACAGTTCGGCGAGATGATGAAGAAGAAACAGCAGCAACCGCAGGGCGGACAATAACCTCTGCGCGTCCATGTTGGAAGGAGAGGGGCGTGCATTCTGCCATGCTGGGCTTGGTGGGAAGTCTCCTGCTGACAGGTGTTGTGACGGTGGCGTTGGCGGGTGATTTCGAAGGCGTCATTCTTCTGAGAGAGACCAGTGATGGGACAACCACTCATCAGCAATGGTTTCTGAACGGCGACAAGCTGCGGTTTGAGGAAGCCGGTCCGGATGCGGAGAAGGGAGCCATGATCTTCGACGCCAAGAAGAAGGTGATGTTCAGCATCCAGCACGACGAAAAGGTCTGCCTGTTGATGTCGGCCGACGAGGCCTCCAAGTGAGGACGGAATGGTTTGCATTGCGGGGGCTGTCGCAACGCGGTGAGGTGCGCGGAGTTTCTCCCTGTTGACAGAGTTTTTCGAGGAGCGTAGATAGGATCTGCGGCCCAATTCCATCGTGGTCAGTGGGGGACCGGACAGACCGCGCGGCTGCCATCTAGATCTCCCACGGAGTCCCCACAGAAGAGAGGAGGGTGGATGATGAACGATACGACTCCACCTGGCTCGTACGGCCCGCCGAGGTGAAGGCGGGCTTCTCGTCGGTCATGCTAGCCGGTTCTCCATCGGCTTTGCCACACGGTATCAAAGACGCGCTTGCCCATCATGGCGTCAAGCCAACTACTGGAGAGCCTCATTGCCGACATGGGAACGTCGTGTTCATAGAGTAGACTGGTGTTTCCCGACCAGAAGCTTCTCCCCTTCAATGATTTCGGCGGGTCTCCTGCGGGCCGCGACATCATGCGACAGCAATCGGCGTCCTAAGCGCCACGCACGGGCTCCCGTTCTCAGGGAGCCCGTGTTGTATGGACTGTCTGAATAAGTTTTTCCACTCAGGAAATATGCAAATATGCCTAGGGCCAATTTTTCTATTGACAGGATTTTCCAATGAGCGTAAGAGAAAAGCGTGACTCTATGACGCTGTGTTTACCGTGACGAGGCGATGGACAGTGCGCGCCTGTTCGTGACACCTCGCCGCTCCTCAAACCGGGGAGGTTCACAGATGGAAGAACTTACGCCGCCGGACTAGAACGGCCCGCAGAGTTGAGGGTGGGCTTTTCGTCGGTCGCGTTTGCCGGTTCTTCGGTTGGCTTGTGCCTCATGGCACTGTCCGATTTATAGGATAACAGCCACTGGCAGTATCGAAGAACCGAGGTTAGACGCGAGGCACACCAGTATCCTGGGATATGACATCCCCTGACGAAAATCCTGACACCCGATCTTCTCGACCGGGTCTCCTGTTTATCACAATATAAATATTTGCCTCTTGGCGTCCCAAGCGCCATCCACGGGCGACCTCCCACCGTAGTGAAGGGTCGCCCGTGGCATTTTGTGAACCCTCATATTCCCCTGTTGTTCTATCCTTTAGCGCAGACCTTGCGGCCGGTGTGATCGGTGAGACGGCCATGCGAGACATCCTCATGAAGGCTGCCGATCGCTGCCAAATCGAGGTGCCCAATAGCGTCGCCCGTGTTGTAGCTCAGGGCAGAATAAGGGCTTCCTGAAGGTCCCCTCTCTGGTCGGTTCGTCACGAAGAGAGGCGTCGTGCGCGCGCCGATTCATTTGCCTGGCCAGCTGCGAAGGGGTAGAAGCCGGTGCGGTTAGATGCGATCCGGAAAGTCCGAGATAATTCCGTCGACGCCCAGATCGCGCATACGCCGAATGTCTGCCGGCTCATTGACGGTGTAGGTGAAGACCAGCCGTCCCAGGTTGTGGTAGGTCTGAAGCAGGGCGAGGGTGACGCTCGAAAAGTGAAGGCCTACATGAGAGGCTCGAACAGCCACAACATCGGCGACGGGGTCTCGCGGAAGGGTGCGCGGCAACAAGACCATGAGCTTGGCCAACGGATCGACCTGCCGAACGCGGTGCAGTTCATCTATCAGGAACGAGGCGTAAATGAGAGAATCGCGAAACCCGGTACGTTTCACGATCGCGCAAGCGTCGTTTCCAATCCCCTCCACTTTGAGCTCGAGAATCATCCCCATGTTGCCTGCGGCAATTTCGAGAGCCTCCTCCAGCGTGGGAATGCGCTGCCCATTGCCCGCATCAAGCCGTTGTACTTGCTCAAGCGACATCCCAGCGACAGGCCCGGTTTTGTTGGTCGTGCGATCGATGGTGTCGTCGTGCAGCAGCACGAGATGGCCGTCGTTGGTTTCCCGCAGGTCGACTTCAATGAGATCCGCGTGGAAAAATCGGGCTTTCCAGATAGCGGCGAGGGTATTTTCAGGAGCGTGGCCGGCAGCTCCCCGATGACCGATGCGAAGGGTGGAAGCGATAGCGACCTCGTGTGAGTTGGTCTTG
>JAHFEW010000160.1 GCA_023248215.1 Nitrospira sp.
CATGCGAACCCCGACGAAAATGCTCCCGGACCAGCGGATGCCCGCCGAATTGCCCGGGTTGACCAGCCCAGGAACAGATTGGTCAGTGGAACTGTGAATTAATCAGACCTTCCCTAGATCGAAAACGCTCTACATACTGGCATCTTGGCAAGTCTGACGCCGCTACCGCTCCAATTGTCAGAAACCTCAGCACCAGTACCGCATCACGAACAGCGACCTCTCAATACCCGAGTCGTTGCCACGGAATGGCCCCTTCTCGTTCTTCCTTATAGTGTGCAGGGTCGTGCGTCTCTTCCCCCTGCTTCGCTCCCGGCAGCGCCCAGTAGTCGAGACCGAACCACTGATTCGTGAGGCTTTTCAAAAATTCCATCTCGGTGCTGGGCCGTTCGAGATCCTTTCGGAATGCCGTGGCAAATTCGCTCCGCACATAGGCGTCGAAGACGATCGGTTCAGCAAGCGACTGTCTGAACGGCGTTTGATGAAGCGTCGAGACCTTCCCGCGAATCTGTGAGATGGTGGCGTTGGTCGAACCCAGATGATCAACCACATCGTACATCCACGTCTGAGCCTGATCGCCGAACAACCCTGCAAGGCCTCCCAAAAGATATTTCGGCGGCCCGATAACGACTGTATCCAGCGCGCTCGCGTACGCACCGGCCACGACCCCGATCTTCGACACCACGTCTTGATCGCCGCCACTATCGGTGTTTAGGAAGATGCGAAACGCGTTCGGGAAACGCTGATCCACATAGGCCTGGCCAACATTGGGGCCGGCGACGCCAAAGACTTTCTGGACGGAATATCCGTGGCTCGCAAGAATACGGGACGCGCTGGCGCTCCGCTGCACACCGCCGCTGTGACCGGAAAGATAGAGCCGATCGGCCTGTCCTGCATGACGCATGACGTACGCGGCCTCGTTATAGCCAGGGCCATGCGACAGGTTGAACATGGACCAAACCACGTCAGTAATCGTTCCGTGGCGATAGGGCGGACTATAGATGTCATAGTCCGGATACACAGCGCTGGCCCACAAGGTCCAGAGTCCGGTGTCCTGCCCCCATTTATCGCCGCCGTAAATCCCTCGTGAGAGAAAGATTTTCTCACGAACCCGTCCGGGTTCCGACGCCTTGTCCCAATCCATGTGCTTGGGGCCAGTGTTGAACTGAAACACTTGGCCGACGAACGGGACTTCGCCGATGAGATTCAGCAAGCCGGGCATAAAATAATAGTACGGCTCATGCCCGATCTCCACCTGGAGCGCATTCCACGCCGTCCGAAAATTCTGCGCGGGATAGAACAGTGGATTGTCGCGCCCGAACAGCAGCCCGGCAACGGTGCTGAACGGTACCTTGGCCACTTCGAAAATAGCATTCTTGACGCCGATCGCGACGGCGAAGGGATAACCGGTCCAATAGAGCAGACGCCGGGTGTTGGAAAGCTCAGTCACAGGAGTGTTCGCCGCTGCGATCTCCTGTTCGTACTCATTCTTGTTCTTCGTCACATCGATCGCGCCATCCTTCATGCTGTGCGCAAGGACGGGCCGTGGCGTCGCTTCGTTGGCATAGTCCAACTCATAGCCGAGATAAGCGGTCGTGGTTGCCGGCTGCTCTTTCCGATCTTTGGCGCTCGTTTCCAGATCGAAGGTGTCGATGAAATAGAACCGCATCCCGTAGCGAATCAGCGTGTAGTCTTCATCCCACGGGATTTCATACCCCAATACAAAGAACCGAACGTTACGCATCCGATCGGCGCGCGCCTCTTTGACTCTGATCAGCAGCCGGTCGAGCAAATCCTTGTCGAGATCTTTTTGATCGCCAGAGAGATCCTTTTCGTTCTTGTACGTCAGCACCTTGTACAACGGCCTCGACTTGGCCGAACACATACTCTCATCAGTGATTTCAGGATTGCCGAACCATTGTGACCGACGATCGCACGCCCCCTCAGAGACCACGACCCCCTCGACTTCCCCCGCCCGTTCATCCGCAACCACCGGCGCAACCGCCGGCACATGTTGGATCAGTTCTTTGGCAAGCTTTCTGGAGTTCAGATACTCTTCAAACCGCCGCAGTTCCTGATCCGGATCTGTCGCTTCGTACGCATAGATGGCGAGCCATTTCACTGAGCCATCACTTAACGGGGTCTTATCATTTTTGGAGCAGGCTAATTCCTTGACCCTGTGATGCAATTGACGTTCGAGTGCGATTTGGAAATCACGAATGGTCCATGCGCGTCCAGCCGGACCATCTTTCAGGTGAAGATCTCCGATAACGTGGTCCACCACTGACTTCAGCACCACCGTACAGCCTGGCGTCAGACCGGCGGGGTTTGTCTCGATGGCAAGATAATACTTCCGGTCGTTGGACCCGACGGTGCAGCCCTGCAGTAAAGCACACAGTCCAACGATAACGAAACCGATCTTCTGCCTACTTACCATCGCCATACCCTCCTCTCGTACGGCACACTGTAACAATCGCTATCTCAATGGCCTTTCTCAGGTGCCCACACGACAGGCTTGTCGCTCGCGGGGTCTGCTGAAGGATCTCCTCCGAGTCGGACACCGTGATAGACCCACCAGGCTCGCACAGAAGTCATGCCATCTTCCTTGCAGAGTTTTTCCAGGAGCCTGTCCGCAGCTTCACGATAGGTATCGTGGTCGAGATGGCGCTCTCGCATCAACTGATACAGCGCGTCATGCACCAGTGAGCCTCGCATGAAATTCAGGGTGTCGATTGTCGGGCCAGACGGCCCGTCCCATGCATACCCTTCCTTGATCGTCAAAGTTCCATCCATGCCAATCTGAATGTATTCCGTATTGATCGGCATGGCGGGCTTGATGTCCGTTGCGGTCACGGAATCTTCCTGTAGCTGGTATTTATACCCTGTCTTATAGGCGATGCAGGCCATTGCAGCCTCCAACATCAAAAATGAACGTCCACCTCGTAGGTGTCTCGACAGCCGATTCACTGACTCCGTCAGACACCAACTCGATTGTTTGCCTAAACAATACTGACCTTACGGACTGTATGACTATTCCGCCACCGGCTCTGGCTGCCAGCATGTGGTGGGATCCTTTCCGGTGAGGTCGCGGTAATTTTGTCGGTCTGCGTGCATTACCAGGTAGCGAACGGACAAGTACACCGGAAAGGCCAGCACATATCCAGCAAGGGCCGCCAGCGCGCCAGCGCCAAGAAGGTTGGCGATTCCCTGAATCAACGGCGTACGATCCGGAAGTCTCGCGTAAAGCAGAAGCCCGTCGAGTGCGCCCCCTATCCATCCGGATGTTATCCCGCTCAGCGCGTGCTCGATCCAGCTTTGTGTCAGCTCAAGTGGTGTCGTGTACTGACCAAAGAACACATACAAGGCACCCACCCACGCAGCAATCCAGCCCGCAAATACCAGCCCGACACAGCGGGGATACTTCTTGAGACTACGCAACAGGAAAACTTTCTTGGCGCCAGCCTCGAGTTCTTTCCGGATACGATCGCGCTTCTCCGTGTTCTTGCGCTCCCAGGCGGAGAACAGCGGGGGGGCCACCAGTGGAGGAGTATTCGCTACAGGATATGCAGCCATCAACGGCGGGCAATACTTTTGAATCTGTGCGTCGATCAGCGTATACCCGTGATACATCAAAGCATCGCGCTCGACGAAGCTGAACTGATCGAGGTCGGTACGGATACGCGCCACCCCGGGGATCATCTCTGACGGAAGACGATTGGACACGCCGCGGTCCTTGAGATTGAGGAACAAGTGAGTGAATGCGAAATACCGACTGGCCGGCTGATCCACCTTCCACTGCACGAGGCGGTCGATGAGTTTCGAGCGAACCTGAAACTGAAGGATGTCGTTGACGCGCAGAAAAACATCGGTTTCTCCAGTGCTGATGGTATGTATCGCCTCCAATTGGCCGGACGCGTCGCTGACTAACAGAATCTGCGGAGTCGCGTGTCCCAGAGGTTGTTCCGCAGACAGCAACGCCTCGATGCCCTGGTTGTCCGCGACGCCGCCGTCAACGAGCATGTCGCCGTAGACATGCGTTGGTGGAAACAGCACGGGCACACCGGAGGACGCGCCGACGATGCGGGAGAGGGGCAGACTGTTCTTGTTGGAGCGCTTCATTTCCGTTATCCCAGAATTTGGTTCGCGGGAGAACGAAACACGCTCTCCGGTCAGCAGGGACGTAGTGTTTAAGATTATCTGGGGCCCCTGAAGCACTGGCGCAGTATCCTTAGACTCCTTGGACCGCTCGGGCGTGACACTCGGAAGCTGATCAATCGTGTCTCTATCATAGAACCATTTGTCATATTCCCTTTGAATCAGTTCGGAACGCGCGCCGGACCGAAATGCCTTCATGACAAGAGTCTTAACAAACAGGATTGGATGGAAGAACGGCGTAAAAATGAGCGCGCGAGTTCGCAGGTTGTGGTCCACCGCCTTGAGGAAATCTCGGGCAATCGTCTCAAAGATCTCGACGCGAGTCTTAGTATCCCGCCACAACCGTGGCTCCACCTGACGCAAGCGCGTCTCCATCTCACAAACATAGTAGGCAGCGATGATGGAGCCGCCAGAAACGGAAGAGATGGTGTCGACATCCTTCATGATACCGAGCTCTTCCAATCTGCGGATGACACCCAGATGGAAAATCGAGGCGCGGAACCCACCGCCAGACAGTGCCAAGCCAATGCGAAACTTTCCGGTGATGCGCTTCCCAGAAGTGACATCAATGGCGTCGATTTCAGGAGTCATGTTCCTTCCTCACTAAACAGTTCACCACCCAGAGACACCTAAAATGAGTTGGCCGGGCACAAAAGCAAAAGGGATGAGCGCTGCGGATATCACCTCGTCACACTTGCAATACCGAGCGAACTCCCGGTTTTGCTGATCACACATAACCGAATCCAAAATAGCCAGGAACGTGTAGCTCCTGCTTCAGCAATCAGCGCGGCAAATTCTCCGCCGATTTACTAACTTCGTCAAGCACCACCTTGATGGTATGCCTAGAAAATACTTCCATTTCTGGCCGGTACTGCGCCACGCACTCAGGCGATGGGGAATGTATTGGCAGACCCGTCCGTGTGCTCACCGCGCGAGTATCACATTACATGCTCCAACCGAGCTTGCCGATACTCCCCCTCCTCTCCCCGGATAGGACGGCGGGGTGCACGCACCTTTCTCGCCCGCCCAACCCCGTCGCGCCGAAACGCACCGTCGCCCAAGCGAGCACCGTCGAGCGTACGCGTTCCGAGAGCAGGAGGACCACCCAGCCACCTTTTTTATCTCTCCACTCTGTTTGACTTCGTCTCTCCGCCCTCACTACAATTCGCCCGTGACATCGCAATTCGTCCATCTCCATCTTCACACCCAGTTCAGTCTCCTCGACGGCGCCAATCAGATCGAACCGCTCGTTCAGCAGATCAAGTCGTTCGGTCAGCCGGCTGTCGCGATGACCGACCACGGCA
>JAHFEW010000086.1:0-5000 GCA_023248215.1 Nitrospira sp.
ACCGCCTCAACGAGGCCAGGACACAACTGTTTCAACTGATTAACAAACCCCAACAATACGCCACCTGACGCTCATCATTCGCAAGATTCGCTCAGGCTCAGGTCGGAATTGGAAAATACTTACCCCCCTATTCTGGAGGCCTCGTCCTCGCCGGCTTGGAGCGGAACATACACAGCGGCAGGCAGTTGATGGAACACAGGCTCAGACATCCGGAATCTGCCAATTAATCGGCGCGATGGCAGTCTCGCAGAGGGCTCGATTGATGTGCGAGAAACATCGGCGCCCCAAAAACTTCCTCGCCGACAATGGGGACGGATGCGCACAGGTGATCACGACATGATGCGCGTTGGTGATCAGCGTTCGTTTCTTCTTGGCTTCCCCGCCCCAGAGGACGAACACCACACGAGTCGGCTTGGCATTGACCAGCTCAACGATCCGATCGGTCACGGCTTCCCACCCGCGCCCCCGATGCGAATTGGGTGTGTATGCGCGAACCGTCAACACCGCATTCAGCATGAGCACACCTTGCCTGGCCCATGGTTCCAGGCATCCGTTGTTCGGCATGCGACATCCGATGTCGTCGCGAAGTTCCCGGTACACGTTTTTGAGTGAGGGCGGTAACGATCGGACGTGAGGTCGCACAGAGAAACACAGACCATGCGCCACGCCGGGAGTGTGATAGGGGTCTTGGCCAAGCAGCAAGACTTTGACCGTCTCGTAGGGCGTCACCCGCAAGGCCCTGAAGATGTCTTGACGCGCCGGCAGGATCGTCCGCCCTTCAGCCACTTCCTGCTCTAGGAAGGTATCAAGTGCTCGATAAGCGCTGCTGTTCGTTTCGCTCTTAAGCAACCGCTTCCAGCCTGAGGGAATAGGAGGCAGCATAGAATGGTGTCTATGGCGCCCCCAACCATTTTGCTCGCGGAGGGCGAAAAGAGGGGTCACGCGTCCAACGAGTCCTTTTTCGGCGCAGGAGGGCGACCGGCAAAGTCGAACTGTTTGTGGATGGACGGGTTACCTCAAGCATAACCTCAACACCTTCTTCGAGACGAGCGTATACCGTCTTAGCGCCCGCAAGCCCTGTTTCGATACTCGACATCAAAATTGGATCCGCCTCGCACTCGACATAGGTGAGGCACACAAAGAGGCGCTCCCCATCCTGAGGCAACGGACATTCCATTGTCTCCGACATACAGATCTCTCGCCCCAACGCGTCGATGGCATAGCCAGGACTAATCAGCACGGTCGCATTTCCCTGCTGCGTCTTCACGGACGATCCCGATACGATCCCAACTCCGTAGGTATGCAGATTCCGGAATCGCTGTTTGTCACGCAGATAGTCTTGCTCCGCCTGAAAATCACTCGCAGTCAAAAGCCGCCCTTCGAAATAGAGAATTCGCGAGAACACCATACGGCGAATCATGACGCATTCCAATTCAATCCTGGGGTAGCATTGGCGTGGAACCGGTATATACATTTGCCGAGGAGAATCATACTCGAGCGATCACCCTGACGTGTAGACCCAAAGTGAACCCAGCCGAGGCATGCATGATGATTGACCACCGACCAAAAACCGATTAGGGTGTCCAAACGTTCACGGCCTTTGCACGGCTTGGCATAGCATGGCAAGGTGGAAGCCAGCACGATGGGCGTTCGCCAGATCAAACAGCGCGGAGAGGGCACGGGATACCGCCCATGTCGATGGTTGGTGGAGTGACACGCAAAGTTCTCAAAATGGTCATGCCTGAGTCGGCGAGACGCCGGCTACTGATGCTGGAAGATGTCCATACTAACGGCGGAGTGTTCGACCCGGCGTCGACATTTTACCGTTTGGTCGGCTCCGTTCTGACGTGGAAGACCCACTCTCGCGTGCACTCGGGACCGTTCAGGGGAATGCAGTACGTGCATCGGGCGGTCAATGTCCAGAGCAGCGCCTACTGCCCTAAGCTGCTGGGCACCTACGAACAGGAACTCCATCCTGTCGTGGAAGCCCTGCGAGCACAGCCCTCATACCAACGGGTGATCAATATCGGTGCCGGCGAGGGATACTATGCGGTGGGGCTGGCACTGCAACTGCCCCAGACTCTTCTCACTGCGTTCGAAGCCGATCCTAATAGTCGAACCCTCTTGAACCGCATGGCGCGGATCAATGGCGTGGCCTCACGCCTGACCACACGAGAATTTTGTACCCTGCCCCTGCTTCAGCAGGAAATTAAGAATCCAGGCAAGACATTGGTGGTCTGTGATGTCGAAGGGGGCGAGCAGGATCTGCTCGATCCAAGAGCATTACCCGCACTGGCCCACGCCGACATCTTGGTCGAGCTCCACGATTTTGTCATCCCCGGTATTTCGGAAATTATTCGACAACGCTTCGTGCCCACGCACCATATCACAGATATCCCTGCCCGACCTCGTCAGTTGAACGATTGGCCCACATCTCTGAAACTGCCGACGACCTATCGAAGAACCGCCCTCTCGGAGTATCGCCCTGGAGGAATGCGCTGGTTCTGGATGACAGCTCACGGTTGAGCCTAGTTACTTCAGCCTCCCGCCCTTAGCGAAGACGGCACCTCAGCTCCGACGAGTACTATCCGACAATATCTGGCACGAAGCATATTCCCCTGTAAACTGCAAGCGAATCAACTGGCAGGAGGCATGTTGAGTCAGACGCAGCCACACACCACGAACTTGCGGACGCTCCAAACACAATAAAAAAGCCTGCCCGATTGCTCGAGCAGGCTCTTTTTGTAACCCGGCAGCGTCCTACTGTCCCACTGCCTCACGGCAGCAGTATCATCGGCCTTGGAGGGCTTAACTTCCGTGTTCGGTATGGGAACGGGTGTGACCCCTCCGGCAAGGCCACCGGGAACTTCTAAAGAATTGAACGACCCCGTGACTACATCATCTGATCATATGGGAGGTTCCCTGATCTGCGATGAGGCAATTCGTCATTCGTTCATTCTTATTAAGACCACGTCTATCAGGAGCAAAGGATGTTAAGCCGCACGGACGATTAGTACTGGTTAGCTACAGCCCTCACGAGCCTTCCACACCCAGCCTATCAAACTCGTAGTCTACAAGTGTCCTTTAGGGGGCTTGCGCCCCGGGAGAGCTTATCTTGAGGCAGGCTTCCCGCTTAGATGCTTTCAGCGGTTATCCCAACTGAACATAGCTACCCGGCACTGCCGTTGGCACGACAACCGGCACACCAGAGGTTCATCCTTCACAGTCCTCTCGTACTAGTGAACGCCCCTCTCAACTCTCCTCCGCCCACAACAGATAGGGACCGAACTGTCTCACGACGTTCTGAACCCAACTCTCGTACCGCTTTAATAGGCGAACAGCCTAACCCTTGGGACCAGCTTCAGCCCCAGGATGCGATGAGTCGACATCGAGGTGCCAAACCTCCCCGTCGATGTGAACTCTTGGGGGAGATCAGCCTGTTATCCCCGGCGTACCTTTTATCCGTTGAGCGATGGCCCTTCCACGCAGAACCACCGGATCACTAAGCCCGACTTTCGTCTCTGCTCGAGCTGTCACTCTCGCAGTCAAGCTCCCTTCTGCCTTTACACTCGACGGCTGATTACCGACCAGCCTGAGGGAACCTTTGGGCGCCTCCGTTACCTTTTGGGAGGCGACCGCCCCAGTCAAACTACCCGCCAGACACTGTCTCTGCCCTGGTTAACAGGGCCAGGTTAGAATATCAGAACAATCAGGGTGGTATTTCAACGTTGGCTCCACCGGACCTAGCGGCCCAGCTTCACAGCCTCCCACCTATCCTACACAGATCCTTCCAACACCCAATGTCAAGGTGTAGTAAAGGTGCACAGGGTCTTTCCGTCTAGTTGCGGGCACCCGGCTTCTTCACCGGAACAACAAATTCGCTGAGTCACTCCCTGAGACAGCGCTCCAGTCGTTACGCCATTCATGCAGGTCGGAACTTACCCGACAAGGAATTTCGCTACCTTAGGACCGTTATAGTTACGGCCGCCGTTTACTGGGGCTTCCCTTCAAAGCTTTGCCTTGCGGCTAACTCCTCCGGTTAACCTTCCAGCACCGGGCAGGCGTCAGACCCTATACATCCACTATCGTGTTTGCAGAGTCCTGTGTTTTTGGTAAACAGTCGCTAGAGCCACTTTACTGCGACCTCGTTCGGCTTGGGTTGTACACCCTCACCTAAGCGAGGCACCCCTTCTCCCGAAGTTACGGGGCTAAATTGCAGAGTTCCTTAGGGAGTGTTCTCTCACGCCCCTTGGTGTATTCCACCCACCTACCTGTGTCGGTTTGCGGTACGGACATCGTATTGACTCGCTACGAGGCTTTTCTCGGCAGCGTGGGATCAGCCCGTTTATGGCCTTGCGGCCTCCCCATCACATCTCGGCGTTAACGGGATTGCGGATTTGCCTACAACCCCCGCCTACCTGCTTGGACCGGGTATTCCAGGGACCCGGCGGTGCCTACCCTTCTGCGTCCCCCCTTCGCTGATAACGCCAATACGCTGGTACAGGAATATTGACCTGTTTGCCATCGCCTACGTCTGTCGACCTCGGCTTAGGATCCGACTCACCCTGACCTGACGAACATAGGCCAGGAAACCTTAGGCTTACGGGGACGATGATTCTCACATCGTTTATCGCTACTTATGCCTGCATAATCTCTTCTCTGCGCTCCAGTTGTCCTTGTCGGTCAACCTTCACCGCACAGAGAATGCTCCCCTACCACTCACATCTTGCGATGCAAGTCCGTAGCTTCGGTTGTGAACTTGAGCCCCGTTACATTTTCGGCGCAAAATCGCTCGACCAGTGAGCTATTACGCACTCTTTAAAGGATGGCTGCTTCTAAGCCAACCTCCTGGCTGTCTGAGCGATCTTACAACCTTTTCCACTTAGCTCACGATTAGGGACCTTAGCTGACGGTCTGGGCTATTTCCCTTTTGACCACGGATCTTAGCACTCGTAGTCTAACTCCCGTTCGTCCAGTAACGGCATTCGGAGTTTGATTGA
>JAHFEW010000086.1:7500-17180 GCA_023248215.1 Nitrospira sp.
GAACAACGCTTGCCACCTTCGTATTACCGCGGCTGCTGGCACGAAGTTGGCCGTGGCTGCTTCTGGAGGTACCGTCCGAACGATTGCTCGTTCCATCTTCCCTCCCGAAAGGGGTTTACAATCCGAAGACCTTCATCCCCCACGCGGCGTCGCTGCGTCAGACTTTCGTCCATTGCGCAATATTCCTTACTGCTGCCTCCCGTAGGAGTCTGGCCCGTGTCGCAGTGCCAGTGTGGCTGATCGTCCTCTCAGACCAGCTACCCGTCAAAGCCTTGGTAGGCCGTTACCCTACCAACAAGCTGATAGGACATGAGCCCATCAAAGAGCGCCACACTCACAGTGTGGCTTTCCCTCCGAATCCGAAGACCCGGAGGCGTACGCGGTATTAGCCAACCTTTCGGCTGGTTATTCCCCACTCGATGGTAGGTTACCCATGTATTCCTCACCCGTTCGCCGCTTTACAAGTGTATTGCTACACCTTCTCGCTCGACTTGCATGTATTAGGCGCGCCGCCAGCGTTCGTTCTGAGCCAGGATCAAACTCTCATAAAGGTTCTACTTGAATTGGACCCGAGGGCCACCTCTTCAATACACCTTACCTTACTCGTTTCTCGCTCTATTCAGTTATCAAAGAACCGCCGCGTTCATCACGCGAGCCGCGCACTTTACTATGCGGGCCTGGCCTTGTCAAGAGGACCAGAATATTTTTTTGATCAGGGTTTCCTGAGAATCCGTCGCGGGGCTTACGACCGCATCGGCCACAAGGCTGGATCAAACGTGCGCCTTTATACCAACCTGGCTTTCGAGAGTCAAGCCTTGCAATCATCTTTTTATTGTCGCAGAGTATTTCCATGCACGATTGGCTCTCGCTCAAACGCCGCAGCCTCTTAAAACTCACTGGAATCGCGGCTGCCGCAGGCCTCACTGGTGGCTGCGATGCGGTTGGATCGGTCTTCGGACGCATGTTCGCCATGCCTCCGCGTGAGACGAATTATTTCACTGAAAACAAAAAATTCTACGTCGTCAATTATTCTGACTCCCCGTTCAACGTTTCTCGCGAGCTTCGTCAGGACGAGTGGAAACTATCGGTCAAAGGGGAGGTCAAAAATCCCCTGTCGCTGGGCTGGCGCGAGCTTTTGAATCGTGACAACTTCGAGCAAGTTTCTACACTTATGTGCATCGACACCCTGCCGGGTGGCGACAGCCTCGGGAATGCGCGATGGCGTGGCATTTCCCTGAAAAAACTGTTGCAGGAGGCGGAAATCGACGAAGAAACGACGCGCGATATTGTCTTCCGTGGGGCCGATGCGTATGACGATAGCATTCCGCTCGCGCGCGCCATGCAGGACGATGTCATGCTCGCGTTCTTGATGAACGGCGAAAAGCTGCCGAAGGAACATGGCTTCCCCTTGCGGCTGCTGGTACCAGGGCTATACGGCATCAAGAACGTCAAATGGATTGTAGAAATCGAAGCCTACCCTGGGGATTACCGCGGCTACTGGCAACGCAAAGGCTGGACCGACGACGGCACGATTAAGATTTTCTCCCGCATCGATTCCCCCGGCCACTACCAGACATTGCGCGGCCCCGAGCAACGATTCCGCGGCATCGCATTCGGCGGCACGAACTCCATCAGCAGGGTGGAAATCAGTTTGGATGCGGCCAAGACGTGGGATTCCTGCGAACTCGAAACACCCATGTCGCCGTATTCCTGGGTTATTTGGAACTACACGTGGCACCCTCCAAAACGGGGCAAGTACCAAGTCGCTGTTCGCGCCATCGATACCAAGGGGCAGCTCCAGATTGCCGAACTGATTCGCCCGCAACCGGCAGGAGCAAGTGGGTTGCATACGATCATCGCCGACGTCGAACACATCTAAGCAGCTCTATCAGCCGACAGTTTCACGCCCCCCGCATTCGCCCCATTGCTGAACAAATAATACGTAGACCTCTCGCGGTGAGGTTCGAATGGAATGAGTCCAATCGAACAGCCGGCATCGCTAAACGCGAGGTTGAGTTCGCTGACGTTTCGGAAATGTTTGTAGCGCCGATGGTGGTTTGCCTGCCAGCCAACAAGATACGGCGAAAATAGACGGGTCGGTTTCGGCTTCATGCACGGCGGCTTATGGTGATTTAACTCACCGAACGAGTAGCCGGCACCATTCGGATTATTTCAGCAAAAAAGCTCGATAGGGCCTCTTATCAGGAGGCGGTCGCGCACGAATTAGCCGAGAGTGAGGCGTTGCAAGAGCAGCCAATTGGCTTTGCCCGATATCCCAGAACAAGAGTAGGCGTTTTTTGACGAGCCGCCCTCAGTCGCCAAGCCTTCGATTGGCTCAAGTCTCAAGGACGTCACCACCAAACCAGCGTCAATATGATGCTGCAGGCATAGATGGAAATGCATGAGACCTAGCAGTCGGTCCTCGGATCGAGGGAGAGAGGGATCTGCATATGATTCCTGCAGATGCATGGAAAGCGTCGCAGCGAGGTTGGTCTGCTGCCGCTCATGCTCGCAGAACTCGTGCCGTGAGGCCACCCTCGTCGAGAAAGTGAGGGGCACCCAGAAGGCATGCCTTGCCAATTGAAGTCGTCGATACTGTCGGAGCCACCGGAGACGTTAAATTCCTTGCCTCTGAATTCTGGATCGACCTCTTTCTTACCGCCCGCCCCCGTCTCCACGGGCGTTGGAGAAGGTTGTAGCGAAGAGCTCGACCATTGCACGTACGCCTTTTCGGACCGCATCAGAGACTTCATCTTTCGGTCCATACCCCAGAATCGCTTGGTTCCATAGACTGCCCGGCGTTTTCTGCGTGGTGTAGGAACCCGCACTGCAATCCACATGGTAGGCGGCAATATATTGTTCGCCCACCGTCCAGACTTCACAGGTAAAAAAACCGAGTTGATTGAGCCGCTCCGTGGCATCGGGAGACGGACCACTCGACCCTTCGAGCGCAATCCCTGGAACCTTGTTGAGCAACGTGACCCTCGTCACATCGGTCAGCTCGGCGCTACTGATGCCGAGTTTCTCGGCAGTTCCTTGGGTCTGCACTTCTACCGCCACGAATTTTCGGATATGCCTCATGTCGGCAATGGCAGCAGCCTCAGGATTCGCTCCCCGTGCAGGCGCAGCGAGCAAGAGACTGACACCGAGCAACGGAAGAAGAACGGACAGCCTGCTCACCACAATCGTCTGTGACCACATCGTCAATCCCCCATCTTAGAGAAGCGATTCAACGATTCTGACTTTTACTTACCTTCGCCTGATATACCTCAGCCAGGCTCTCCATATCCACCTCGCGATTGAATCGGATCGGCATTCAGCACACGCATCTCGCGCGACGAATTATGATGCGCGCCTTGTTACCTTGATCTTCGCAGCGTGGATAGTCCGTTGTCGGCCCCATACTATCCCTCATTTCTTTTCTTTTCCAATGCGATGCTGATCAGCTGACACTTATTCCACCGCTCGCTCCAGCAATGTTCCCACCGGATCGAGCATGGCAGCCAATTCCTCCGGTAAGCCATGCCTCTTGTGGAGCAACTCAGGCGCGTTGTACGTGAGCCACACGTGGCCAGTCTGGTCTTCCCAAGCCAAGGCTTTCATAGGCAGATCAATCGCCGCCGTCGGCTTCGCGACCATAAGGGCCGTGCCGCCTTTGGGATTACCGAAGATCAACAACTCGGTGGACCGCATTTCTAATCCAGCCTTCTTCGCCTCTCCCCCATGGTCGATGCGGGCAAAGATCTTCATGCCTTTCTCCATCACGGCCTTCTCGATCCGGTCAATCGTCTCGGACACTGAATACTTGCTGGGCTTTGTGATCACGGTACTGTCGGCACGGGAAGGGGGAACAGCAACGGACAGACCCAACAGCACGCCGCACACACCGACCAGGATTCGATCAAGACGCTTCATTCGAGATTCCTTTCTCCAGCCCCTCATCGATGGGAAGCCCGAACAATTTAATACAAGACCTCTCCCTTGCTGTAAAAGCGCCCGTTGCATTCTGCTTCACACACCCTCTGCCGCTTGAGCACCAGGCCTGAGCGGGCTTCATGAGGTTCATGGCCGGCTCTGTCAGAAGAATCGCCGAGCCTGTGCGCCGTTGGACAGAAAACATTCTTCCGACAGCGGGTCGGAGGCCTTGGTGATCACAAACGCGGCGGGCACATGCTCCCAATGCCGTAGGTCAGGCTGGAGCGCGCCTTCCAGCACAACAGGCGCAGTCCGCATCACCGCCACTCCTCCCACGACGGAGAGCCGACAGAACCCTCCCTTGCCATGAGCGGCGACATCGACCATGCACCCACCCACCATAATCCCTGCTCCGGCCGCCACCGGCACGAAGGCATAGGTCAACCCGATGGGTAAACGAATCCAGGCTTGCACGTTCAGCAGCGGGTGATAGGCATGACTATGGCGAATCGCGACCTTCTCGAACCAACTTTTAGTCGACAGACGCACGCCGGTCTCGGACCGACAGACGGGAAGAAATTCTTCATTGGATTTCACAGAAAAGTATCCGTTGGTCGCCCCGAAGAATCGCACATCCCACGTGAGTTCAGGAAATCGACCGATGCTATAGACCTGCCATTGGTCGACGGAGCCCTGCCCCTGATCAATCCGATCCACCTGCTGCGCAGCAAAGACACGGATCGCCTCTTGCTGCCCGTTCAACAGAACCTCCAGATCTCTCAGCCGAAGCCAATCGACTCTTGCTTCATTCACCTCCCCCACTCGTTCCCATAACACAGCCGACAGCAACAGATTCACCGGGTCTTCGCCATAATTGTAGAGCGACGTAAACAGCTCATGATCCAGTTGCCGGAGTTCGACTTTCGCCTCCTCCTGTTTCTGCACGTTCGCATAACTCGCCGCCAGCAAGAGACTGAGATAGCCGCGTTCATAACTTTCCAACACGTAATCGATGAAGGAGCCCTCTGGAACGAAAACGTTGGTGGTCTCCTTGATGAGGGAAAAGGTCTTGTGTCGAAATTCCGATCGAGCCTGTTCGCCATACAGGATCACACTGTCATGACACTGTTCCGCAAAGGCATCGGCCAGGCGGTTGAGGGTGCCGATCCTGTCCGAAAGATTGATTTGCTGTTCGATCTCCGAACAGGGCCTCCCTTGCAGGTAGCGCGAACCTCCAGCCTGACAACCGGCAAAACCAATCGCGAGGCTCATCACCAAGATGATCACACACCGAACATCGTCTCGGTTCATGAAGCCTCCGTCGCATCTATCAACCACCGCCTACCAGCGCTTCAGTCGACGCAAACTCGCACCATAGAAGCTGGAACACATCTCGATCATGCCTCCTGAATCACCGGCGAGGAGACGCAGTGTTGGGCACGCCCCGCAACACTGCCTGTTTGTCGCTATAGATTTGCGCCACTTCCGCCTGCGTCAATTCCCGCCACTGACCGGGTTGAAGATCTCCCAACGTAATCGGCCCAATCGCAATTCGCACCAGTCGTAATGTCGGGTGACCCACGGCGGCGGTCATCCGGCGCACCTGCCGGTTCATCCCTTCGTGCAACGTGAGCTCCAGCCAGGCTGTGGGAACATTCTTTCGGAATCGGATCGGAACTGGCCGCTCCGGCAGCTGAGGCTCCTCTACCAGTAGACGCGCCTGCGCGGACCTCGTGCGTTTCCCGCTCAATACCACTCCCCCGCGCAACTGCTCCAAGGCGGACTCATCGGGAGTCCGCTCTACTTGAGCCAGATACACTTTGGGAAGATGGTGTTGCGGGTCGGTTATGTAATGAGCCAGCGCGCCGTCCGACGTCAGCAACAACAGCCCTTCGCTGTCCCGGTCGAGTCGACCGGCCGCATACACGCCCGGAACCTCGATATAGTCACCTAAGGACGTTCGCCCCTCTGCATCGGTAAAACAAGGCAACACATCGTAGGGTTTATTGAACGCCAGGGTGCGAGGGCCGGGGTGAACCGTCATAGGAGTGAGGGTCTCAGCATCGATTCAATGCCCACGACAATAACACGAGATGACTGGAACACAGGGGAGAGTGACGAAGCGGCAGGCGTACGGGAGACAGGCGATGCGGGGACTTATCGATGCACGGTGGTCAATCGAGCCGCCTGAATCGTGCCGCGTATTCTTCCTGAGGCATCGGCGTGCTGAAGAAGGCCGATTTGCTCTCATTCGTGATGCGCGTTCTGACGAGTAGCGTCCCATCCCCTTCCACCGTCAATTCCTGCGCGATGTTGGAAATGTTACGGAGCGGCTCCGGCTCGTCTCCTCCTTCGAACCGGGTCCGATGAATCGTGATGTGATTGCGGTTGCACGTCACTCGATCTTCCGGCTGCAAGTCCAGTTGATGAGCCGTGATCGCCCCATCGTGCCGGTTGACTAATTCCAGTGTGTCGTCGTGCAACAGCTCCACTCGCACGGCATCCTGCATGAGATCGGCAGGCGCCGCCACACCGAGCATGGCGTTCAGAGTGAGTTTGCTGTTCCGGTTCCGATAGAAATCCACCATGCCCGGCAGCGCTTCGCCGTTCAGTTCATAGATCCCGCCGATCTTGGGACATTCCGGCGCCGCTAGGCTGGGCTTCAGGTTCAGGCTGGGTGGCATCCCGGTGGGCGTCTGGCACCCTTGGAGCAAGACAATCAGCCCGCAGCCGGTCACGGTCGTCGCGATGAAATTGCGAGAGGAAGACATGAAAGCTAACATAAGTAAAGTGTAACGAACCTATAGAAGGCATGTCTAGTCCCCATATGGACCCGGTCACAGCGCCGATGCCTACCCAACTGAAATCGGATGTGCGCACTCCATCCAAGACGGTGATGAGCAAGAACCAGATCGGCGGACCACTGCAGCGACAACGCTCGTTCTGCGCCTCGCTCTCCCTCAACGCACCATATGATGCGGGTTGGAACCATCGATGAACGGAGTCCTCATCGAAATCACAGGCTCTATGTGCTCTATTTGACTTGCTGTCTCGTCTTGAGTCAGGTTGGCAAACACATAGGCGCATCGTCTCACGCAAGGAGTCCGGCCATGCGATGGGGAGGTCAACGGGAAAGCCAAAACATTGAGGATCGCCGAGGGATGGGCCCGGCTAGATCCGGCGTGGGCCTTGGATTGGGCGGCATCGTCCTGGTGCTCGCAGTGAGCGTTCTGACTGGAACCAACCCACTCACGCTCCTCAATATGCTCAACGGCGTGCAGGACATCACTACGCCATCAGAACCAGATAGGCCGGGACCAAGGGGTGCGTCCAGCGACAACCTGGGCAAGTTTGCCTCGGTGGTCCTCGCCGATACGGAAGATACCTGGCGGGAACTCCTCCCTAAAATGGGCCGCGCCTATGAAGACCCCCACATGGTGTTGTTCACCGGTGCGGTGCGATCCGCTTGCGGCACCGCCTCGTCCGCTGTCGGCCCCTTCTACTGCCCGGGTGACCACAAGGTCTATTTGGACCTCTCCTTTTTTGACGAGATGGCGCAACGGCTCGGCGCGCCCGGTGACTTCGCACAGGCCTACATCATTGCCCATGAGATTGGACACCATGTGCAGAATCTGCTCGGCGTGGCAGAAAAGGTCACCCGGCTGCAGCAACGCGTCTCGACCGCCGAACGCAACGCGCTCTCCGTCCGCATGGAACTCCAAGCCGATTGTTTTGCGGGTGTCTGGGGTTACCATGCCCAACGAAATCGTCAGCTCATCGAGCCCGGCGATTTCGAAGCAGGTCTGCGCGCCGCCGCGGCCATTGGAGACGATCGTCTGCAAAAGATGGCACAAGGCCACGTGCAGCCGGAAAGCTGGACACACGGGTCGTCGGAGCAACGGATGACCTGGCTCCGTCGAGGGCTGCAAAGCGGCGATCCCGCAGTCTGCAACAGCTTCGCCGATAGCCGGTTATAAAATAATGCTGTGCGGAGCGGCTCACGCCTTATCTCACCAATAGTCGCGATCACACTTTGACAAGTCAGCGTCCGGGGCCTTCGGCTCAGCCTACCAGCCCCGCGCGCGTCACCCCAGGCCCTCTATTCGGCTTTCCCATTTCGATGGGAGGCCGGGAAACAGGCTCATGGACACCCGCTGCCTCACCCGACCTGTCCGTGAACAAGCCGGCTCCGGGACCGGCCACTTGCCGTGCGGGCGGACTGGGCAAGACGGAAGCCGATGTTGTTGTTCCGGTTGTCGGCGTTGTTCCTGTTCCGGTTCGATGCACGCAGGTTCTCCGGATTGTTGTTCCAGGAGCCGCCGCGGATCACGCGCTGACCGCCTCTTGGCCCGTTTCCCTTGTGAACACAGCCTGGGAGAATATCACCCGGCGAAGACCTTCCGTGTCCGCATGTTTGGCATGGCCAATCCAACTTTGAGCCGAGGCCACGACGTTGGCCCATTCCAGACGACCCACCCGATAGGCCTTCGCCATCCGGCGAAGCCTTCGGGCGAAGCGGTGGCCGTTATCGTTTCGCAACCGACGCTGATCCGGATAGACGACATAGCCGAGAAGATTGAGCCCGTTGGCCACGCGGGTGATATGCGCCTTGTGGGGATGAAGCCGAAGCCGGTCGGCCGCGAGCCGATCGCGGACGGCCGCACGAATGTCAGCCAGTCGAGCCTTGTCGTTGTCCAGCACGACCATATCGTCCACGTACCGCAGGTATGGCCTGACGTGCAACACCTGCTTGAGGTCGTGGTCGAGGTCGTCGAGATACAGATTGGCGAAGAACTGACTCGCCAAATTGCCGATGGGAATGCCTACCCGCCGTTCCAACGGCGTAAAAAGGTCATCATCGGGAAAGTACCAGGCCTCCGGAGTGCCTCCGGGAGCCCCTTCGATAATGCGATCCAGCAAGTCTAGAACAGGGCGGTCTTTGAGGCGTCGGCGGAGCTTCTCCTTGAGCAGATCGTGATCGATGGAGGGGAAGTACTGCCGGACGTCCATTTTCAAGACGTACCGATAGGTCTGGGCCCAGGCTTGATAGCGATCCACCGCGGCGTGAACACCCTTGCCACGGCGGCAGGCGTAGGAGTTCGAAATAAACGTCCGGTCCAGCGGCGGCTCGATACAATGCATCACCGCATGATGCACGACTCGGTCGCGGAACGGCGCCGCGGCGATGATGCGAGGCTTGCGCTCGTAGATCGTGAAGAGGCGGTAATTGCCGGGTCGATAGCTTCCGTCTTGAAGCTCCCGCTGGAGGGAGAGGAGCTCCGGTTCGAGAGTGAGCCCAAACTCCGCCACCCCAGGGCGTCGGCGTTTCCCGCGCCGCGCCTTGTGGTAGGCCCGCAGCAAATTCTCAAAGCTCGTGAGTTGAGGCCAGATGTCCCCAAGCCGTTTCATGGGTGTGCCTGAGAGGGATCGCGACTACGGAGCCAGCCCCCGATTTGGCGCCCGAGGTCGTCGAGCAGCCTCGCGCCATGTTCGTACTGACGGATCGCGACGACCTTCAATTCGTGCGCCAGTCGCCACAGATGGCGCACGACCTCCAACCGGAGATTCGCGCGCTGCAACGGAGCGTCTTTGTTGCGCGTATAGGCCGCTTCCACCAACAGCTCCAGCACATCGAGCAACCCGGATTCTATTCGCTCACCCAACGTAAATCGTCGTACTCGTGGCAATTTGTCGAGCTGCGGAATCAGCCACAAGAGTAGCTCGTGGCACGATTGCACGGCCTGCGGCACGCTGGCAGCCATCAT
>JAHFEW010000028.1:0-21759 GCA_023248215.1 Nitrospira sp.
GGTGAGTCGGCTGGGATTCGAACCCAGGACCCTCGCCTTAAAAGGGCGATGCTCTACCAGCTGAGCTACCGACTCTCCCGCACACAGGGGCGACACATCGTCACACGTGGAGCGTGACGGAGGGGGATCATACCACTGACGCTTGATGGTTCGCTACGGCGAGCTATACGTCACAAGCACAGCCTCGACACTTTATCGTGAACGCTGCGGACGCGCACGGCGGCCGGCCTTGAGCGGATTGTGGAGTACGATGGTTTCGTCTCGCCGCGAGCCGGTGGAAATCATATCAATCCGGCACTCGGCCAACTCCTCGATCCTCGTGAGGTAGCGCTTGGCCTCAGCAGGAAGATTCTTGTAACTCGTTACTCCGGTGGTGGGGGCATTCCAGCCGCGCACCCGCTCATACACCGGCTCGCAATTCGTCAACGCCAGGAGATCGGACGGCATCTCGCGGAACAGTTTGCCGTTCACCCGATACCCCGTGCAGACTTTGAGTTCCTTGCAGCCATCCAACACATCTAGCTTCGTCACGGCGAGCGAGGCCAGCCCGTTGACGCGCGTGGCATGACGGACCACCACACTATCGAACCAGCCGCAGCGACGAGCCCGGCCTGTGGTCGCCCCGAATTCTTTCCCACGCTCCTGTAGCCATCCACCCACCTCATCGGTCAATTCGGTCGGGAACGGTCCGCTGCCGACACGCGTGGTATAGGCCTTCGTAATGCCCATCACGGCGTCGATTTTCGTGGGACCCACGCCGGTTCCGGTACAGGCGCCCCCGGCCGATGAACTCGATGAAGTCACATAGGGGTAGGTTCCGAAATCCACGTCCAAATGCGTTCCCTGCGCACCCTCAAACAGCACCGTCTTTCCCGTATCGACCGCTTTATTCACGACGAGGGTCGTATCGACGATATAGCCTTTCAAGCGGTCGGCATAGCCCATGTACTGCTGATACACCTTTTCCAACTCGAAACAGTCCACCTTGTGGAGTTGTTCGAGCAACCAATTGATGTCGACCAGATTTTCTTCCAGCTTCTGCTTAAAGAGCGGAGGATTCAGCAGGTCACCCATGCGGATGCCGATCCGCGCCATCTTGTCACCGTAGGAGGGTCCGATCCCGCGCCCCGTCGTCCCAATTCGACGGACCCCCTTGGACTGTTCGGACGCTTTATCGATAGCCTTATGGTAGGGCAAGATCAGATGCGCACGGTCGCTGACGGCGAAATTCTTGCCGATCTTCACGCCCTGCCCCTGCAGGTGATCCATTTCCTCGATCAAGGCTCCCGGATCCACGACGACGCCGTTGCCGATGAGGCAGCGTGTCCCGCGATACAGGATGCCGGAGGGAATGAGATGGAAAATGAACGTGTCCCGCGCATTGATGACCGTATGGCCGGCATTCGATCCGCCCTGATACCGCACGACCATATCGGCATCCTTGGCCAGGATATCGACAATCTTCCCTTTTCCTTCGTCGCCCCATTGGCTACCGATGATGACGAGATTGGCCATGGTTCGCTGCCTACGCTCCTTCTTTCCCTGCCGAACTCGAAAAAAAAGCCCTGACCTCGTACTGATCAGAGCCGGAAGGGCATCATGGTAGGATCCGCCTCGCTGTTTGTCAAGCAAGGTTTTCCCTCACTCGTTCCATGCAGCAGCGGCGATGCTCCGGTCGCCCTCCCCCTGCGCGCGTCCAACGAGGCCCTTCCATAACTTTCCTCTCAGGTGTGGTCCCTCTGTCCTTCACTGCGCGTGTCCAACGAGCGCTGCTTCATCGTGCGCGTTGCACGAGCAAGAAGGATGGAGGGACTACACCTCCCCCACCCTTTTCTTGACTGACAAAAACCGGCCATGCTAGATTGCAGAGTTACATCTGCAGCAGTTTCCTTTTTTCTCGTGCCTGTGCACATGTAAATGCAAGCTTGCGTGGGGCTGTGGCGCAGTTGGGAGCGCGCGTGAATGGCATTCACGAGGTCGCCGGTTCAATCCCGGCCAGCTCCACCAAACAACGCTTGTTCGATCAACACTCCGAATGTGTGCGGGGATGCCTGCTAATAAGAGCCTTGGCCAGCCGCCTGTGCGAACGCGGGCGCTGAAAGGCCGTTGCGGATACCTCGCCGGACGCTTCACCCCTTGCACCCAGTATTAGTGATCCATGCTTCAGCTTGAGTCCGTCCATAAGCAATTTGCCACGAAGGTTCTGCTCGATGGAGCGACCGCGCACCTGCGCCCCGGCGCCCGCGTCGGCCTGGTCGGGCCGAACGGGGTCGGCAAAACGACGCTCTTCCGAATGATCCTGGGCGAGGAATCTCCCGATGAAGGTTCTATCCGTAAGCGCCCACGACTGCGGATCGGGTACCTCCCGCAGGAATTGGAAACCATTGTCGGGAAAACAGTGCTGGATGCGGCGCACCGAGACCTGTACCCGGAGCATGAGGCCGAGCGCATTCTCTCCGGCTTGGGCTTCTCAGAAGCCGATTTCTCACGGCCGATCGAGAACCTCTCCGGAGGGTACCGCATGCGGGTTGCCCTGGCGCACTTGCTGCTGTCGAATCCCGACGTCCTCATGCTGGACGAGCCGACGAACCACTTAGACAAGCCGACGCAACGCTGGTTTGAGCGGTTTTTGCTCGATTCCAATCTCACGCTCTTGGTCATCAGTCACGACACAAAATTTTTGGACGGCATCGCCACGCATATCTGGGAACTCCGTGATCGAACCATTCAGGAATTCCGCGGCAACTATACGAAGTTTCAGGAATTGCGCGCGGCGCGAGATGCCCAAATCGAATCCGCCGCCAACCGGCAGACCAAAGAAGTGGCCCGCGTCCAGAACTTCATCGATCGCTTCCGTTATCAGGCGAACAAAGCCAAGCAGGTACAGTCGCGCATCAAGCAGCTAGATAAGGTGAAACTGATCGAACGGCAGCGCGATACCAAACGCGTGCGTTTCAAGTTTCCCCTTCCGGCGGCGAGCGGTCGGCACGTCTTGGAACTCAAGGGTGTCGCGAAGAGCTACGGAGAAAAAATCATCTATCGTTCTCTCGATTTCACGGCGGAACGCGGCCAGCGGGTGGCGCTGGTCGGCGAGAACGGGGCCGGCAAGAGCACGCTGCTCAAAATCCTTGCCGGCGTGCTGCCCTTTGAAAAGGGATCCCGCCACGTGGGGCATGGAGCTACGCTCCACTACTTTGCCCAACATCAGGCGGAATCACTGAATCCCGAACACTCGATCTTGGAATCGTTGGCCGAGGTCTCGGCGCGCGCCGAAATGAATTTCCTGCGCGGCATTGCCGGCGCATTTTTATTCTCCGGCGACGATCAGAAGAAACCGATCAAGGCATTGAGCGGCGGCGAGCGTAACCGCGTGGCCTTGGCTCGCATGCTCGTGGAACCGGCGAATACCCTCCTGCTCGACGAGCCGACCAATCACCTGGATCCCGCTTCGGTGGATATGCTGACCGACGCCCTGACCGATTTCCCCGGCACGATAGTGTTCATTTCTCACGATCCGACCTTCCTTACCCGCGTCGCCACGCTGGTCGTTGAAGTCGATGATGGACAGGCAAAGAACTATTTCGGCGATTACGAATACTTCCTGTGGAAGAAAGCCCAGGAGTTTGAATCGATCAAGGAAACGAGCGCAGAGCTCAGCGCCGCTCAATCCGGCAAGTCAGCCGGCCCGACGAAAGCCATGGCGTCACAGGTTCAACCGAAGGCTGACGGTGGGGAGCGGCGGGACCTGAGCAAAACTCAGGCACGCCTTGAGAAGCAAGTGTCACGCGCAGAAGCCGAGATCGCGACGATGGAAACGAAAGTAAAGGCGCGCGAACAGGAACTGACCGACCCGGCACTGTACCAAGAGTTCGGCCGATGGGGCGATTTACAGCGAGAGCAGGAGAGTTGGAAGAAAGAGCTGGAGCGACTCACGGCGCGTTGGGAATCATTGTCGGAGGAGCTGCAAGGGGTGCGGGAGAAACTGACTGCGGCCGGTTAGTCCGTCGACTTCAGGGTCTCTTCAAGATAGTAGTACAACCAGCGGTTCTTCTCTTTTGTCACCAAGTCATCCCAGACCACCCCGATCAACATGCCCTTCTCCCACGGTTTCACCCACGCTACCGTGGCGCTCAATTTCTCCTGTTGCTCGACGCGATCGGGGTCCAGGAACGCCAGTGACACGGTAATCTTGGCGCCGATCGGCAGGGTTTCCTTCGAATGAAGCCCCGCGCCGATCTTGTTGACGTTGTTCAGGACAGCTGTGAATCCCTTCGCTCCGCTCTGGGGCGAGACCAATGCCGACCCAACCAGCGTTGCCCGGACATACTTCCGGCGTTCGTTCACACCCTCAGCTGAATCGGATTGACGCGTCATAGCTACCTCGGTCCTAAGTATAACCGTATAACCATGTTTGTCCAGCCCCTTTCTTCATCAATCTAAGGGGTCCGGGGGCGGTAATACCGCTTGCCTTGGAGAGGATCGGGAAGATGGCCTTGATCGGCCTTGGCCGCAGGGTCGTCGTGCACGTACCGATATCCCTTGCCGTAGCCGATCTCTTTCATGAGCGAGGTCACCGCGTTGCGCAAGTGCAACGGCACTCCGAGATTGCCGTGGTGGCGGGCGTCCTGAACGGCCTCTTGCAGCCCCACATAGGACGCATTGTCCTTGGGCCGAGAGGCTAAATAAGTCGTGCCGTGGGCCAGATTGATCTGAGCTTCCGGGAGCCCCACGAATTCCACCGCCTGTGCGACCGCATTGGCTACCACCAGGGCCAGCGGATCGGCGTTGCCGACATCCTCCGATGCAAAAATCACCATCCGTCGGGCGATGAATCGCGGGTTCTCTCCACCCTCCAGCATACGCGCCAGCCAATAGAGCGCCCCGTCGGGATCGGAGTCGCGCAGGCTCTTAATATAGGCCGACACCAGGTTGTAATGCTCCTCGCCCGACTTGTCGTAGCGAAGCGCCTTCTTGAGCAATGCGGCTTCCAGCACCTGCTCATCAATTGTCCGTGACCCATCCGGGCCGATGGGCGCCTGGCCGGCGACGAACTCCAGCGCCGTCAAGAGACTCCTGGCATCGCCGTTACCGAACGCGATCAACCGTTCGCGCGCCGCTGGAAGCAATGCGATTCGGAGGGAGCCCAGGCCTCGCTCCACATCGGCGACCGCACGGTCGAGAATCGAGCCGAGCGCCTCTTCTGTCAGCGGCTTCAAGACCACTACGAGAGATCGAGACAGCAAGGGGGCGATCAACTCAAACGACGGATTTTCCGTCGTGGCCCCGATCAGCACCACCGTTCCCCGCTCGACGTGCGGGAGAAACGCATCCTGCTGCGCTTTATTGAAGCGGTGAATTTCATCGACGAAGAGCGTGGTCGCTCGCCCCATGGCTCGCCGCTGCTCCGCGGCCTTGATAATCTCCCGCAGCTCGGGGATGCCGCCGGTCACCGCAGAAAACGGGACGAACTGGGACTGTGTGTACTGCGCGATCAGACCGGCCAAAGTTGTTTTCCCACAGCCGGGCGGCCCCCAAAAAATGACGGAGGACAGCTCATCCCGCTCGATCGCGTTCCTCAGCGGACGGTCCGGTCCCACGACCTCGTCCTGCCCCACAAGGTCATCAAAGTCTCGTGGGCGCATCCGCTCCGCTAGGGGAACCTTCCCGGGACGAGTCGCGGCCTGGGGTGGCGCGAACAGATCGCCTGTCGATTCATGGGATGACATCATTTTAGTCTGCCTGAAAGATGTTCTGCATTCTATACGTCGCATGCGAAGCACCGCAAACGACTCTCGCCCTCACCCGTCGGCCGTCCCCTTGATTCTCCACCCGGGCAATGGTACCACCCGCGTACCACCTACTCACCAGGGACTCACCGATGTTTTATGACGCCAATGGCATTCGATTGGCCTATGACGACCAGGGCACAGGTTTGCCGCTGGTCTTCCTCCACGCCTTCCCCCTGAATCGTTCGATGTGGGCGCCGCAAATCGCCCTGTTGTCCCAGCAATTCCGGACGATTGCGATCGACCTGCGCGGACACGGCGAGTCGGATGCCCCGCTCTGGGACTTTTCACTCGACCACTATGCCGACGATGTGTGTGCACTGCTCGACCATCTGGCTGTTCCACAGGCAGTCCTGGTCGGGCTGTCAATGGGAGGGTATGTCAGCTTTGCCTTTTCCCGGAAATATGGAAACCGGCTGAAGGCGTTGGTGCTGGCTGATACCCGAGCGCAGGCGGATAGCCCGGACGGTCGAACGGGACGATTCCATCTGGCCCAGACGGCCTTCAGTCAGGGTGCCGGAGCGGTCGCTGAAATCATGCTCTCTAAACTTCTTGGGCCCACATCACTGCAGACCAAACCCGATCTCGTCGAATACGTTCGGAAGACGATCCAGGCCGCACCGGTCAGCGGTATCGTCGTCGACCTGATGGCGATGGCTGATCGGTCTGATTCAGTCCCACACCTCCGCGCCACGACCTGCCCTGTCCTTGTTGTGATCGGCCAGGAAGACAGTACCACGCCTCTCGCCGACGCCCGATTGATGGCGGCAGAAATCCCCGGCGCCCGGCTGGCCGTCATCCCTGCCGCCGGACACTTGAGTAGCCTGGAACAGCCCAATGTGTTTAATGATCTGGTGAAAGGCTTCGTCGAAGGGTTGCGATGAGGGACCGGAACGGAGGACCCGCTAACTCCCGTCTCTCACGCTACTGCCACGGATCAGTTCCAAAAACTCTTCCCGGGTCTGCTGTTGTGTGCGAAAGACGCCTAACATTGAACTGCTCACGGCAACCGTATTTTGCTTTTCGACACCCCGCATCATCATGCAAAGGTGTCGTGCTTCCATGACCACGGCCACACCATGCGCATTCAGTTTCTTCTTGAGGGTCTCTGCGATCTGCACGGTCAACCGTTCCTGTACCTGCAGGCGCCGACTGAATGCGTCCACCACCCGCGGGATCTTGCTGAGTCCCACGACTTTCTTGTTCGGCAGATAGCCGACATGACACTTTCCAAAGAACGGCAGCAGATGGTGCTCGCACATACTGAAGAAGTCGATGTCCTTGACGATGACCATTTCATCATACTCGATCGGAAACAGGGCCCCATTGAGCAGATGGTCGATATCCTGGCGATACCCCTGTGTCATAAACCGCATGGCCTTCGCGACCCGCTTCGGCGTATTCAGCAACCCGTTGCGTTCCGGGGCCTCTCCCACGTGCAGCATAAGTTGCGTCACCAACGCCTCAATCGGGTCCTGGTCGGTCGCTGGTTCATCCCGCGATGAAATGCGCAACCGTCTGGCGCGGGACCCTGGAACCACTTTAGCCATGCCTGACCTCATGTTCTTTCCGCGTACCCTCCGCGGAGCCGGAGTATTCGAAGTAGTTGTCTCGAGTTTCAATCACGCCGACCTTGACCAATCGTCCCGCCGGAATCTCCTTGACGAGCAGATCCCAAATGAGCAGCACCAGATTTTCTCCGGTCGTGGTCTGGGTCGCAAATTCTACGTCCTGATTCAAATCCTGATGATCAAAGCGCTGCACCACCGTCCGCTCGACTATTGCATCAAGCCGTTGCCCATCAAGCACCTGGTGGGTACTCGGATCAATGTCGCCCTTGACGGACACAAACACCACATAATTGTGTCCATGTCCATTTGGATTATTACATTTCCCGAAGGTGGCCCAATTCTCCTCAGCCGACAGTTGATCGGTATGCAGTCGATGCGCCGCGCAGAAACGATATCGGCGAGTGATCGTGGCCTGAGACATCGAGACGGCTCTCCTGATGGAATATCAGAACAAACAAGCCGGGAGGGCTCCCGTCTAGAATGGGAACCGCTCCCGGCTTGCTGCTTCACTCAATGAGAAATCGGCACTCCGGTTGCGCGACAACCGGAAATCTCTTACGCACTGAAAGAACTGCCGCAACCGCAGGTCGTCTTCGCTTGCGGGTTCTTGATCGAAAATCCTGACCCCTGCAGGCTATCGACGTAGTCGACTTCCGCACCTTGGAGCAGCGGAGCGCTCTGGGAGTCCATTATGACTTTCACGTCACCCTTTTCGATGACCGTATCGTCGTCGGCCATTTTGGATTCAAAGGCCATTCCGTATTGATAGCCGTGGCACCCACCGCCACGAACATACACCCGCAGACCGACGACATCTTTTTCCTCGGCCATGAGTTCTTTTATCTTCTGCTCTGCCAATTGCGTAATCGTCACCATATGGATCCTCCTTGTGAACTACGTGTTCCGCACGTTGTGTCAGTTTACCATCTCTCGGGAGCTTACGGAAGCCCGGCTCCCCTTTTCCCTCCCTCAATCGAGGCCGCCGCTGTGGGTTGCACCCACTTGGTTTCCGGAACTCGAACCACGACATCGCCCAAGACCTTCGCTTGGCAACCGAGCCGATGCCAGGGCTCAGACAGGGCTTCACGATCCAACAAATCCTGTTCGTCAAAATCAATCTCGGAAAGATTGTCCTCGCCCATCTGCACTTCAACGCGGCACGTCGTGCAGGACGCATTGCCCCCGCAGTCATTATTCAGCTCGAACCCGAGGGCCTTGGCCGCCTCCAACAATGTGAGGTTCGCCTCAACCTCTCCGCTCTTGCCATCTGGATGGAGAAAACTCACACGCGGCATGCAACTTCTCCTCTAAGCACTTGCGCCGGCTCCGGCCCGGACCGGCTGAAATGGACAACGCTGCATGCGAATATGCTCTTCAAATTCGTGCTGAAACAATCGGAGGCTGCTTTGCACCAACACTGCGGCACCGGTGATGAGCGTGCAATATCCTGTCCCCTTCACAAATCCACAGAGCTGCAGCAAGGAGTCGAGGTCCTTTTGGCTTCCCTCTCCACGCTCGATTTTGTCGACCAAGGTCGCCAGGTTGATCGTGCCCATCCGGCATGGAGGGCACTGCCCGCAACTTTCGCCCTTGAAGAAGTTGGAGTATTTAAGAGTAGCCGCCACCATGCAGGTGGCATCGTCAATCACGATAGTCCCAGCAGAACCCAGCCCGGTTCCGGCCTTCTTGAGCGAATCGAAATCCATCGTGAGATCCAGCTGATCCGCCGTCACCATCGAGAAGGCAGGTCCTCCAGGAAACACGGCCTTGATCTTGCGCCCATTGGGGACACCACCACCACAGGTCTCGACGAGATCCCTGATCGTAATCCCCATCGGCATTTCATACACGCCGGGCCTGTTCACCGCCCCGCTGAGCGAAAAGAGCATGGTCCCAGGACATTTCTCCGTGCCTACCTGAGTAAACCACGCGGCGCCGTTTCTCAAAATCTGCGGAATATTGCAGAGCGTTTCAACATTGTTCACCAGGGTCGGCTTGCCGTACAGCCCAAAATCGGTCGGATAGAACGGCGGCTTTTGACGCGGCATCGCCGGACGTCCTTGCATCGACTCCAACATAGCCGTCTCTTCGCCCGCTACATAGCTGCCGTGGCCGGAAAACACTTCGAGGTCGAGGTCGATGCCCGTACCAAGAATGTTCTTCCCCAACAGTCCGCGTTCCCGCGCCTGGGTAATCGCTTTCCTCAGGTTGGCTTCTTCTTCCTCATACTCATGATTCACGTAGATATAGGATGCTTTGGCATTCACAGTTCGAGAGGCAATCAAGCACCCCTCGATCAGCTGATGAGGGATATGCTTCAGGAGATGGCGGTCCTTGAAGGTGCCCGGTTCATGTTCCCCTGCATTGCACACAAAGTACCGCTCCTTCACCCTATGGTTGAGGACCTTGTCCCATTTCGTGCCGGTAGGGAAACCGGCTCCTCCACGCCCGCGCAAGCCGGCCTTCTTAATTTCTCCGACGATGTCATCCGGCGTGAGGTCTTTCAGACATTTCCGCCAGGCTTCATACCCGCCGGTTCGGAGATAGGGATCAATTTCCCAGGGGGCCCCTTCAAGCTTCTGCAATACCCTTGGTTGAGATAGGGTCACGGTTGTTCCCTTTCGGGGGTAGCACCCCCAGGTTAGCAGGAATGTACTATAAGGCTGCCCCCCAGGGGCCGTCAAGCCAAGTCAGGCTGATTAGGCCTGAATCTCAATCAGTTAGGGCTGATAGACCTAGAGTGACTCAGCCCAAAGACTCTCAGGCGTTCGATGCAGGTTTCGAGCATTGATCAAGGCAAGAAAAAAGGGACTGGCCATCCTCTCGAACGACCAATCCCCGTTGCACGTCTCACCCGCGTCGTTACTTAAAATGGCTCCCCGCACCCATGAAGAACAACATGGGAATGGATAGCAAAAAGTTGATACGCGAGGCGATCAAGGCCGTCTTCCCCCACTGAGCCATCTCCGGCGGCGCAGGAGTGCCCTGTGCAGCGGCAGCCACCGCCGCAATGACCTTCTTCTGATTCGGCCAGATAATCCCGTGGACATTCCCCATCATGATGATTCCGAGAAGGCCGCCGATCCCCAGCGCAATGGCCCCCGTTCCCCCCTTCGCATAGAGATAGCCGTAGAGCACAATGCCCGCGAGGACGGTCACCGTGGCGCCATGGCGAAACCAATTCAGGGCAGCCGGCATCAGCTTCGGAATCACGATGTTCTTCGTCGGCCCATCCAGGCTCTTGAGAAAGCCCGCGTTGATGAGGTTAAAAAAGTACAACAGTCCGATCCAGGTAATCCCTGCTAGGAAATGGATCCAGCGGACGATCAGACCGAACCAGTCGGCCTCCCCCGCCCCCACTCCAACCACACCCAGATACACGACTATCAATCCGACAGAGAGCGCAAGCCCTGCGCCCAAAGTCTGATACGGATCTTCGAGAAATTTCATAGGTCCCCCAACTGAAACGGTTTAGTGCAAGCCACGTTCTCTACTGTAGGCTGTGGAGCCTTGTCAAGCAACCTACCTAACAAGCACTCTGGTGAATAGCCAGCTAAACGGTCAGCAGCCGATCAACGACTGCACACAGTTCCCGCACCGCGCCGGCCGAAGCTTGCAGCGCCGTCCGCTCCTCGACGGTCAGGTCATATTCGACGATGGACTCTCCCCCTCCACGACCCAGCGTGACGGGCACGCCCACAATGACATCCTTCAATCCATACTCGCCTTCGCAAAGCATGGCACAGGGCACCACGCGCTTCTCGTCCTTCATGATCGCCTCAACCATATCGACCGCAGAAGCGGAAGGCGCATAAAATGCACTACCCGTCTTGAGCAAGCCCACGATCTCAGCGCCGCCGTCTTGCGTGCGCTTGATCAACGCCGCGAGCCGCTCAGGAGACAGCCGATCCGTGATCGGTTTTCCGGTCACCGTCGTTTGCCGAACCAGTGGCACCATGGTATCCCCGTGCCCGCCCAGTACCATCGCCTGCACGTCCGTCCCTGGCACGTTCAATTCTTCCGCGACGAACGACCGCAACCGCGCCGTATCGAGCACTCCCGCCATGCCGAGCACCCTCGATTTCGTCAGCCCACTGACCTGTCGCGCCACATGCACCATGGCGTCCAACGGATTGGTCACAAGGATGAGGATGACATTCGGCGAACGAGCCACCAGTTCCCTCACCACCGTCTGGACGATTTTCGCATTCGTCACCAAGAGCTCATCCCGGCTCATCCCCGGTTTCCTGGGGATGCCCGACGTAATGACCGCGATGGATGACCCGGCCGTCGCCTCATACCCGTTCGTGCCGACGACGCGTGTGCTATAGCCACACACAGGCCCAGCCTGGGTAATATCCAGCGCCTTCCCTTGCGGGATCCCCGGCACAATGTCGACCAGCACGACATCGTACGCATTTTTCTCAGCCAGCCGTTGCGCGACAGTCCCGCCGACATTGCCCGCGCCCACTACCGTAATTTTCGGTCGCCCCATCATCCCACCTCGTGAAACGTGAAGCGTGAAGCGTGAAGTGCAAAGCCCCCTTACACCTCACCCCTTACCCTTCACGCGTGTTCGTGCCCTGTCCATCCCCCGACCTTGAAATTGATTGTGCACACAAAATTATCACCGTCATAAAAATTCACTTTGATTTTCTTTTTCCCATAGTTCGCCGCGAGAAAGTCTTCGGGCGTCTCAACCAAACCCTGGTAGCCACCCGCGGGATACTCACCCAACTCGTGGAACACCACGATCATGCCGGCTTTGACTTCCTCGAGAATTTTGGCGGTACAACGCGGGTAGATCTCCCAAAACTTGGCATCAATCTCGGTCCGCGTGGGTTCTGGGCGCTCCTCGCCCGGCTTGAAATCCCGGTTCGCAAACTTGGCCTGCCGCCGAACATAGGGATATTGATGGCCGGTAAACAGTTTGTAAAGCCAGGGCGGCACGGTCGGTCGTGATGGCTGCTCAATCATCGTGGGTATGCTCCAGTGCTGAAAAGGACTCGTTCACGACCATTCAGGCCGTCAGCCGATGGTAAATCCTTGGGAGCTTCTCCGGCAACCCCTCCACACGATCAATCACCACATATCGAACATCCCCATACATCCGACGCAGATAGGGGTCGGCCTGCTTGTCGATCGTAATACAGACGGGTTCAATCCCTCTGGTGCGCGCTTCCCGCAGGGCCATGCGCGTATCTTCCAGCGAATATTCATCCTTGTACCCGTCATCCAATGGACGGCCGTCGCTGATGATCACCAGAATCCGCGTCTTCGCCTGGCGGGCAAGGAGCTTACTCGTTGCATGCCGGATGGCCGCGCCGTCGCGATTCTGCTGCAGTGGAACAATCCCACCCAACTTGGCCCCTGCGCGGCCGGTCACGAGTTCGTCGAACGCCTTCACCACCACGAAATCCACCTGATTTCGTCCCTGTCCAGAATACCCGTACACGGCAAATTGGTCTCCGATCGCCGTGAGCGCTTCGCACAGGAGTACCAAGCCCTGTTTTTCGATATCGATGATCCGCCGTCCTTGGTCGACCTGCCGGCTGGTAGACCCGCTGAGATCCACCAAAAACGCCGCGGCAACGTCCCGTTCCCGTTTTTCACGTCGCACATAAATCCGTTCCGATGGTTCGATGCCCGCCGCGAGATCGGCTAACCGGCTGATGACCGCATCCATATCCAAGTCTTCCCCATCGAGTTGACCAGGAATGCGCCGCAGCCCAGGAGGGCGGAGGCTTTCAAAATAGCGCCGCAGCAGCCTCACTGTTCCCCCCTGCGCCGCCAAGGTGGCCTCCACAAAATCAGACGATCCCTCTATCGCCTCACGCTCGACCACGCGGCACCAGTTCATCCGATAATCCTGGATGGCGGCATCCCATTCGTGATAGCGAACCGCCTTCACGGCTCCGATCTTTTCGTCCTCAGGGCGCAGCCCCTCGCCTTCCACTGCCAGGACCTCCTCGACGAGCGACGGCTGACGACGGCCAGGAACCAGGACGTCTTGCGAGGTCTGTTGCGAGCGAGCCGTTCCCGCTCCGGACGATCCCCCGGACTCACCGGCCAAACCGGCGCCCCCCTCACTATCGCCTTGGCCAGAACCCGCCGCCTGTTCATGGGAAGATTCAGTGCGGTCACGAACCAGGTTGGGATCCATCGCCCCGCGATAATCCCAGTTGTCCATCGGACGGTAGGTGTCCGAGAGATCTTCTGAAGATTTTGGCGCAGGGATCGATTGCTCTTGAGCCTCCGATTCATCCTGAATCAGGACAGCTTCCCGCCTGATGGCGAGTAGCTCGTCCATACGCACGTAGAGGCGGTCGGCCAGTCGCACGGCTTCCTCGGCAGTTGCCGACGGGCGGAAGAGCGTCTGACAGAGCGCCCAGAGCTGATCGACTTCATCCTGTACGACAGCAGGAATCGTGACAGATCCAACTTCGGCGATGGAGAGCAGCAGGAGCTGGTCGACGACCAATTCGCGCACTGTCATTCCATGGACAAGACTTCGAACGCTAACCGCATCTTTGGCGATGAGCGCCAGGTCGCGGCTCAAGCCAGGATATTCGGCACGCAGCAAATGCTCGACTCGGGCATCTTCGAGGAGGGCCCAGAGATCGCGAATCAGACCAGGCTGGGGGTATCGCGCAAACACATCGCCTAAAGTCCGAGCTTCCTTCGAGGCGGGCCGCCCATACCGCTGCCCGAGATCCTCGACCAAGTCCTGTAATTGGCCAATGGGTAACTCGAACGTGCCGAATTCCAGATGTCCGGCCTCATGCGCCGCCATCACCATGTACAGGCGCACGTTCTCGTCGAAGGTCGGATAACGCCTGACGATCGAGGGCAATCCAATGCTTCGTCCATCCTCGCTCACCGTCGCGCGAGCCATCGGCTGACCCGACTCGAGAGAATCCGGCAGATCGTAAATACGCACATCGCGACCGCAGAGCGCTTGAGCGAACATCTTGATGCGCCGGGCAACCTGCCGCAAGGGCACGCCGCTGAGGGCTTGCGACACTGCGCCCAAGGCCTTCTCTGTCTCCATCGCAAAGTAGGCCCTGCCCCCATCCAGGCTATACTCCAGCACCTCCATGGCGGAGGCAAACCAGGCCTGGAACTTCTCCTGCGCACCCTCGCCCCCGCCGATCAAGGCGACCAATTCAGGACATCGACGGATATAGGCCAGTGCCGTCTCGGCATCGCGCTCTGCGACCAGCAGACCATATCGAAGCACCTGCACCCGCCAATCCTCGGTGGGAAGCCGCCGCAAAATCGTGGGGGCCTCCGACAGGACAGCAATACCGGCTTCCGGCGATCGCTCCGCCATCTGCGCCCCTAGCCGAATCACCTGGTTGCGTTGGGCCTGCTCGGGGATATCCTCCAAAATGGCCGGGCTCGTTCGGAAGAACTCCAACGCGCCCAGGTAATCCGGCTTGCCGAGACTATTCTCGACAATCAATTTCGTCCCGAACTGCACCCAGGAACGGACGCCGTCGAGGGAGAGGACGCGCGCAATCGAGGGGATCTGCCGGATGTATTCAACCGCCAAGGCAAAATCGGTTTCCGCCAACTCACAAGCCAGATCCATCCATGTGGACCAGTCGGCCGTGGGCAAGACTCCGACCGCCTCCGGTGCAATGCGGATGAATTCCACTGCCACATTCGCGTTGCGATCAGCCAGTTCCAACCCGGTTTCCAGCACAACCTTCCGCTTCGAGGAATCGAGGAGGCCCAGTAGCAGCGGGCTCTCCTTGAAAAATCTCAATGCTAATGCGCCAGAGTCCGCCGCGATGGCCACCCCGAGATCGAGCCAGGGGAGGACATCGGCCAGGACCTCACGACGTTGCATGTCCGCCAGCGCGTCGATGGCGCCCTTGCCGGCTTTCGGCGCCTCTTCCGTCAGTTCGTCCAGCAACACCAGCACACCCTCAATGGTGTCCTGTCTAGTGGAGGAGTGGGCGATGGCGTTGATCACTGCCGCGGCAGAATCAGGCCCGAGCTGGTCGGCCAACCGGTCGCGAAGTTGTTGCTGGGAGCGTCCCGAAGTCATAGATCGACAGTCCATTTTGCCGGAAGTTGTGGATTGTAAAGGACACAATTTCGCTTGTAAACTGTGTCCTCGTGGGCACGCAGTCTGCGCAAGACCGAATTATCACTGTGTAGTTGTACAGCGGGGGACGGGATGGCTGAGCCGAGCAAAGAAAGCCTCGACAAGATGTGGAAGTATGTAAAGGGCTTTGCCGAGAAGAGCGGCACGGCCATGCACCCGAATCCGGCCGTCACCAACGCGGTCGTGCTAGGCCTCGCTGCTCACGTCGACGAGTTGGGCAAACCCTTGTGCCCGTGCAACTTTTACCCGGACAAGCAGGCCGAAGCCAAGTTGCGACGGTGGATGTGCGCCTGCGATGAAATGCAGATCTATAAATATTGTCATTGCCTGCTCTTCGTCCGGGAAGACGGCATGCCGATCACCGAGTATCTGCCTGAAGACCACGAAGGCCGCCAATGTTATGGCCTCATCACGGATCCGACCCCCGAAAAAGGCCGGGCGCTCCGGCACAAGGCGCTCCCGATGGCACCCAAAGAAATCGAACAGCCGGCAGCCTCCGATCCTCCCTCACAACCGTGAGCCCGCACAAGTCGCCGAATCGAAGTCGCTTCTCCTCCCTGATCCTCTCCGCCCTGCCCCTCCTGCTATCTCTGGCCTCTACCGGCTGTTTGGGCACGATGGAGGCCATCGATCCACGGATGTTACCGATCGATACGGTCTCCGCCCAGCGCCTACAGCAACATGTGTCGTTCTTGGCTAGCCCCGAGCTAACAGGCCGCCCCCCTGATTCACCTGGCAATCGTCAGGCGGCCCAATTCATCGAAGACCAGTTTCGAGCGGTCGGCCTCCAACCGCTTCCTTCTCTCGCCGGTTATCGACAGACGATCTCGCCCCAGATCGGCGACAACCTCATCGGCTTCATACCGCCGGCCACCGGAACAGACCCCACACGATGGATTCTGATCGGCGCTCACTACGACCATCTCGGCGGCCCTTACCTTGGCGCAGACGACAACGCGTCTTCCATCGCCATTCTGATCGAAACCGCCCGGCGGATGGCCGCCCACTCTCACCACACCGTCGTCTTTGTGGCCTTTAACAGTGAGGAGGCTCCGTACTTCGGCACCCCCGTGATGGGATCGCAGTTTTTCTTCCATCACCTGCCGGAGGAAATCGGCCGCGCGGACAATCTCCAGGCCGTGATCATCATGGATCTCATGGGCGGAGTGCAGTGGACACCGCTGAAGGACGCGATTTTTGCAGCCGGCGCGGAGAAAAGCCCAGGCCTGTACCGGCGGCTGAAAGAAACAGTGGCGTCGCCCCTCACGATCATGCCGGTGGGGATTCACCTGGTCGAAGAAATTCCCGATCACGGGCATGAAGCCTTCAGCGACTACGACGTCTTTCGCAACCACAGCGTACCGTTTCTCTTTCTCTCAACCGGACGCACACCCAGATACCACACGCCGCAGGACGTCACTGACAGCCTGCACTACGAACGAATGGCCGCCACCATCGAATGGCTCCGGCGCCTCATCGCCCTGATCGATCAGGACGAGACGCCCTACACATTCAATGCGAATCGCGTGGAGTTTGCCGATGAGGTGGCATCATTCCGCAACATTGTCGACCAGGCGTCGCACGGCGACAGGTTGATCCCAGGCACCTCGCGATGGTCGCTGTACAAGTTGAGGAAAGATGCAGAATGGCTGCGCGCTGTCGACAGCTCATTGCCGACGCCGCAAAAGCTGGAGCGGTTGGAGCGAATCTCGATCCGCTTTCAGTGCCTGCTGGCCAATTACTCGGGATGCTTTACGTTTTGACCCGTCCAGCGCCTTCTCCTCCATCTTGAAGCAGGCGCTCTATTACTGCCAACCAGCGGTTTCGTAGCCCTTTTCCCTCAGACAACGTTCGACGAAGGCTGCATAGTCCTGCTGCGGCTCCAGTGGCTTATACGTACCGGCAAGAAGCCCCAGAAGACCGCCGACCACCCCGCCCGCCGCCGCCCCGATGGCGATACCCGTCGGGCCGCCGATCAAGCCGGTAGATGCCCCCACTGCCGCCCCGCCAACGACACCCAACGCGGCACCGGCACCGGCATTCCCGCTTCGATTGGTCCCATGGCGCAGGCCGGCGCGCTCGGCTTTCAGCCCACACACGGCCGCTTCACGCTCCGCCGTATCCTTGCCATAGAGTTGTAGTTGGGTATTGGATCTGAGAATGGGCTCGGGCCCTGCGCAAGCCATGAGGCTGCTTACCGTGAGGAGGATCAGGAGGGCGGATGCTTGAGAGGCCTTCACACCTGCGCCTCTTCGCCGGACCTCGGGTGGAGAGGATTCTGGCGATCCGACTCCACGGGCGCTGTCATGGCCATTCGGCCACCCCGTGCCCTTACTCCTGCCGACTGCGACGCACAACAGAATGACCTCGTCATCGAGCTTCCTTTCATTCAAGCTGGAATCGCTTGCGCACCTGCTCAACAGACCGCCCCCTGACCAACACGCGTTTCTGCCTGCTACCCGCTCCCGTCAGAATCTGTATGGCGCTGAGCGGCACGTCACATTGGCGGGCGAGGAATCGACACAATTCGTCGTTGGCGGCTCCGTCGGCCGGCGGCGCCGCCACGCGAATTTTCAGAGCACCACCGTGGATCCCCACACATTCGGTGCGCGACGCCCTTGGCTGGACATGCACCGAGATCCCAGCCCCTCCGGTCATGGCGCGAACGACCGGTTCCCCTGTCGTCGTGTGGCTATGTCGGTTAGGATTGGAGCTGGTCAAAGAGTTCCTGCAGGCGCAGTCTCAAGGCATCGAACCGGACGGCCTGCTCAGAAGATCGCCTTCACGACTTCGATGATGCTGCGCAGCATGTCCGGATCGTCGGTAATCGGACGGGCAATGGCGACCTCACAGGCTCGATCGGCCGGGACTCCTTGCTTGATCAACGTGGCCGCATAGATCAGCAATCTGGTACTCACGCCTTCCTCCAGCCCATGATTCTTGAGATTTCTGACCTTCTCGGCGATCTTGACGAGCCGCTGCGCAATCTCGGCGCTCACCCCGGCTTCATGCGCGACGACCCGGCTCTCGATGTCCGGAAGCGGGTAGTCGAACTCGATCGCCATAAACCGCTGTTTGGTGCTCTGTTTAAGATCTTTCAGAATACTCTGGTAGCCGGGGTTGTACGAAATGACCAGCATGAAGTCGTCGACCGCTTCAATCACCTGCCCCTTCTTTTCGATCGGCAGAAGCCGCCGGTCGTCGCTCAGGGGATGGATAATGACGGTGGTGTCTTTCCGCGCCTCGACGATTTCATCCAAATACACGATGGCCCCATGTTTGACGCCGAGGGTGAGGGGACCGTCCATCCATATGGTCTCTTGCCCCTTCAGCAAATAGCGGCCGACGAGATCGGATGCGGTGAGGTCTTCGTGGCAGGCCACGGTGATGAGCGGACGTCCCAGGCAATGGGCCATGTGTTGGACGAACCGCGTTTTGCCGCAACCCGTCGGCCCTTTGAGCATCACCGGCATGCGGCTCTGCGCCGCAATCGTGAAAAGCCCGACCTCGCCCCGAACCTCGGCGTAAAACGGCTCGCGTGCGATCCGATATCGATCGATTTCCAGTTCCTGCCCTTTCGGAACCGAAGCCACACGCCCCTCGTTCATTCCGACACTCCTGCGTTGTAGTGAATGGCCTGCACGGTTCGCCACGATAAACGGAAATGAGCCGGAAGTTCAAGCGGCCCGCTGGAGCCGGAAGCGCGCCCGCGTCTCTGCCGACAGCATCCGTCAGGCGACGGTCGATCCGTCGAGCACTTCCCGAACCTTTTGAGCGAGGGTGCTGGGGGTGAAGGGTTTCTGCAGGAACGAGTGCTCGGTATCGATGCCTCCCTTGGAAAAGGCAGGGTGGTCCGGGTAACCGGACATATAGAGCACTTTGACGTCCGGACGAACCGTGGCAAGTTTTTCGGCGACTTCAGGGCCACTCATCTGCGGCATCACCACATCGGTGAGCAGCAAGTGGATGGGTCCCGCATGTTTGGCACCGGTCAGCAACGCTTCAATCCCATGCCGCGCCTCCAACACCGTATAGCCGTGCAACCGGAGCGTTTCGTTCACCAGCCTGCGGACACCCGGTTCATCCTCCACCAATAATACCGTTTCGCGCCCTTTGACCGATTCCCCGCCGACTGCGGCCGCTTCGGCGCCCTGGCTCACACCCTCGACCTGCGGGAAGAAAATCTTGAAGGTCGCCCCCCGTCCCGGTTTGCTCTCGACCTCGATACATCCGCCGCTCTGTTTGACGATCCCGTAGACCGTCGAAAGCCCGAGCCCCGTGCCCTTGCCTTTTTCCTTGGTCGTAAAAAACGGCTCAAAGACATGCGACTGCGTGTCTTCGTCCATGCCGTGGCCTGTATCACGAACGATCAGCGCGATGTAGGAACCGGGCTCGGCTCCCATCGGTGGGCGGTTTCTCCGCTGCCCAAACTGCACATTGCTGGTTTCCACCGTCAGACGGCCACCGCTCGGCATGGCATCACGGGCATTCACAGCCAGGTTCATAATCACCTGCTCGACCTGACCGGGATCGGCCTTCAGCTGTCCCAAATTGGGATCCAAGACCGTACAGAGCTCGACGATGTCTTCTCCCAACAGACGCCGAAGCATGCCCTCCATATTGTGGATAACAGCATTCAGATCCAACACCTTCGGCGCGATGAATTGCCGGCGGCTGAATGCCAGCAATTGTCCGGTGAGACCCGAAGCGCGATCAGCCGCCTTCTTCACTTCTTCCAGTTCCTTTCGAAACCCATCGGTCGGACTCAGACGGCTCAACACCAATTCGCTGTACCCTCGAATGACGGTCAACATGTTGTTGAAATCATGCGCCACTCCACCGGCCAGCCGTCCGACAGCTTCCATCTTTTGCGACTGTTGGAGCTGCGCTTCCGTGCGCCGAAGCGCGTCCTCCGCCCGCGCCCGCTCGCCGAACTGCCCGATCTTGAGGCCCACGTCGGCGACCATTTTGAGCAACTGTTCATCCGGCTCCTTGATCTCGCGCCGGAACAATTCGATCACGCCCTCGACCTCGGTGCCGACCCGAACGGGGAACCCGAACGCCCCGTGCAATCCCACCCTCGCGGCGGCACCGCCGCGAGGAAAGTTTGCTTCCTGCACGACATCGATGATCCAGGTCGGCTGTCCGGCCTGCCAAATCCGTCCAGGAAGCCCCTTGCCGATCGCAAACATGTGCTGCCAGGTGGACAGGACAAACTCTTCGGCATTCAAACCGGGCGATTGCCAGACATCGAGGCAACGCAAGACGCTTCCCTGCCGGTCAAGCCGCCAGAACACCCCCAACTCCCATTCCAGACTTTCACAGATGGCCTGGAGGATCTTCGGCCCAGCCTCTTCCAATGTGCGAGACTCCGCCAACACCCGCGTGACGGCATACTGCGAAGCAAGCTGGCGCTCCGTACGCTTCCGAGCGGTGATATCCCGGAGGAACGCGCTGAAAATATAGGCGTCGCCGAGTTTGGCCGGAGAAATGGTGATTTCAACGGGAAACTCGTGGCCGTCACGATGGCTGCCCAACATCTCGATCCGCCGGTTGAGGATCCCGCCTTCCCCCGTCTCCAAGAAATGATGCAGCCCGCGTTCATGCGCCTCCCGAGCGCGAAGAGGAATCACCGTCTCCGATACGCGACGACCGAGTGCTTCCTCCCGCTGCCACCCAAAAATGTTGACCGCCTGGGCATTCCAATCCGTGATGATACCGGCCGCATCCATAGAGATCACGGCGTCCAGCGCCGTATCGACGATGACGCGGTTGCGTTCCTGGCTCTGCAGGAGCGCCGCCTCCGCCGCGCGCGCCCATTCACTCTCTTGCTGCGCCTGCCGATGCTGGTCACGCAACCGCCCGGTGGCCCACAGCAGCAACCCCACCATCGGCAGCCAAACGACCACACCGGCAATGCCCAGCTTCCACATCATGGCCCGGATCGGCCGCAAGATGACGTCACGATCCATCCGTAAGAGAATCGTCCATTGCAAGCCGGAATAGTCGCTATATCCATTGGTCTGGGCATACCCCGTCACCACCGGCACATGGCGCCGTGCATGCTCTTCCTCGACATACCCCGCCTTGCCCGACCCACTGAGCACCGCCGACGGCAGGCCGACTTCCTTCAAATTGATCCGATCCATGCCGGTGGCGACTGAGTCTACGAAGATCACGCCTTCTTTGGTCAAGAACTGATACTCAAAGGACCCAACGGCTTCGTCGGTGCGTTGAATCTCGCGCACCGTTTCCAGGAGCACGTCTTCGAGCATCGGCAAACCAA
>JAHFEW010000028.1:21859-46386 GCA_023248215.1 Nitrospira sp.
TTGGCGCGAGCTTGGCGACAGAATTCACGAAAGATAAACGGAGCCAGTCCCGCAATATTCCGGTCAGCCACTTCCAGCAACACGCAAAACACCACCGGGTTCAACCACAGCCCCATCGTATAGGCCCGAATGCGGCCTTCGACTCGAACCACGGCGCCGGTGAGGCCCAGCTCATGAGCTGAGGACAAGGCCGTCTCATGCGCACCGGCGGCATCCTGCAAGAGCGCACGCCCCCAGTCATCCGCGCCTGCCTGCTGTTTCTGCTCGCTCCATTCGTGAAACAGGCTTAGACAAGCCGTTCGATCGCGTGCGTCGTAGGGCTCAAGCACTCCGCCCTGTTCCCGCAGGAATCGGTTGCAGGCGGCCCGGGGCGTTTTGTAGGTCTCACCCGTGAGGTCGGCCAGATCGGATGCGCCATAGAGATAGTCGGCCTCTTTGGCGATCACCCGGTAGCCCAGCTTCCGGACTTCGTCCACGCAAGCCTCCGGCACGTTTTCTACCCGCGTCACTAAAGAGTGGCCATTCCGTTCGCGCATGAAACGAAAGGCCGCGTCCAGCGGCTGCGCGAGCGGGCCGGCCCCCAACGGCGGCGAGACCATGAAGACACCATCGGGAGATTCGGCAAACAGACAGACATGGTTGTGCAGGTCGGCCCACGAATAGGTCAATACATGCCGCCAGATATAATGGTAGGTGAAGGATGCCGCCGCCAGAGGCATCTCATGATGGCCGACACTGAAAGCGAGCGCCGTTTCAATGCGCCCTCGGTCCTGAAGGGTAAGGGCCTGCGTGGTCAGTAGAGCCTTGCCCTGCTGCACCCGCTCGGTCAGCCTCTCAAGGGACCGCAACACGATCACATCCTCTTGAAATCGTCCAATGAGCCTGGGATAGCGCGCGATGGTGGCGACTCGAGCTTCCTGCTCCAACCATTGCGCAATCTCGTCGGCCGCCCGGTCGATCGCGGCCGGTATGGTTTCGCGTAGGTAGGGGCACTTCGTATCCCACCCGAGCACGACATGCACGTGCGCGGCATCCCACATCAACGCAAACGGGTACAATCGGCAGTCCAACGGACGGACGTCATAAATGCGACAGTGCGAAGTTGCGCTGTCGAACGCCGGGCAGACGTACCCTTCATCTGTCGGATTCGGCACCAGATTGATTTGTGTCCCCGCTGCAGTCGAAAAGTGTTCCGGTGCAAGGCCGGCCGCAATCGCCGTCTCAATTTCCTCTGCCGTGAAGAACGGCCGCAAGAAGCTGTCTCGTTCGGGAAACCGACAACAGACCTCACAGTGCAGACAGGTCGCGCTCGGAACGATTTGTAAGGGAGAGCCAGCCATGGGTCGCGAGCAAGTCGTGAGGGAGACTGGAGCGAATGGGCTCGTCATGAGATGTGGCCGCATTGTAGCACTAACCCGCGCAGGGTCCTACTGTTCGAATATTTTCTCCCTGCCGCCTGCACTCCCGCTCTCCGCCAAAGGCGGCCGTCGAAAGAACTGACTATCCCGCCGACTTGTACCGACGCAAGAGGCCATGGTACGATTTGCTCCACCTCGAATCCAACCCGCGCGTGCGGTGCATGCGATTGCGCTGTGAGCATCGAGGACATTGCATTGGCACTGGCACAATATTTACGTGAGCCGTTGAACTCCGACGAAGCCCGCCGACGTTGTCTCGCAATCCGTGATGACCTAGTTCGTGCCGGGGTCTACGGCTATGCCGAGACAGAAGACAGAACGGCGCCGACCGGCTCCACGATTCTGCTGCCACGGTTTCGCGTGGCCCCGACACCCATTTCGCTTTCCCCATCCGAGGTGGCCTTCTTTCAACACTTAGGACAAGATCTCCTGGCCTTCTACCGAGCCCTGAACCGCCTCTATCAGGAGAGCGCGCGCGGGATTCAACCAATGTGGGTCGCCACCTATCTCGACCAGGGAAAACCGGAGTCACTGGTCACGTATAGCCGGATGAATCGCTTTCGGAATCTCATTCCCGGCATCATTCGACCGGACATCATTCCCACCGCCGACGGCATGGTCATCACGGAGCTCGATTCCGTTCCCGGCGGGATCGGCCTGACGGGATGCTTGACCCGCGCCTATGACAACCAGCTCGTCCTGGATGACCCAACACCAGAGACACAATCCGAGCGTTCCCCCCTGATCGCCGGCCGTGATGGCATGCTGCAGGGGTTCGCCGCCATGGTGCGCGCCCAGCAGGGCGACCAGGAGGGATGCCTCGCGATCGTCGTCTCGGACGAAGCCAAAGAATATCGGCCGGAAATGGAGTGGATGGCCCAGCGACTGCGGGAGATCGGGTGTCAGGCCTTCTGCGTCGAACCTCGGACTATTCATTTTTCAGAAGAGGGCCTCTTTCTCCAGAATCCGGACGGGCCACGGCGCATCGGCCTGATGTATCGTTTTTTTGAACTCTTCGATCTGAAGAACATCCCGAAAGCCGAACTGGTCATGTATGCCGCCAAGAAAGGGCATGTCGCCGTCACGCCTCCCTATAAGCCCGCGCTCGAAGAGAAGCTGGCATTTGCCCTGTTCCACCATCCGGGGCTTACGCCCTTCTGGGAACAGTCGTTGGGCTCCGAGACGTGCGCGAACTTGCGGCGGCTACTGCCCCGAACCTGGATCCTTGATCCGCAGCCGGTACCTCCCACGGCGGTCATCCCACATCTCACGATCGGGGGGCGGGCCTTGTCGGACTTTCGCCGCCTGGCCCAGACCACTCAGAAGGAACGACAACTGGTGCTCAAACCGTCGGGCTTCTCGGAACTGGCCTGGGGCAGCCGAGGCGTTTCGATCGGCCATGATCTGCCGCAAGTCGAGTGGGCCGCGGCCCTGGAGCAAGCCCTCCAAGCCTTTCCGACGACCCCCTATGTGCTCCAGGACTTTCACAAGGGCCGCCTGTTCGAGTCCGCCTATCTCGATGACCGAACCGATACGGTGGTGCCGATGTCCGGCCGAGCCCGCTTGTCCCCCTACTATTTTGTCGTCGGCGACAAGGCAGAACTCGGCGGTATCCTCGCCACCCTCTGCCCTGCGAACAAGAAAATCATCCACGGCATGGTTGATGCGATCATGGCGCCCTGTGCCATGGTGTCGAGCGTCACTTCGTAAGGTGACTGGATGGCCGCAGCAGCACAATCGGCACATTTACGCATGAACATTCAACCGGTTTCACCGTAGGTACGCATGGCACTGACGCTCTATCATGTTCAATGGTGTCCGGACTGCGCAGTGGTTCGAGATCGTCTCAGTGAACTCAACGTCCCCTATGACAACATCGTGGTGCCGGACTTTCGCCCGATGCGCAGACAAGTCTATGAAGTGTCTGGCCAATACTATGTGCCGGTCTTGAAAGATGGGGACACCGTGCTGACGGAAACCCACGATATTCTCGCCCACCTCGAGACTCGCTACGACAAGGCCAACCCGTGAGGACCTGGCCCGGACCTGAACACCAAGCACCCAGGATCACGAACAGAGCCCGGCGCCACGAACAGGCGACAGCCTGCACGGCTCGACCTGTCAGCAGTCGGTCGAAGAACCATTTCGATGCCAAAAAAGCAGAGGGATGTGTGAGTCGGAGACGACGGGTAGAGCGCCCGTAGGATAGTCAAAAACGCCGTCCAGCGAGGCCGCAGCGAGGTCCACGGCGCGAGGAATAATGAGCGCCATGTTTGTGGACGCCGGCGAGACGGTGAGCCGGCAGTGTCTTGAAGGCGACGCGTACTGTCATCTGTACGTTGAGCCTCTGAGGTGCGCGACGCGACGAAGAAGGAGCGTCATGTTCGCGCACGGGCGCGAGACGGTGAGCGCCCAGTGTCTTACAAAGCTGGCAGGCTTTTTCACCATCCCGCCAGAACAGCATAAGTGAAAGGATAGAGACGTGGAGGAATGGAGACGCATCCTGGCTCAGAGCGTGGTAAAGCCGAAAGACTTGGCCGACCGGCTCGGTGTCGACCCGAAAGAAATCGAAGACATCGTGGGGGAGTACCCCATGCGGATCACTCCGACGGTATTGGCCACGATCAAGGAAAAGGGCGATGCGATTTGGAAACAAGTCGTCCCCGATCGCGCGGAGATGGCGGATGCCGACGCGGAAGACGATCCACTCGAAGAAGACCTGATGAGCCCCGTGCCCCATCTGGTTCATCGGTACCCCGACCGCGTCCTTTTGATGGTCACTAACCAGTGCCCTATTTATTGCCGGTTTTGTACACGCAAGCGACTAGTCGGAAAACCAGGGTTTCTCAAGAAGGGGGAACTTGACCGGGCGATCGCCTATTTGCGCGAACACGAGGAAGTGCGCGATGTAATTCTCTCGGGGGGAGACCCACTGTTGCTGCCGGACCACTTGCTGGAACGAGTGCTCAAATCGCTCCGGACCATTCCCCATTTGGAATTAATTCGGATCGGCACGCGAGTGCCGGGCAGCCTCCCCGAACGCATCACGCCCAAACTTTGCGAGCTCGTCAAAAAGTATCACCCGCTCTATATGAACTTGCACTTCAACCACCCGGACGAACTGACGCCGGAGGTCAAACGGGCCTGCGGGATGCTGGCCGATGCCGGGGTTCCCCTCGGTGCACAGACCGTGTTACTGAAGGGAGTGAATGACGACCCCGAGATCATGAAGCGGCTGGTGCATCAATTGTTGCTGGCACGCGTGAAGCCGTACTACCTGTATCAGGCCGACTTGACCAAGGGGACGAATCATTTTCGGACGTCGGTGGAAACGGGGCTCCGGATCATCAAGGCATTGCAAGGCCACACAAGCGGCATGGCGGTCCCGCATTTTGTGATCGATGCCCCTGGAGGGGGAGGCAAGATTCCGTTACTTCCCGCGGAGTATCTGGTCAATCTCGATGAAGATGGCGCCGTCTTGAGAAATTACGAAAACAAAACGTACCACTATCCTCAGCCTGGATCAGGTCAAGGTCGCGAACTGCCGATGGTCGGCGCCCATCCTTCGTGGGGTGCGACCAGCAACGGCCGTGACGGAGGGGGGGAGCACCTGTGAGACGTGCCGGCTCCTCGAAAGGCATTCTGCCCTACCAGCAGATCGCAGACCTCATCTCCCGCGGTATCATCAAGGCCGACCGGCCAGTGGAAGACCGACAAATCCAGCCTGCCAGCCTGGATTTGCGGCTTGGGAAGAAAGCCTACCGACTGATCAGCAGTTTCCTGCCCGAGTTGTCCCCTATCAGCAACCGCCTCAACGTCCTGGACTTTTATCAGTCAGATCTCGTGATGTACGAGATGGATCTCACACAAGGCGCCATTCTCGAAAAGGGCCATGTCTATTTGGTGCCCCTCTTAGAGCATTTGGAACTGCCCGCCACAATCCGCGCCCGTGCCAATCCCAAGAGCACGACGGGGCGGCTGGATGTCTTTACTCGGGTGGTCACCGACCTGAATGCCGGCTTCGACGAGATCCGGGCCGGCTACCGTGGGCCGCTCTATTTGGAAGTCGTGCCGCGCTCCTTCGCGATCAAAGTGCGCACTGGTGACTCGTTGAATCAGATCCGCTTCGTGCGCAGGGACGCGACCGTGTCGGATGCCGCGCTCCAGAAGCTTCATGCCGCAGAACCGCTGTTGTTCCACAATTCCTCCACCCCAAAACCGCTCCGCTCCAATGAGTTCCGGACCGAGAGAGGACTCTTCTTGCGAATCGATCTGACCGGCAGCGACCGCGAGGACCAGGTGATCGGTTATCGCGCCAAGAAGAATAGTCATGTGATCGACCTGGCAAAAGTCGGACACTATGCAGCGCTGGATTTCTGGGAACCTCTGAAGCGACACCGGCAGGACAGCTTGCTGCTGGAGCCAGAAGAGTTTTATATCCTGGCATCCAAAGAACGCATCCGAGTGCCGCCTGGCTATGCCGCCGAAATGGTGGCCTACGAAGCCGCCTGCGGCGAGCTACGGACCCACTATGCGGGATTCTTCGACCCCGGTTTTGGATATGGCGACGGTCGGATGCGGGGGACACAGGTCGTCCTGGAGGTTCGCCCCCATGATGTGCCGTTCCTCATTCATGACGGGCAAACCTTCTTCAAAGTAGTGTATGATCAAATGTTAGCGGTGCCGACGCAGATGTATGGCACCACGCTCGGCTCGTCATACCAACGGCAAGCCCTCACCTTGAGCAAACACTTTAAGGCCTAAGCATGGCACCCAGCGACCTCCCAGACCCCTCGATTCGTCCGCTCAGGCCCTCACACCGGCCTGACGAGGAGAGCAATTCCGACCGCCAAGCCCATGTCATCGGGATGATGATCGGCACGGCCTTGATGTTCATCGGATTCCTCGACGTATTTCTCTCGATCAGCGGCGGATTTGAAATCAATGTGGTCCCCCTGTTGATCTACTTTGGCGGCATTGCAGTTTGGGCCAATGCCGTGGTCGAGAATCCGACCGTTCGCTACTCGTTGATGGCCGGTTCCGTCCTGATCAGCTTGGCATTTTTTCATTACGGCGAGGTGTTGTTCTGGCACAAGCAGGTGGTATTCTGGTCCACCATCGTCGTCGTCATGTACTTCATGTTCAACGAACCCAAACGGGCGGCTTGAGATACCGAGTGCAGCTCCACACCATGAAAGCGCGGCGCTGAACAGGCCGGTCACCATCCTGCCCAGATGACGATTGCCGTCATCATTCCGGTCCTCAATGAAGCCCGGCTTATCGGCCGGACCCTCGCCCATACCGTCGCACTCGGATTCGACGAGGTGATCGTCGTAGACGGCGGCAGTTCCGATGAAACCTGCTCTATCGTAGAGTCTTCCGCGCGACAACTTCGGTCCGATTCCCTTGCCCCACATGTCTCAGTTTCCAGTCCCATTCGACTTCTGTCGGCATCGCAAGGGCGGGGTCGTCAGCTCAATGCCGGCGCTGCCGCCAGTCGATGTGATGTGCTGTTGTTTCTGCACGTCGATACCCAGCTTCCACTGAATGCACAACAGGCCGTCTTCGAGGCATTGCTTGACGACACCTACGTCGGCGGACGGTTCAACGTTCGCTTCGATTCCCATCGCGGCGTGGCCCGCCTCATCGGAGGCTTGATGAACTGGCGTTCCCGATGGAGTGGCATCGCCACAGGCGACCAGGCGATCTTCGTCCGCCGAAAGGTTTTCGAACAGATCGGTCGATTCGCTGATATTCCGCTCATGGAAGATATCGACTTCACACGCCGCCTCAAACGAGCGGGGCGCCTCGTCCCAGTCACCGAATATGTCGTGACCGCCTTCCGTCGTTGGGAAAATAACGGCCCCATCCGCACAATTCTATTGATGTGGACCCTGCGCTTCCTGTACTGGATCGGGGTGAGCCCGCATCGACTGCAACATTTTTACAGCATCGTGAGATGAATGCATGAGTGGTAAGACATCAGAGCGACAGGGGAAGATGTCAGCTGCCATGGTGATTTTTGCCAAGGCCCCGGTACCTGGACAGGTGAAGACGCGGCTCAGTCCCGCCCTGACCGCGGACGAGGCGGCGACGCTCCACGGGAGCTTCGTCCTCGACACCCTCGAACGCACCAAGGCCGCAGTCGGCAAGTTCAAACTGCCGATTGATCGCTTTCTCGCCTGTGCCCCATCGAGCAGCCATGTCTTTTTCCGCATCATGGAAGCACGTCACGGGGTCACACTGCTCGACCAACAGGGCGACGATCTCGGAGCACGGATGCATCACACCTTCGACAGCCTCTTTGCTCAGGGTTACCAACGGGTCTGCCTCGTGGGTACCGATGTTCCGTCGCTGCCGCTCACGCACTACCGTGACGCCGTCGAATCGCTCGCTCGGCATGATCTGGTGATTGGTCCGGCCAAAGACGGCGGGTACTACCTGATCGGCCTCACCCGACCTTGCCCCGATCTCTTCACGGACATTCCCTGGTCGACGGATCGCGTAAGGGCCATCACGCAGCAAAAGGCTGCGGCGACAGGATTGAAGACCGCTCTCCTGCCGGCATGGAGCGATGTGGACACCCTCGACGACCTCCAAGCCTTAATCGACGAGAGCGCCGCGGATAAGAAACGGCCTAAGCAAGAACGGGTGTTTTCAATGCGAACGGCGGGTACGCTGGAGTTGCTCGCGAAACGTCTTCGGACACGCCACACCTAGCGGGCTGTTGAAAAGTCATCTCAACAGCCTCGGAAAACGGGCTGTTGTGTGTCACGGACAGGATCAGAAGCATCCACAGGATGTTCAAAAAGGCCGTCCAGCGAGGTCCACGGCGTGAAGCATAATGAGTGCCACGTTTGTGTGGACGCCGGCGAGATGGTGAGCCGGCAGTGTCTTAGAGGCGAAGCGTCGTCATTCTTACCCGCCCACCCCGAGCCTGCCGAGACAGGCTCTGTTCCCGTGGCCGTACGTTGAGCCTCTGAACGACGCGAGAACAAAGCTGGCGGACTTTTTCAACATCCTGTTAGCGAGGAATACATGTCGAACAAGGTTGCCCTCATTACCGGCGGAGCAAAGGGGATCGGCCGCGCGATCGCGCTCGATCTCGCGGCGCAACAATGGTCCATTGCCATCTGTTACCGCACCAGTGCCGCGGCTGCGGACGAGACAGGCAAGGCGATCGTCGCGCGGGGGGGCCAAGCCCTCGCCATGCAGTGCGACGTATCTGATCCGGAAGCCGCCAAGGAGTTGGTCTCACAGGTCGAGAAACAATGGGGCAAGATCGATGCGCTGATCAATGGGGCCGGCCCCTATCATCGAGTGAATCTCTTCGACGAAACGACGGCGGGCTGGCGTGAAATGTTCGACGGAAATTTGCATCCTATTTTTTACCTGGGACAAGCGGTGGCTCCGGGGATGAAGGCGAGGAAGCACGGACGGATCATCAACTTCAGTATGGCCAATGCGGACCAGATGGTGGCCCAACCCGACGTGACGGGGCACTATATCGCCAAGGTCGGCGTCCTAATCCTCACACGCACCCTGGCGAAACTCCTCGCCCCCCACGGCATCACGGTCAACGCCATCTCCCCCGGCTTTATCGATTCCGGCAGTGCGCCGCCCGAGGAGCTGGCAGGTGTGGTCAAGCGGATTCCCGCGGGGTATGTCGGCAGCGTGGCGGACGCAGTGGCCGCCGTGCGGTATTTGCTGAGCGAGGACGCGCGCTACGTCAATGGTGCCAACCTGCACCTCAGCGGCGGATGGGGAATTTAACGGGACGCACGCTCACTTCGCGAGGACAAGAATGGCGCCGATCATCGCCGCCATCACATAACTCTTGGGGTCACGGACGGCGAAGACGACCGGATCATCGTCCATCCGATTCCGATAGGCGAGCATCCACACCCGGCTGATCCAGTACAACATCACCGGGCAGACCAGCCACAGCACCTCAGAATGAGAGTACAGCAGCAGAACCTCCTTGCTGCTGATATACAGCGCCAGCACCAGCACCGCCAGCAGACCGCTCGCTGAGCCGATACTCGAAATATGCTCCAGATCCGTCACCCAATAGCCCCGCCCATGCAGCTCCTTGCCCTCGACCTCGCTCATGAGCCGCAATTCTGTAAATCGTTTCACCAGGGCAAGGCTCAGGAACAGAAACAACGAAAACGTCAGCAGCCAATGAGAAGGAGCCACCCCGGTCGCGGCCCCGCCGCCGTAGACTCGCACGGTGTAGAGTTGGGCCAACACAATCACATCTAACAGCACGAACTGTTTCAGGTAGAACGAATATCCTGTCGTCAGAACCAGATAACCGGCCAGCACGAGCAGGAACAACGGGGGGAGTACGAACGCCAGGAGGATGCCTCCGAGAAGACAGGCTGCAGCCAACAGAAGCCCGAACGGAATGGAAAGACGGCCGGAGGCAAAGGGACGATTCTTTTTCCGCGGATGCCGACGATCGGAAGCCAGGTCAAGACAATCGTTGAGGATGTACACGGAAGAAGCCGAGAAGCTGAAGGACAAAAAGGCCACCCCCGCCTGCATCAGGAGAGTCTTGTCGGTGATTTGATGGGAGGCAACGACCGGAATGAATACCAGGACATTCTTGGCCCATTGATGCACGCGCAGTGCCTTGGCCACTAGTTTTAGCCACTTCACCGGCTCGTTAAAAACCCGGCTGACCGTGGTAATGGTTCCTACACGGCCCGCCAATCCGGCAGGCGCATTGACGACGATCGCTTCGTTCGCCTGGGCCCACACCGGCAAGTCGGCTGTTGAATTTCCCACATAGGCGAAACGACGGGCGCCGTATCGCTCGACCAGGAGCTTCACCTTACGCGCCCCCTTGAGATTGATCGTGACATCGCTGCCGTACACCTGCTCATCAAACAGCCCAAGATGAGCCGCGACCGCTCGCGCAAAGGTCACATGACTGGCGGTAGCCAACACCAGCTCTCGGCCGGACCGGCGCTCGTTGGAAAGAAATTCGACCAGGTCTTGATGGTAAGGAAGCGTGGTGACGTCGAGCGTCACCCGGCGGGCGATCGCATGTTTGAAATAGGCTTTTCCTTTCAGCAACCAGAACGGAAGCTGAAAGATCGAGAGCGGACTCTGCTTGAGAAGGACCAGCAGAGATTCCCACAGAAGATCAGTCTTGATGAGCGTGCCATCAAGATCGACGCAGAGCGGACTTTTGCCTTGGAGATCCTCACCCATACTTAGCAGGAGGGATTCTATCGGCAAGGGAGAAAACGCACAAGAATTTATCCGGAACTTCGTCTCATCGAAGACCTTGCGCCCGATGTACAGAGAGCGCTCAGCCCATGCCAGCAGACCGCCGGCAAGGCAGCGACGAAGGACGGAGCCTCTTACTCGGCTCCGAATGCCTTCTTCAGCAGCGGCACCACTTCGCCTTTGGCTTCCATCGGGTCCAGGATATCCGTGTCACCGTAAAACTGTCCGTCGATGAACACCTTGGGAAGGGTCGGCCAATTCGTCAACTTGGTGAGCGCCTCACGCTTGGCCGGCTGTTGCAAGACGTCGATGAGTTCATAGGGATACCCGTACTTCTCAAAAAAGTGCATGGTCTCCCTTGTGAACCCGCACATCGGCATGGACTTTGTGCCCTTGCCATAGATCAGAATCTTATTCGCTTTAATCTCTTTTTGAATCTCTTCATCGATTGGGTCAGCCATATGTCTCTCCCCTATTGCTCGGCCTCAGCCTTGGTTTTGGCCGAAATCTCCAAGGCGTGAATCCGTCCGTCTTTCATTGGAACCGCTAATGCCTGATACACCATTCTATGCCGGTCCAGGAGATTCTTGTCGACGAACCCCTCCGAAGTCACCCGCACGATCAAATGATCCTGTGTGCCGGTCTTGTCGATCACGGTCACGACGGCATCAGGAAACATCTGGCAAATGAACGTTGTTACGGATTCGGCGCTAATCATCTTTGTGCAGAATAACGCATCTGTGAAGTCGAAGGCAATTCTGAAGCGCGTCGAAATTGATTGTACACTCGTGCGGAGCCTGCCGGACGGATGGCAATTTGTCCGACCGCCCGCTAGACTACCCCCTACGCCACCTGCGTTCATTCATCACAGGCACACAGCCGAAAGGAGACTCGTCATGGTTCATCGGGATTCTCTTCGTCCCTGTCCCCTCGCACGCATCACCCTGTTCGTACTCGTGCTCGTCCTCGGGTGCCAGGTGACCTTGTCGGTACGGACGGTTTCCGCCGCCGGTTCTGGGACAGAAGCCATTCAAGGCTTGGGGAGCTATTTCCTCACCTTGCCCCATGGTGGCATCAAGATGGCCGTGGCAGTGCTGGGCGCAGTCGTCGGAGGGCTGGGATTCGTATTTACCGGCGGCGACAAAGCGACGGCCAACAAAATCTGGGGACCATCGCTGGGGGGTGAATACGTCATCACCCCGGAGCATATTCGCGGGGAGAAGGACTTGCCTTTCTTCGGCAAGGCTCCCGCCAATTGATTATCCATACGTAGAGGGGCCGGTCGACGACCGGCCCTTTGTGAACAGCCCCTCTCTGCCGTTCGCATTTCCCAATTGGTTCTGCCTGCCGGTGGTGTATTTCACCCGGGCTGGTGGATACCAACCACCAGGGTCCCATCTCCACGACAATTGTTTTCATAACGCACTGAAATCACGTCACTCTACCGAACCCTCTTCGTGGCATATCTGTTGCTGTTACCCAGGAGCAAGCGCGGACATGCAACCAAAGGTCGTCACAACCATCAAGGAGGGGATCATGGGAGAATTCAAATCGGGCTTCTTCATGAGCGAGTCAGCCTGTAACGGTCGTGTGCTCGTCGTCGATGATGAACCGGACATCCGCAAAGTTGTCCGCATGACCTTGCAGAAGGCCGGGTACGAAGTGATCGAGGCTGAAAACGGCGAGAAAGCCATTGAAGCCATCAATACCGGTGAAAACCGGCTACTGCTGGACGTGCTCGTCTGCGACATCCGGATGCCCAAGATCAACGGTGTCGAAGCCATTGCCTACTTCCAACAGGAATGGCCGCGCGTGCCGATCATTGTGTTGACCGGCTTCCCGGATACTGACATGGCCACCACATTTTTACGCAGCGGTGTCGTCGACTACTTGGTGAAACCGGTGGAAGGGGAAAAGCTGCGCACGGCCGTGGCCAGGGCCATGGAACAACGGGAACTGGCCCGACTCTAACCACGTATGGTGCCGACTCTTCTCCCACCAGCCCACTCCTCTCCGGGGAGGTCAAGCAAGCCTCCCCGGCAGGAGGCGGGGAATCGTGTGGGGGAAGTTCTAGACCTAGTCCTTGCCAAACGACCAGGGCTGGTCTGCGGAGGAAATCACGGAATGCGCCCATGAACACATCTCCGACTAAAATCGCCATCGTCGGCGCCGGGAAAGGCGGTATCGCCCTTCTGGAGCTCCTCCATCAAATCCCAGACGTGGAGATCGTCGGCATTGCAGATAAGGATCCTACCGCTCCGGGGCTCAAGCGAGCACGAGACCTGAACGTGCAGGTCGCCGAACGGGTTCAGGATCTCATCCAGAATCATGGCGTCAATCTCATTATGGATGTCACTGGCGACCCGTCCATGGGACCGCTCATTCATGCCACGAAACGTCCCGGCTCCGAGGTCCTGAGCGGAGCCGCCACACGATTGTTATGGAACCTCGTCCAACACCAGTCGAAATTGGAAGCTGAACTGTTCCAGGCCGACAAACTGGCAGGGCTAGGTTCCTTCGCCGCCGGCATTGCCCACGACATCAACAATCCGCTGCAACTGATCCTTGGACTCGCAGAAAACCTGACAGATGAGCAGGATCTGGATGTCGTCCACGAACAGGCCCGCGACATCACCGAAGCCGTCAAACGCACCAGCGCGCTCTGCCGCGACCTGACCAGCTATGCCAGGCGCGACGGCGCCGGCGAGGTCGTCCCCGTCAACCTCAACATGAAAATGGACGAAGCGCTGAAAATCGCCCGCTATGCAGTCACGCTCCAGGATATTACGGTCGTCAAACACTACGCAGAGGCCGCCACAGTGATCGGAAACCCGGATGAGCTGCTCCACGTCTTCGTCAATTTGATCACGAACGCCGTCCAGGCCATCACAAAACGCGGCACCTTGACGCTCCAAACGACCGTCGGCCCGGACGGAGGGGTCAGCGCCTCGGTCAGCGATACGGGGTGCGGCATTCCCAAGGAATCATTCTCCAAGATCTTTGAACCGCTGTACACGACGAAACCACCAGGGAAGGGCACCGGGTTGGGATTGTACAATGTGATGTCGGTGATCTCGAAGATGGAGGGTCACATTTGCGTCGAAAGTGACGTGGGAGTCGGCACGACCTTCCGCATCGAATTTCCACAGGTTCAGCCGACGATGCCATGCGCGCCCCTATGACAATCACATCGCTTCCCCTCTCAAACGCCCTCGGGTGGGGGCTGAAACGTAAACTCATCGTGTCCATGCTGTTGGTCGGCGTGGTCCCGCTGCTGCTCGGCCTCGGTATGGCTTTTCTGCAAGGCTCGAAAGAAATCCAGGTCGTCAGCGGCGAAAGTTTCCAGGCGCTGGCCACGGAAGCAGCCCGCAAACTGGACTTGCTTGTGTCGGAAGAAGTGGCGAGAACGTCTCGCATCGCCATCCATCCGGACATCGTCCGTGAGCTGGAGCACCGGCGCGATCTGCTGCAAGCCCCCGAGAATACTTCCGCACGTATGTCGCTCGCCCAGCAGCGGGCGCGCTGGGAGGCACGGGACCCTGCCGCAGTGAAGGCCATCAATGAAAATCCCACCGCGCTCCTGTTGCAAGGATTCTACGCCGGCTCACAGAACGTGCCCGACCAACTCCTGCCCCAGGTCGTCCGCGCCGCCACGAAGAAGCTGTTCGTGACGGATGTACAGGGGAATCTCTTTGCCGCCCTGTCGGCAAAACCCAAGTTTGTGCATGCGGACAGCCTCTGGTGGAAAGGCACGTTCAACAAAGGGGTCGGCCAGCTCTTCATCGAAGACCTCCATTTCGACGACGATGCCAACACCTATGTGTTCAGCATTTCCCTCCCGATCATGGACAGCCTCCGCTACGAAGTGGTCGGCGTGCTCCATCGCGTGATCGATGCCAAGGAATTTTTCTCTCCCGCCACCCATCCCATTCGGTTCGGCAAGACCGGCCACGTGATGCTGATCGACAGTCGTGGGATCGTCCTGAGTTGTCCGATTCTTCCCACCGGCGTTCGTCTCTCGGACCCATCGCTCATCCCCCATGTGACCGTGCGCCAGCCAGGTTGGGTCACGGCCGACAGCGACGGACACGGCGGCCAGGGCACCGCCATCATCGGGTTCGCCCCGCTTCCGGAGACCAGTCGCGCGACGAACGGCACCCTGGAAAAGGGCGCCTGGCACACCTTTGTCTGGCAATCTTCGGACGAGCTCTTCGCGCCGATCCGGCATCTCATGTTTTGGATGGGCATTCTTGCCTTGCTCGCACTCGGGTTGCTCGCCACCCTGGGCTATCTTGCTGCCAGCCGGATTGTGACTCCGGTCCGCCGGCTGCAGGAAGCCGCTCGACTCATCGGTCGCGGAGAGTTGCGCGAGCCGATTCAGATTCACACGGGAGATGAGTTGGAGGAGCTGGCAGTCGAGTTCAACCGCATGCATGCCCAACTGGAAGCCGCCTTTGCCGGGTTGAACACACAGGTCGAAGAAAAAACCCAGGAAGTAGAATATCTCCAGAAATCCACCGATCAGGTGCTCGACGCCGTGACAACCCCGATCATCATGATCGACCAGCAGGGCCGGATCCAATATATGAATCGTGCGTCACGCGAAGTGCTCGACACCAAAGAAAGCGACTGGTCGGCGCGCCCGCTTTTCGACCTGCTGCAGATAGACCACGGTCATCGTGAGGCGCTGCAACGGGATCTGCGGCTGGTGGAACAGGGCGCCCCGAAAGAATCTTCCCTCTTCGACCGTGAACGTGGTCCGAAGGAAGCGCGCGACCCCCTGGCTCCGACGCTCAGCCACACATCGCCTTCGAGCCGCCACGAACTGCTGATCGGCACGCATCTGTACCACTATGAGTGGTTCCCATTGGAAAGCCGCAGCGGGGCGGGAAAGCGATTCGGACTCGTCCTGCGCGATACGACCGATGAGAGCCGATTGCAGGACCAGCTGATTCAAGCCGAGAAATCCGGCAGTCTCAATGTGTTGACCGCCGGCATCGGACATGAACTCAACAATCCGCTCTTCGGGATTCTCGGCCTCGGGGAGGCGATTCAAGAAGAAGGCGATTTGGCGCGCGCCAAGGGGTATGCGCAGGACATCGTCGGCCATGGCCGAAAGATGGCCGCCATTATTCGAGACTTCACCGGAGTGGCCGCCCGCGAATCCAAAAACCAACGGGTGCCGGTGGACGTCACGGCTCAATTGGAGCAAGCTCTGGCGATCGTGCAGACGTCACACGATTGCCTGGGGCTGAACGTCCAGAAACACTATGTCACGCTCCCCCCTGTGACGGCCCTTCCCGACCAACTTCGGCTGGCCTTTATCAACATTCTCACTAACGCCATCCAGGCCATGCGGGGACGAGGCGATTTGTGGCTGAGCACGGAGGAGCAGGGCGGTGTGATCACCATCAAGATCCGGGACAATGGGCCGGGCATTCCCAAGCAACATTTGGGCAAGGTCTTCGACCCATTCTTTACAACGAAAGGGCAAGGCGAAGGATCCGGCCTCGGCCTGACCGTGGCGCAACGGCTCATCAAGAAATTCGGCGGCGAGATTCGACTTGAGAGTCCGGAGAAACAGGGCACAACCTGCGTGATCACCCTGCCGGCAGACAAGGCGGGGGTACGGAAGGAGGAGCCATGTATTCCATCCTAGCAATTTTCAGAGCCTGGCCGCTCTGGCTGGCGCTGGTCCTGGCCTGCGCCTCGACCTATTCGCTGCAGGCGAAGGATGTTGCGCCGCCCGCGGGGATTTCTCCGGAAAAAGTCGCGGACTATGTCCATGCCGTCCTGGATGCCGACCGCACAATTTATACCAACCAGGTCGTCAACCGGATGCAGGCCAAGGGCATTGTGTCCGCCGCGGAACATTGGGAACAGGAAAATGCTCTGCCGCTTCCCGCGCAATTCCTCCAGCATTCGGGCAAACTCGTCGCCGAGGCTGGACGAGGCATTCGCTACCGCCTCATCAGTCTCTGGCCGGTCTATCAACGCAATGCCCCCGCCACTGATCTGGAGCGCCGGGCACTGGAAAGTTTTGCGCAGACCCCGGACCGTCCCTTTACCGGCATCGTCACCAGCGGCCGCAAGCAATATTTTCAGGCTGTGTATTCGGATCGCGCAATCTCCGCCGCCTGCGTCAAATGCCACAACAGCCATCCCCTGAGTCCCAAGCGAGACTTTGCGCTTAACGACGTCATGGGCGGGATGACGATCACCATTCCACTGGACTGACCGGGGAGCGGCCCGGGGGCTGGTCAGGATGCGAGCGGCGGGATTGCCTCTGGACAGGTAAGACTGAGAGGAGCCACCAGGCACGGAGGGTCGGTGGCCTCAAACCAGGATGCGAGGCGCCGTCAGGCGTTTTCTCCGAACAATGCGACCGCCTTCGGACGCTGCGAGGCAATATCCCGCACATTGCCGGGAAGTTTCTGCGCCTCGTCACCCCAGGATGCGACGCCCATATCCGACAGGCCTTGAAACTTCGCGCCATCTTCCATGGAAAATGCCGGCGCGTGGACTTCACCGACCAGGATGCCGGTTTTCAGCAGTTGAAGGCGTTCCGTCGCCCTCACGGTCGCCTTGATTCTCCCGCTACTGATGATGGTCCCGGCACTGATCGTCCCCTGCACGACTCCGTCTTCCCCGATCACGACGGTTCCCGTGGTCTGAAGATCGCCCTCCAGCCGGCCATCGATGCGGACCGTTCCCTCAACCCGAATCTCGCCCCTGAGCAACACACCTTTGGCCAACAAAGTGATATTGTCGTTTTCCACAAAGCCGGACTTCTTCATCATCACGAGCTCCTTGTCGCAGACATTGGCGGATAAACTGGAGGACCATCCCAACATGAACCGAGCCTACACCAGGTTTTCGATCGGTTCTAGGAAAAACCAAAACTGCGCTTCAACCGTTCCCAGAATCCGCTGCCGTGCACCTCGCAGAAAACCGTAGGCTCCGTACCTTCGATAAACAGCTCCGCCGACCGTTGCGGACATTGCGATGTCGCCAATTGAGCGGTCTTGGGATCGATGTCGCGCGCGACCACGGCCGACGGCATCGCAAACTCGTGCGGCGCAACCGGGAGGATCTGGCGCACGAATTCCACCCACATCGGCAGTGCGGCTTGCGCCCCCGTCAGGTGCAGCGCCTCTTCGTCATCGAATCCTACCCATACCCCGACGACCACATCCGACGTATACCCGACGAACCACGCATCGCGATAACCATCCGTCGTCCCTGTCTTCCCTGCCACGCTACTGTGAAGGCCCATCGCCTTGGCTTTCGCCGCCGTGCCACGCTCGACCACGCCCTTGAGCATCGATGTCATGACATACGCCGCTTGCGGAGACACCGCCTGATGCCGTTCTGGCGTATGACGCCAGGCCGGATCTCCTTCCTGCGTCACGACGGCTTGCAATGCCGTCGGGGACACAAATACTCCCTCGTACGCCAAGGCTCCGAAGGCCGAGGTCATCTCCAGGAGCGAGACGCTGGAGGTGCCCAGGGCGATGGAGAGATTGTCCGCCAATGGGCTGCGGATTCCCAGACTCTGCGCCAGCTGTAAAATACGCTTCGTTCCCACGGTCTGCGCAATCTTCACGGCGGGCACATTCAACGATTGTTCCAGTGCCGTCCGTAGCGACACCGTGCCATGGAATCGATGGTCGTAATTCTGCGGTGCCCACACCCCGGCGCCGGACTCGAACGTCACAGGGTCGTCGACAATGAGAGTCGCCGCCGTGATCGGCTGCCCGCCGGCTAGTTCGCGGCGGGCGTCCAGCGCCGCGAGATAGACCAGCGGCTTAAACAGCGAGCCAGGCTGGCGCTTCGCCTGCACGGCCCGGTTGAACTGGCTGGCGCGATAGTCGCGACTGCCCACCATCGCGAGAATCGCGCCGGTCGTGGGATCGAGCGCGACCAATGCGCCCTGCACCGCGTCGGCGTGGCTCGTCAATGCTGGATACGCAGTTTCCAATTTCGTGAGTCCGCTCCCCAACGTCTGCGTGGCCAGCCGCTGCAGAACCGGATCAAGCGTCGTATAGACCCTGACGCCGTCCGGCAGCGGCGCGCCGGTCGCCTCTTCCACCTGTCGCAAAAGATAATCGACGAAGAAGGGCGCATCGGCCAGCGTCTCCTGGGGTGGTAACACCTGGACCGGCATCATCGCGGCCTGCTTCCAGTCATCGTCGTTCAGGAAACCCTGTTCGTGCAGCCGCTCCAACACGATATCGCGACGGTGCTTGGCCAGAGCCGGATTCCTGAGCGGCGAATAGGTATTCGGCCCCTTGATCATCCCCACCAGCAGAGCTGTTTCCTCCAAGTTGAGCGCGTTCACGCGCTTCCCGAAATAGCGATGGGCAGCCTCCCCCACACCGTAGATCGAGACGGACCCGACCTGGCCGAGATAAATCTCGTTCACATAACTTTCGAGAATCGCTTTCTTGGGGTACTTGGCCTCCAACACCAGTGCAGCGATGGACTCCTTGAGCTTTCTCCCGAAGGTGCGTTGCGGAGAATAAAACAGATTTTTGGCCAGCTGCTGCGTGATCGTGCTGCCGCCCTGAATGACCGTCCCCCGAGCCACATTCGTCCACACCGCTCGGGCGACGGCAACGGGATCGATGCCCGGATGGCTGAAAAAGCGGCGATCTTCGATGGCCAGCAACAGGTCGATGAACCGTGCTGGCATGTCGTCATATGACACCCATTCCCGAACCTGTCGCGAGGCGCCGCGCAGTCCGCTGATCAGCTGCGGCTCCAGATAGGCGGGAAACAGCTCGTCACCATGCTGAATCGACAGGACTTTCGCGACCCTCCCCTGATCAAGGACCAAACGGGCCGGGACCGGCCTCAGATGAAAATCGGAAAACTCATGCAGATAAATATCGATTTCTGCAGGAGTGACACGATAGTCCCCGGGCAGGCGCACTGCCGTATCGACCGCGCGATATCCGAGCTGATTGAGACGTTCGATGAGATGCGCCGACGCGATATCCAGATCCGGCTTGAGGAGAAACGGCGCGCCGTAAATGAGGCGGGGAGGATGTTCGTCGCCTGTGGGCAAGGCCAGGCTGGCTGAAAGGTACAGGCCATAGGCCAGTGCAATCCCCGCGGCGAGCGCGGAGACACCGACCAATGCCAGAAACCCTCGCACGACCCAGCGCGTGCCGAACGTCACTACCGCATCCCCATGCCGACGAGCATACGCGATCCGGCGAACGAAATCACATCCGTTCAGACCGTCCGACTCAGAATCAGTGAGGTTCCGAGCTTGACAAACTCTCATCCGTTCTCTTAGATGGGCGCCATATTACAGCACATCACAGCACAGCTACGCCCTTGTACCTAGACTCATTCAAACGAGGAATGTACCGGTGACCACGATACCCCCACTTGATGCAATTGGTTCGCGATGTATGCGCCTGCCTGCGGCGATTCAGAGACGCCCTGCCGACAACAATGTTCCTCTCCCGGGGAGCCGGGCCGGACTCTCGGCCGCACGCCGGCTCGTTGTCTGGAGCGCCCTCATGGCCACGATGCTAACGATCGCCCCGCCGGCGGTCTGGGCGGGAAGTTTTCGCATCTACGATCACAGCGCCTCGGCTACCGGTCAGGCGTCGGCCTTCACGGCTCAAGCCGACGATGCCTCAGCCGGGTACTATAATCCGGCTGGCATGACCCAGCTCCGCGGCGTCCAGCTCTCGGCCGGCACGACGCTCATAGGGGGCGGTTTCTCATTTCAGAATGCCGCGGGCACCAGTACGAACGGTGACCTTCGGGGCAGCGTGGCACTCCCGCCTCCATCGAACCTGTATCTCACCGCCAACCTGAAGGATCTCGGAATCGGTTCGTTCGACAGCACCACCGTCGGCCTGGCCGTCTTCAACCCATTCGGCACATTGACTCGCTGGCCCGACAGCGGCCCGTTTGCCACCGTCACCACCAAAGCCGCGTTCGAAGTGATCGACATTCGCCCCTCCATCGCCTTCAGACCGCTTCCTGATTTGGCCATTGGATTGGGAGCGGATATCTACACCTTTTCAGGCGCGTTCGGCGAAGGGCAGGTTGAACGACAGTTTCGCTGGCCCGGCGGGCTCGGCATCCCGGCGGGGACCGGCATGGAATTAAACGGACGTGACACCGCTGCGGGCTTCAACGCCAGCCTGCTCTATACCCCGCTGCGAAACGAAGACGGACTTCCGCTCGTCAACATCGGCCTCATCTATCGCAGCCAGGCCACGCTTCATCTTGACGGGCAGGTGCTCGCCAACGGTACCCATGTCGCGGATGCCCGTACGACCTTCGTCCTGCCACAGATCTTCACCGGCGGCATCGCTATGTGGCCGGTCCGTAATAAGGATCGTGAATGGAAACTGGAATTGGATGTCGACTACACCGGCTGGAAATCGGTTCGCAATTTGGATACGACCCTCTCGAACGGTCTCACCATCGCCACCCCCACCAACTGGGCCAGCGGTTATACGGTCATGGTCGGGACGGAATACAAATGGCTCAAACCCGAACCACTCCCGGATTGGGACATCGCCTTGCGCGCCGGCTACTGGCATTCTCAGAAAGCGATCCCAGACCAGACGTTCAACCCCGCCATTCCCGACAGCGACCAACATGCCATCTCCACCGGAGTCGGCTTCATGTGCCGGGAGAACGGCCGGTTCTTCGGCATGATTCCCTGCGGGGGTTCGGACAGGCCACTCCGTCCCAAGGGATTGGGCATCGATCTGGCGTACCAAGCGATCCTGTATGAAACCAGAACCATCGCCGGCAACCTGAATCCGACCGTCAACGGAACCTACCGCAGCACGCTGCATGTAGGCTCCCTGAATCTGCGCGTGAATTTTTGATGCTCTGCCCTTCGATCATGCTAGAGTACTTGAAGTCCTGGGTCTGTGCGCCTCATGATCAAGGCCACCCCGGACATCGTGACCGTGCCGTGGTCGCCTAGCTTACGGTACGGCACTTATCGAGCGAGGCCTTCCTCTATGGATCGCCCGGTCCACACTGATCCGATCCCGAGTCTTCAGACCGAAGAAGTCGAGATCTTGTACCGGAACATGCCCACCGGCGTACTGGCGAGCGCCGTCAATGCGGGCATTCTCGCCGCAGTGGAATGGCCCGTCGTCCCGCATCCTCCTCTCCTCCTCTGGGTCACCGTGATGTGGATCGTGGCAGGATTGCGCGCGCTGCTGATCTTCAACTATCGCCGCGCGGTTCCGTCCTCCTGGCGCAGCGCCGATTGGCATCGATGGATGCTCGTGAGCACGACGATGTCGGGCATCGGATGGGGCAGCAGCATATACCTTCTTACGCCAGAAATTCCGCTTCCCTATGAGTTGGTGCAGGTGTTCGTGCTGGGCGGCATGGTCGCGGGAGCGGCCTCCGTTCTCTCAGTTTCACTCCCTGTGTTTATGTGTTACGCCCTGGCGGTGACCGTCCCCATACTTGGGCATCTCTTTTTGAGCGGCCATGATTTTCACCTGATCATGGGGATCATGGGCACGTTGTTTCTCATCGCCACCACCCATTCGGCCTGGAACTTCAATCGCGTGATGCTCTCATCGATGAGCTTGCGATTGGAAAAGCTCTCACTGGTGGGGTCGCTGACAGCACGCACGGAGGCGGTGGAACGGCTGAATCAAGAGATCACGAAAGAAATTCACGATCGACGCGTCATCGAAGAGCGATTGCGAACCGCGCAGAGCGACCTCGAACAACGCATTGCCGAACGCACCGCCGACCTGGCACGTGCCAACGATAGTCTGCAAGACGAGGTCCAAGAACATCGGCGAACGGAAACCGCGCTCCTCTCCAGCGAACAGCGGTTCAACTATCTCACCGACAACCTCAACCAGGGCGTGTGGTTCGCGCGGGCGCAGCCGCCTCAAGTCCTCTACGTCAATCCCGCCTTCGAGAGGATCTGGGGTCTCCCAGCCGCGCAGTTCTACGAAAACCCCAAGCTCTGGCGAGACTGTATTCATCCGGACGACCGACGCCTTGCCACCGAAGCCTACGATGCAGAGATTGCGAACCCGACGGGACACGATTTTCAGCGCGTGTATCGAATCGTGCGCCCGGACGGTCAGATCCGATGGGTGCACGACCGGATGGTCATCCATCATACGCCCACGGGAGAGGTCGATCGGTTGAGCGGCATCACGGAGGATATTACGGACGCCCGCGAACTGGAAGACCAATTACACCAGGCGCAGAAGATGGAAGCCGTCGGCCGATTGGCCGGTGGCGTGGCACATGACTTCAACAACGTCATGACCGTGATCCTCGGCTATAGCGCCGTCCTCCTTCAGGAGCTGAGCCTGAACTCCTCGGCTCGGCACTTCGTCCAGGAAATCCAGCGCGCCGGCGAACGTTGTGCGGCACTCACCAGCCAGTTGCTGGCCTTCAGCCGGAAACAGATGCTGCACCCCGTGTCACTGGACCTCCATCGGGTGATCCGCGATCTCATGGCGCTGCTAAAAAGTCTGATCGGCGAACACATCACGATCGTCCTGCAGCTCGACTCCGCGCCACGCTGGGTCAAGGTCGATGCCGTGCAACTCGAACAGGTCCTGCTCAACCTGGCGGTCAACGCCCGTGACGCGATGCCACATGGAGGCACGCTGACCATCGAGACCGACCAGGTCTCCCCCAGCCAGGTCTGGGGCCCAGGACAGGGGCCACGCACCGCGCGCACCTATGTGCGCTTGCGTGTCCATGACACCGGAGCCGGGATCGACGACGCCACCAAGGACAAAATCTTTGAACCCTTCTTCACCACTAAGCCGCAGGGCCGCGGGACCGGACTCGGCCTCTCCACGGTCTATGGCATCGTGCATCAAAGCGGCGGAACGATTACAGTCAACAGTGCGGTAGGCCAAGGCACGACGATGACGGTGTTTCTGCCGGAAGTCGCTCCCCCACGCACCGCCCTTTCGCCCGCTTCCTCCCAACTCGACAGCCAGCCGGGAACGGAAATCATTCTCCTCGTGGAAGACGAACCCTCCGTACGCCTGCTGACCCAGCATATTCTCCGGACGCATGGCTATACCGTGCATGAAGCGCAGAATGGCTTCCAGGCGCTGGATCTGATTCGCTGCAGCGCACTGCACATCGACTTGCTCGTGACCGATCTGGTGATGCCGGGCATGAATGGAAAGGAGTTGGCGATGCGGCTCCGAGGGCATTTCGGAGCCTTGAAGGTCCTCTACATGTCGGGATACAGCGACAACCCACCCGTCACGGGAGACGAAGCCCAGGGCCAGACGACATTTCTGCAGAAACCCTTCTCGCCCGAAGACTTGATCCGCAAGGTGCACGAGATCCTCCACGTCACGTCTCCGGCCTAGCCCACGTTATTCATGACGGTTCGTCCCGAAATCGCGCAGTTTCGCACGCGAAGCCGCGAGGTCCCGAGACGTACTTGAACAGTATGTCGAGGGGTCGAGTGGCGAGCCTGCCAGCCGAAGACTCGTCGCAGCCGCGAATCCGCGCTTGCTGGCGAAGCGCTCATGAATAATGCGGGCTAGTGGACTGTAACAATTGATTCGGGAGTAATTCGCCGTGACGCATCGAAGTACTTCCACTTCACGGGTTTGGGCTCTGTATTGTCGTGCCGGATAGAGCGCATGAGTTTTCTTTTGAGATCAGGCACGCCCCGGGCAATCACATCGCGTTCAATCTTCGCGAACCAGAGTTCGACCTGGTTGAGCCACGACGAGTAGGTGGGGGTGAAGTGCAGATGCACATTCGCGTGCTCGGCCAGAAAGGCATCGACCCGCGAGGTCTTGTGCGCCGAGAGGTTATCGGCGATCACGTGGATCTGTTTGCCTTTGGGCTGGTTCACCACGA
>JAHFEW010000087.1 GCA_023248215.1 Nitrospira sp.
AGCCGACCGCGTCGCCCACCACGACCTCACAGCCCAGTTCGAATCTTGGCCGAGCCGCGATGAAGTCGGCACACTGGCAGCCTCCCTCTCCTCCATGGTCACCAGCCTGCGCGAACAGACGGCCGCCACCGCCCGCAAGACGAAAGAACTTGAAGCCTTCACCTATTCGGTCGCGCATGACCTCAAGGGCCCCTTGCGGGAGATCGAAGGCTTCTCCTCCTTGCTGGAAAAACAATTCGCCGACGGCGGCGATGCGCAGACCTGTCATCACATTGATGTCATCCGGCGTTCCGCCCTCCGCCTCACGCACATGATCGACGCCCTGCTCAAGTATTCACGGCTGGAACAACAAGACCTGCCGCGCCAACGTTTTAACCTTCTGGAAATGATCACCACCCTCATCACCGACCGGTTCAGCGGCCTGCAAGGTCCGAAACCCAAGGTCCAGGTCGAACTGCCGTTCGCCGATCTCTACGGCGAGCCGGTGAGCATCCGTCAGGCGATCGCGAACCTGCTCGACAACGCGACGAAGTTTTCGCGCCGGACCCTAACACCCACCATCACCATCGGCGGAACTCGGACAGCGACTGAACGCATCCTGTGGGTGCAGGACAACGGCATCGGATTCGACCCGACGCAGCGCGACAAGATCTTCGGCCTCTTCGAGCGCTTGCACAGCCCGCAGGACTATGAAGGCACGGGGGTGGGCCTCGCCATCGTGAAACTGGTCATGGACAAACACAACGGCCGGGTCTGGGCCGAATCCACGCCTGGGACCGGCAGTAAGTTCTACCTGGCATTTCCAGAACGCGCCGAGGCAGTCGTTGCTCGACCATCCACCCTGTCCCATCCAAGCTAAACACGACCCGATGACTACCCAGAGCATGCGCACCCTCATCATCGACGATGAAGAATTCGTTCGCCTCGTCGTGGAACAGGCGCTTCGCGAAGAAGGCTGTGAGGTGCAGAGCGCTGGGAGTGGACAACAGGGCCTTGAGCGCCTGCGCACTGCCTCATTCGACTGCGTCATCACCGATCTCCGCATGCCCGGCCTCGACGGACGGGCCATCCTGCGTTGGGTACAAGAGCATCAACCAGATGTCGATGTGATCGTATTGACCGGCCATGGCGATGTAAAAGATGCCGTCGCGGCTATCAAGGACGGCGCGTGGGATTTTCTCATTAAAGATACCCCGTTCGACGGCGCAGCCGTGAAGGCCGCACTCGCCAAACTTCGCACGATGCGGGAGCTCCGCCGCGAGAATCTCGCGGCACGCCACGGCGGGTATCGGCAGGATACCATCGTCGATGGGACAAGCCAGGCCTGGCGGGCGTTGATAACCCAGATCGCCCAGGTGGCGCCTTCGCAAGCGGCGGTGCTCATTCAAGGGGAAACTGGTTCCGGGAAAGAGGTGGTCGCGCGCCTGTTGCACGCGCAGAGCCGTCGAGCCGATGGTCCCTGCATCGCCGTCAATTGTGGGGCGGTGAGTCGCGAATTGCTGGAGAGCGAGTTATTCGGATACGAGAAAGGCGCGTTTACCGGGGCCACGACAGCCAAGCCAGGCCTGATCGCCGCCGCCGACGGTGGCTCGCTGTTTCTGGATGAAGTCGGCGAAATGCCGGGACCGATGCAGGTGAGCCTGCTGCGCTTTCTCGACCGGAACGAATACCGCCCTGTCGGAAGCACCCGCACACTCCGCGCCGATGTTCGCATCATCTGCGCCACCAATCGAGACCTACAAGAATTGGTGTTACAAGGACGATTTCGCGACGACCTGCTCTATCGCATCAACACCGTCACGTTGCTGGTGCCACCGCTCCGTGAACGGCAGGACGATCTCCCCGCGCTCGCTGGCCATATCCTGAGAAGCCTTCGCATGCCCAATGCCACGGCACGGACGCTCACGCCGGAGGCGCTGCAGTATCTGACGACCTACCGTTGGCCCGGCAACGTTCGCGAACTTCGCAACGTCATCGAACGGATTGTGCTTATGAGCCCGAATACAGGGCCGATCTCGCGCGAGGAGGTGCTACAGGTGCTCCCGCAATCATCATCGGCCACGCATCCTGACGATCAGACGCAGCTGTCGCTCGAGGAGATTGAACGCCGGCACATCGAACGCATACTCCAGGCCAACGACGGCAATAAAACGAAAGCCGCGCACATCCTCCGCATCGACTACAAGACGCTGCTGACCAAGTTGAAGAAGTACGAACTCGGCGGCTGAGATCACCCGCTTCTGCTTCGGCGATCCTCACCTCCGCTCCCGGAGCCATGGACTTCATCCGCACAACGCGCTAGCATTACTTACTTGAGCAAATTCCCCCATCCATCTTTCACCAAGGAGGCCACCATGATACCCATCGTCGCGTTTTCGCTGCTCGTCGCCCTGCCGTTCGGCCTATCCGGCCTGTCCACCGATGCCTATGCATCACCCAAGAAAGGCACCTCGGTCAAAGAGGTCAAGGCCATGTCTGAGAAGGAACAGACGGCACTCGCCCTCAGCGCGGCACCGAAACACATCGCCAAAGAAGCCGGGGTCATGGTGTTTGGAGCGGACGGGAAACTCACCGAGGTCAAAAAAAGCGAGAACGGCTTTACCTGTATCCCCACGGTGATGAATCTGCCGGACCCGGACCCCATTTGCATGGATGGCGCGGCTCACCAGTGGATGACCGACATCATGAACAATGCACCGAAGCCGTCTAACACCATACCAGGCATCGCCTACATGGCACATGGCGGCTCACACTTTGAGAAGAATCAAAAAGTGGTGATGCAGCAGGAGGCTGGAGCAAAAGTGGTCAAGGAACCGCCGCACTGGATGATCATGTGGCCGTTCGACCCGGCGGCGACCAAGCTACCGACGGCCCCGAACCCTTTAGGTTCCTACATTATGTTCGACGGAAGTCCCTACGCCCACCTGATGGTCTATCAAGATCCCAAGAAGATGAAGTAAGCCTTCGTTCCGTGCAGAGAGTCTTCAGCCAGGCTCTCTGCACGGATAGTCCTGCGTCAGCTACCCTTCACCATTGTCCGCAGGCCCTGCTGCCTCTGCATACAAGCCAGGGGAGCAGACGCTGCCTCTCGCTGACCTCCTGGCCTAGGCATCGACAGAGCGACCTAGGGTGGGAGACAATCACCCCTGCATCGTTACACCCTCACAATATCGCGAAGGAGCGTTCGATATGACATGGCCTGGATCAACGGGCGAACGGCGGGCACAGGAACGATTCGGCACGCCCGGTCGCGCTGAGACCTTTTATGCGAATCAAATGCTGAACCACCTGAATCAGCCGATGCAGGACTTCATCGCACGGATGGAAATGGTCTTCATCGCCACCGCCGATGCCAAAGGGGAGTGTGACTGTTCGTTTCGAGCCGGCGCGCCGGGATTTGTGCAGGTACTTGATGAGAGAACGCTCGCCTATCCGGAATATCGAGGCAATGGGGTGCTGGCCAGCGTGGGCAATATCCTAGACAACCCGCACGTCGGTCTGATCTTTCTCGACTACTATCAGACGACCGTCGGACTCCACGTCAACGGAACCGCGCGCGTGCTCGACCCGACGGCGGCAGCCAACTTGCCGAACCTTCCGCCGAGCATGACGGAGGCCTCTCAGATCAAGGGTGGCCGCCGCGCCGAAGCCTGGATCATCATCGGCGTGGAAGAGGCCTACATCCACTGTTCCAAACACGTGCCGCTCCTCCAGCGGCTGGATAAGCAGATCGCGTGGGGCACCGATGATGAACGGCTCAAAGGGGGGAACTTCTTCAAGGTCAAACCCTAACAGGATGCTGAAAAAAACCCGCCAGCAGCGTAAGACACTGGGCGCTCACCGTCTCGCGCCCGTGCGCAAACCTGACGCTCCTTCTTCGTCGCGTCGCGCACCTCAGAGGCTCAACGTACGCACAGAGTACGTATTCGCCTCTTCGTTTGCTGCGGCCTCGCGGGACGGCCTTTTTGAGCATCCTACGGACTGTTCTGGCACCATTGCCATCGCGCCGGCTGTTCCAAAGACAGCGACTCGTTATTTTTTCTGCTTGGCACGTGCCAGCGCCAGGGCAAACGCGCCCGCTGGCTGAGGCTCCCGAGCCGGCGCCGGCGGCTGATTCGACGGACGCCGATCACGCGCGCCGCGCATGGCTCCCGCGCGAGGCTCGGACGGCGAGGCCGCGACCGGTGCGTCGTCGATGCGCATGGTCAAGGAGATCCGTTGGCGAGGCCCATCGACTGCCAGCACCTTGACCCTCACGATCTGGCCGGCCTTCACGACGTCGTGAGGATCCTTGACGAAGGTGTGCGCCAGCGCGGACACGTGCACCAGGCCGTCCTGATGCACCCCGATGTCGACGAACGCGCCGAACGCTGCGACATTGGTCACCACCCCTTCGAGGACCATGCCGGGCTGCAAGTCGGCAAGCGACTCGACGCCGTCCCGGAAGGTCGCCGTCTTGAATTCAGGACGCGGATCGCGCCCCGGCTTCTCCAACTCCGTGAGAATGTCGCGCACGGTCGGCAGACCGAATGTCTCGTTGGTGAACTCGGCAGGCGAGAGTCCCCTCAGCACCGTCGGACGGCCCATCACCTCGCCGATTCCTTTATTGAGGCGCGTCAGGATCCGTTCAACCACCGGATAGGCTTCCGGATGCACGGCGGAGCGATCCAACGGGTTGTCACCGTCGTTGATCCGCAAAAAACCCGCCGCTTGCTCGAACGTTTTCTCGCCCAGGCGTGGAACCTTGCGAATCATGACGCGGTTCGGAAACGGGCCGTGGGCATCGCGATACTCCACAATGTTCTGGGCCAACACGCGATTCAGACCTGAAACCCGAGCCAGCAGCGGGGACGACGCCGTATTGACGTCGACACCCACCGCATTCACGCAGTCTTCGACGGTGGCATCGAGCGATCGCGCCAGGGCACGCTGGTTCACATCGTGTTGATACTGACCGACGCCGATCGATTTGGGATCGATCTTGACCAACTCGGCCAACGGATCTTGCAACCGCCTGGCGATCGACACGGCGCCGCGCAGACTCACGTCCAATGCCGGAAACTCAGCCGCGGCAAAGGCCGAGGCCGAATAGACCGACGCACCGGCTTCGCTCACCACGATCTTAGCCACTTTCTGTTCCGGCTTCTTTTCTGTCACCAGCTTAATCACCTCGACGGCGAACTTATCGGTCTCACGGCTGGCGGTTCCGTTGCCGATCGAGATCAGTTCGACGCCGTGCCGAATCACCAGCTGCGCAATCGTTGCCAGCGATTCCTGCCAGTCATTACGCGGTTGGTGCGGGTAGATCGTCGCCGTCTCCAGCAATTTCCCGGTGGGGTCCACGACCGCCACTTTGCAGCCGGTGCGGAGGCCAGGGTCGAGGCCGAGGACAGCCTTCGGACCGGCAGGCGCCGCCAACAACAGCTCATGGAGATTGCGGCCAAATATCTTGATCGCCTCCGCTTCCGCCGCTTCCCGCACCTGCTGCAGCAACTCGGTGCTGAGATGCAGATGCATCTTCACCCGCCAGGTCCAGTAACAGAGGTCGGTGAGCCATTTGTCGGCGCGACGGTCGCGGTTCTCGATGCCGAAATGGGCCGCGATCACGGCGGCGCAGGGATGTGGCACCAGAACTTCGAGGCTCTCACCCAGACCGAGGTCGACCTTTAGTATTCCCAGCGTGCGGCCCCGGAACAGAGCCAGCGCACGATGGGAAGGGATAGTACGGATGGTCTCTGAATAGGCGTAGTAATCGCGAAATTTCTCATCTTCGGCCGTTTCCTTGCCGGACATCACTGTGGAGGTCACGATGCCCTCGTTCCAGAGTTTCGCACGGAGGGTGGCAAGCAGCTCGGCGGTTTCGGCAAATCGCTCGACGAGAATATCGCGGGCCCCTTCGAGTGCGGCTTTCGCGTCGGGAATGTTGATGGCGTCAACGCCTTCGGCTGCCGGCACCACCTTCACGTACTTCACGGCTTCTTGCTCGGGATCGAGGGTCGGATCGGCAAAGAGCGCATTGGCCAATGGCTCCAACCCGGCCTCGCGTGCAATCTGAGCTCGCGTGCGACGCTTGGGTTTGTACGGCAGATAGATGTCTTCCACGGTCTGCTTGGTGGCCGCCTGCTCGATGGCGCGGCGGAGCTCATCCGTCAACTTGCCCTGCTCTTCGATCGACACCAGAATCGCCATGCGCCGCTCTTCCAATTCCCGCAGATACAGCAGCCGCTCTTCCAAGTTGCGCAGATGCGTGTCGTCCAGATTGTTGGTGGCTTCTTTGCGATAGCGCGCGATGAAGGGCACCGTCGCTCCGCCGTCCAGCAGCGTGATCGCTGCCCCCACCTGATGAGATGTGACGTCGAGCTCCTTGGCGATGAGATCGGCAATGTTCTGCTGTGCGGCTGCTGAGATCGTCTGAATCGTTGAAGAAGTCATGTGGCTGGTATCAGGCTTTCCGAAAGCGACGCGTGACCGAGGGCGATCCCCCCGTCTCATAAGGCTTTCTTGTCAGGTGAAGTCGACGGTTTTGGCTTGTGGGATGGACATCATCCTCTGCATCAACCGTTCGCGAATTTAGCAGAAGACTCGAACAACGTCCAGGTCGGAAGCATGGCAGCAGACCGGTGGATGAAAACGCGCGAACCGCGGAGACTGCACCGTCATATACGTTGCAGAAATGCTATAGTGCGACTAGCCGCGCGGAATCAACGCCGCCGGCCGATGATTCTCTCCTGTCGTCTCCATAATAGAAAACTGGTGGCCCGTTGACTCGTAGACAATTATTTTCCTTCACATTCTTCAGCATCGTGCTCTTCCTCACATGGCAACTGGGCGTCATCCTCAGCCCCTTCTTTTATCCGATCATGTGGGCTGTCATTCTCGCCGCCACTTTCTACCCGCTCTATCAAAAAATCCTGACGATCTTAAAGGATCGACGAGAGCTGGGAGCCGCGGTTATGACGGTCATGGTCATGTCGATTGCAGTGCTGCCCGCCATTTACCTGATTTTTCTCGGCATCAACGAGGCCGCTCAGGCCTATGAAACGGCGGCGCAGTGGTTTCGTGAGGGGCGACTGCGCGATGTGGGTGCCTCCATCTCGCAACTGCCCATCATCGGACGGGCCAGTCAGGAGATATTTGGACGCCTGATTTTGTCCAACAGCGGCCAGCTTGAGTCGTCGGTGCTCGAAGGCGGGAAAGTGATCAGCTCGTTTCTTCTGTCTCAGGGCGCCGATCTGGCTAAAAACGCGTTTTTGTTCCTCACCGATTTTCTCGTCATGGTCTTTACGCTTTTTTTCCTATTTCGCGATGGCGATCGATTGTATAACGGCTTGTATGCGGCCATCCCGCTTGATCCCGACCACAAAACAAAGATATTTGAACGGATGAACGGCACCATCAGTGCCGTCATGCAGGGAACCTTGCTGACGGCGCTGGCTCAAGGCACCGCGGCAGGCCTGACCTACTGGGCGCTCGGAATACGCTTCTCCATCTTCCTCGGCGCCTTATCCGCCATGTTGTCCCTGCTGCCGTTCGGAGGCACCGCCCTGGTCTGGATTCCCGTGGCCATCTATCTGTTCTTCACGGGCTCGATCGTGAAAGGCTGTCTCATGATCGGCATCGGAACGGGGCTCGTGGGCCTTCTGGATAATCTGTTGCAGCCGTTTCTCATCGGGAACAAGGCGCAGTTACCGATGCTCTTTCTCTTCTTTGCCTCACTGGGCGGATTGGCATCCTTCGGGCTGCTGGGCCTCTTCCTCGGCCCGATTATTCTGGCGGTCCTCTTAGAAACGTTCCGAATCTACCAGGACGAATTCCAGGATCGCCCGAGCGAACTCCTGATCAAGTGACCCATCGAACGACTCGATCCTGTTCCTGACTGCCGCCGTGCGACCATGACCGTTGCGGCCTCGTTGCGCCGAAAAGAGCACATGCCGACGCACCTGAATAATCCGCCCCCGCCTATCTCAGTAGCCGTCGCCGCCATGGGGGTGGTCTATGGCGACATCGGGACGAGCCCGCTCTATGCCCTGCGTGAATGTTTCCACGAGTCACACGGGCTGTCTGTCACCACCGACAATATATTGGGCATCCTCTCCCTGATCGTCTGGTCGCTCGTGCTCGTCGTCACCCTGAAGTATCTGCTGTTTGTGATGAAAGCCGATAATGACGGCGAGGGAGGCATGCTGGCGCTCATGGCGCTCAGCCAACGATCCCACCCGGTGAACCTCCGCAAAGGGTTGAGCCTGGTCGCGACTCTCGGCTTAATCGGCGTCGCCTTTCTCTATAGCGATGGCATCATCACACCGGCCATTTCCGTTCTCAGCGCGGTCGAGGGACTGACGTTGGCCACCGATCTATTCAATCCCTACATCCTCCCCATCACCGTCGCCCTCGTCGCCCTGCTCTTTACCATCCAGCGCCGTGGCTCCGGAAAAATCGGGAGCATCTTCGGTCCCATCATGTTGGTCTGGTTTGCCACGATGGCCCTGCTCGGACTGCACAGTTTGATCCACACTCCCGAGGTGCTGCTCGCCGCCAATCCGTTGTATGCGATCGAGTTTCTCATTCGACATGCGGGCATCGGCTTTCTGGTATTGGGCAGTGTCTTTCTTGTGCTCACAGGAGCCGAAGCCCTCTATGCCGACATGGGCCATTTCGGCCGTCGACCGATCCAGCTCGGCTGGTTTTGGGTCGCCTTGCCGGCCCTCCTTCTCCAATATTTCGGCCAAGGCGCCCTCTTGATGAGAAACCCCGCGGCGCTGGCCAACCCCTTTTATCATTTGGCCCCGGACTGGATGCTCTACCCGTTGATCGCGCTGGCGACCATCGCCACGGTCATTGCGTCACAAGCCATGCTGTCCGGCGCCTTCTCGCTCACCTTGCAAGCTGTGCAACTAGGCTACCTCCCGCCGCTGCGGATCACTCACACGTCCGCCGAGCAGCATGGCCAAATCTACTTTGGCGTGCTGAACGGGTTGATGTTCATCGGAACCGTCGGCCTGATCCTGTCGTTCGGATCGTCCAGCAACCTTGCCGCGGCCTATGGCATCGCCGTGTCAGGCTCCATGGTAATCACGACGCTGCTTATGTACCGAGTTGCCCACACACATTGGAAGTGGAGTCCGCCGCTGGCAGCCATGGCGGTCGGGGTGTTTTTACTCATCGACCTCGCCTTTTTTCTGGCGAATGCCCAAAAAATTCCCCATGGTGGATGGTTCCCGCTCCTCCTTGGCGCGGCCATTTTCACCGTGATGAGCACGTGGGCGCGAGGTCGAGCCATTGTAGCGGATCACATTCGCGCGCAATTTCCTCCCTTGCTCCAATTCGTTAAGGAGGTCTTGTCGAACGTGCAGTGCAGGACAGCCGGTCGAGCTGTGTTTTTATCCCAGTATCCGGAGGTCACGCCCCCCGCCCTCCTACAAAACGTCAAACATAACAAATCGCTCCACGAGCAGGTCTATCTGCTCACGGTCCGCACGGAACATGTGCCGTTCGTTCCGTCAGGAGGACCGTTGGAGATCACCGCCATTCAGGACAATCTGTTCCAAGTTGTGGCACGATGCGGGTTCATGGAAACGCCGGATATTCCGCGCGTCCTCACCCAACTCGCGGCACGCGGCCATGTCCTTCCGCTCGCGGAGACGACGTTCTTCCTCAGCAGGATCACCTTTTTGGCGACACCGAAACCAGGGATGGCGATATGGAGAGAAAAACTCTTTGTGGTCTTGTCACGGAATACCCAACGAGCCAGTTCCTATTTCCACCTGCCGGCGGCACAGGTGGTCGAGATCGGACTGGTGCTGGAGATTTGAAAGAATGGCGACAGGTTACTTCTTGAGGGGTTTTCTCTTACGAGAGGCCCGTTAGCCCGCATAATTCATGACGGTTCGTCGCGAAAGCGTGGAGTCGCCAGGAGAGACGGGCAAGCAGAGCCGCGAAGGACCGAAGCGTACTTGAAACAGTACGTTGAGGTACTGAGTGGCGAGCACGCCCGTCGACAGCCCTGTCGCAGCCGCGAATCCGCGATTGCAGCAGAAGCGTTCAGGAAGCATGCGGGCTAGAGGTCCTCGTGCATCTTCACATTCTTGAGAAACGCGCCGAGATCAGGATCGGCTTGGGGGCCAAACGCATCGGCAATGGTGCCGCGTGTGCCGTCGTTGGCTTCGATGGCATACAGAACCGCCATGTCATCCGGGTCGCTGACTCCTTCAAACCGGTGATGCTCAACGAGCGTCAACTCATCGGCTGTGAATGTGCGACCGCTATTGACCGCCTGGAACGTCTTGTTGAGTAACTCAAAGTTTGCCGCAAATCCTCGTTGCCTGAGACCCTCAACGGCTTCTGCCAGCGTCTTGTATCCTTGCTGTGCCATGCCTGCCCTATTTCACGCCCAGTTTCGGTAAGATCACCGGCAAGAACTGTCGGGCAATTTCGCGATGGCCGGCGTCATTGGGATGAAAACCATCCAGGTCGAAGATGAGTTCTTCGCGAACTGGTTGCGCGAATAAGTCGACGACTGACGCACTGACGTCGCGTGCTTCCAGTGCAATGCCTTCGTTATACGCGTTGATCCTTGCAAGGGTCACGCGGGGATCGGGGGATCGTTGGAAACGGGGAAGCCGGCTGAGATCGGGAAGATTGCCGATCACGATGTTTTGCGAGACATGTTCCCGAAGCGTCTGAAGAATAAACCGGAGGTCCTGCCGAAATGTCTTCGGATCATCACCGTGCACGAGATCGTTCGCTCCCGTCCATATCGTCACGAGATTCGTCTTGGTGCCAAGCTGCTTCGCGACTCGTACCTGCTCCTTGATCAGATCTATGCGAGCCCCCGGTATCCCAAGATTGATCAAGAAGACCCCGGACATCCGCCTGTCCAGTTCCTGTTTGATGAGAAACACATACCCCTCAGTGAGTGGCGTGGCTCCCACCCCGGTTGCGTCACTGGCACCGAGCGCGAGATACACAAACTCGATCTTTTTCTCGCGTGGTCCACTTCCGCAACTCGAGAGGCTCAGACAGAGGACAGCCGCCATGACAACGGTTATGAGTTGGAGAATCTTCATGTGGCCTCCACAAGGGGTAAGCTTACGACCACTGGAGGAGACAGATGGCCTCCTCCCTCCGCGCTTGCTTATTATGGAACAGAGAGCGACCTTGTTCAACCGACGCGCGCTTGCGGAACGGAATCGTCTGATGCCAGGGTCCGGTCGTGAGTCCGGACGGCTATGTGCTCTTCACTTCCTTACAGAGATTTTCCAAACTCGACCTGCCGCCAGGCTTTATAGATGACCACCGCAACCGTATTGGAGAGATTGAGGCTACGGCTTCCGGGAGCCATGGGGACACGGATACGCTGCTGCTCGGAGGCACTTCCAAGAATTTCCACCGGCAATCCACGGCTCTCCGGGCCGACCTGGCCATCACATGTATTCATTGACGTCACTCCTCCATCACCGCATCCGTATTCCATGCCGACAGGACGAAGCGCAGCGTGCCGCGGATGCCGGGCGTGGTGCCGCTATCAAACGGCACCGCGACCTCCACCTTTCCACTCTTGAGGCTCTTGGGATCGATCTCACTATCGGGCAGACTTTTGCCCTGGTTCTGCCAGGCGTAGGTGACCCTCCATCTCTCCCCCTTAGCCTCCGGTGGAATCATCTCAACCAGGATCGCATTGCGGAACAGATAGCCGCCTTCATAGTGCTCATTGATCCAGAGCTTGCGATCGACCTCATAATCCGGCACACGCACACCGAGCGACAGGCTATAGGCGAGCGAGCGCCGAGTCTTGACCACTTTCGCGCGATTAGCGAGAAACACGCTCGACACATAGAGCGAGCCGTTCTTCTTCGGAGCGGCGGTCCATTCCTCCTGCGTGAGGCACGCGACAGAATCTTCCTCGGCGGTGCGACGCGTGAGAAACCACAACTTGCCGCGCGGCGAAGCCAGCACCTCGAACTGATAGAGCGCGTTCACCTTCCGACCCGCATCGGCAGCTTCCTGCACCGCGACAGGCAGGCGGATCTCTTCCACATCGACCCAGATGTCGACCCGCACGTTGCCGAATAGAAACCGCGTCAGGTTCTGGTAGGCCTCTTCGCTGTTTACAATGCCGAAAAATCCCGAGTGGGCGCGATAGGTAAACGCCTTCGCGCAAGGCAACCCGGGCGCGCCGCTCGCCTTGAGTCCGGTCAGCGTCGCGTTGTCGATACGCACCAGGCCGTCGCTGCCGTGGCCCGCGAAGGTGCGCGAGATGCCCAGCGCAACTTCGTAATCCATGCGGTTGGTGCCGACCATGCAGAAGATGCGCTCAGGGGGAAAACGATCTTCAGGCATCCAATCGACGCTGCCGGTTTTGTCGTATGCATCCTTCAGGTCAAGGTAGCGCGCCATCTCCTTCTGGTTGAAGTTATTCATGTCGGCGAGGCTCAGCCAGGACGGCACGTTCACTCCCGCAATCTCGATCCCGTTATGCGGAGTGGCATAGGTGAAAAACTTGTCGACGTACTGACGCGCGTTCTTTTTATCGTTCTTGGGATTCTGTAACAGACCGCGGCACACCAGACCGCCCATCGAATGGGCGACCAAATAACAACGGAACGCGTCGGGCGTGACACCGTTGTCGGGGTTCGCACAGACGAGGTCGCGCACACGCAGGATCAGCTCACCCAGCTTGGCCGAGAACACCTCGATCGACGGTGTCTTGCCCAAGCCGAGCAGGCGCGAGGCTTCATCGTAATAGCGGTAGACGATAATAGATCGGCTGGTCAGTCTATTCTCCTGGTCCGCACTCCACTCGGGATCAAGAATGTCGTAGCCGTCCTCATAGACATCGCGATACTCGAAATCCGACGCGAGCCGCACAACCGGCGATTCGAAAATGTACTTGCGTGGCTGGCGGGTTTTCTCAGGCACGGCACGGTAGACCGTCGAGCCGAGATTGAATCCACAGAACGGATCGGCGGTCGTCTCGTCGATCTCCCCGGAGGTCATCGCATAGCCGCGCACGTAGATAATCGGGTGAAACGGTGTGTTTGGATTCGACATAGTTCCTCCCTATGAAGTTGACCAGCAGCGTCGGCACGCCTCACATCAAGGACAACCTACCAGACCCTCACGACTGATTGAGCAACAGCGTGAGGCTCTGACGACTTTGAGCCTCGGTTCTTTTCGCCGGCGAATCAACGAGCGCTTCAGTGGTTAGGAGCGAAAGGCTTGGACATCACCTGATTTGCGCAACATTTTATTCACTTCATCAAGATGCAGTTCTTCGCCGACGATCATCTCTCTCGCATACTCTTCCAGCAGGATGGACTTTCCTTCGGCCAGTTTCAGCAGCTCATAATATGAGGCCACGGCGGCTTTCTCATGCTCCAAACTTTCTCGCAGGATGTCTCCCAAATCATGCTTCTCGGTTTCTAACAGGGTACCGATTTTCAGCGAGGGGTGGCCACCTAACAGCGTCACAAGTTCACCCGCTTTATGCGCATGGGCCAGACTCTCGTCGGCATTGCTCTTCAGCCATGACACGATCGGGATACGGTTATACCCATAGACCATCAGCGCATAATGCGTATAGCGCACCACGCCTGCCAATTCATGCTCCATAATCCGGTTGAGAATCCCCACAGCCCGTTGCGTGTCTTGATCGTTCATTGCATGTCTCCTGTTCGTACACACACCTGTCTCAGAACGTTGCGACCGGCATGACGCTCGTGCAAACAAGCTCATCTCCTGCGGCTTGCCCCGGCAAGGACGTTGCCGGCCTGTCATCGGAAGGTCAGTTTACTGGAAAGTCCCACGCGTATCCATTATGGTCCGTGCCGGACAACATGCAAGCCGGAATAGCCCGCAGGATTCTCCAACATGCCATCCAGCGAGGCTGCAGCTGGTTTCACCGCGTAAAGAATAATGAGCGTCACGTGTGGACGCCGGTGGAACGCAAGCGCGTGGAAGAACTCTATACGATCTTCTCGAATCCCTCCGACAATCGTCCTCCCTTTCTGCGGGACCTCGACCGTCTCTGCGCCTACCCTCACTGATTTCTGCTGTTCGACAGCACGAACCAGCACGGCAAAGCAGGAGGGCATTTAGGACGTATCATAAGCATTGATGGATTTTCTGGACGCCGTGACGGTGAAATACGGGCTCACGATCATCCACGCGGATGCCTGTGAAGAGGTGGAGGAACGCGGCGGGAGGAGTCGGAGCTGTATCTCTTTTGATAACACGGGAATGTCATTTGGATACAGCCTGTGCCATGCGTTCCCACTTCCCAAAATACATCCATTTCGTATCATCTTACAGAATAAACAAAGACTTCTCACCGATCTTCCCGGCACATCGTTTGCTGCCTAGATTCTATGTCCTTAAGATTGGGAACCCTGCTGTTCAGCCTGGAATGACAGGTTACCTCAGGCCCCCATGGACATCCGCAATTGGAAAGGGATGCCACGCCATGCCGCAATGGTTGCGCCTCAAGATATTCCTTTTATTCGACTTCGAAACCTGTGGAATGGAAGCACACCAACCTGGATCAACTCATCGCAATGTTCAGAACATTGCAGGAGGAGTATGATGCGCCTCTAGCAATTTCCCATCGTACGCAAGCTGGAGCACGTGAGATTCGAATCGAACATATTTTCCCCTGCCATCGGAGACTTGGATGAAACCACATGCCTTTGTCGCGATGCCGTTTGGTGTGAAGCAAGACAGCCAAGGCAACGAGATTGATTTTAATCGTGTCTATGCTGAGCTGATCAAGCCCGCCCTGGAAGCCACAGGCCTGGAACCCTTTCGGGCCGACCAGGAATTACGCGCCGGTGACATCCGCACCGACATGTTCCAGGAACTTCTGATCGCCGACCTGGTGGTGGCGGATCTCACGCTGGACAATCCCAACGTCTGGTATGAGCTAGGCGTGCGCCATGCATTGCGTGCGCGCGGTGTCGTACTGATTTGTGGAGGTCGAGTGACGACCGCCTTCGACCTCTATACCGATCGCAAGCTCCGCTACAGCGTTAAGGACAAAGGCCCAGATCCCACAACAGTGGAGCAGGATAAAAAGAAACTGACTGAGATGGTCAAAGCAACGATGGAATCCTGGCATGGCCGTAAGGTAAGCCCGGTCTATCAGCTCATGCCCAACCTCCAAGAGCCGGATTGGAAGTCGCTCCGCATCGGCGACGTACAGGAATTCTGGGAACAGCACCAGGCGTGGGAAAGGCGCATCCAGTTGGCGCGAAAGGCGAGGCATATTGGTGATGTCCTGGTGCTCGCGGATGAGGCGCCGATCGCGGCGTTTCGCGCCGAAGCCTGGATCAAGGCCGGCGAAGCGCTGCGCAAAGCCGAACGATTCGGCTTCGCGTTAGAACAGCTCGAACGTGGCCTGGCGGTCGAACCACACAACCTCAAGGGTCTGCGCGAGCAGGGTATCTGCCTGCAACGTCTGGCCTTGGCCGGTCGCCCAGGCCATTCATTGGACCGCGCGCGTGCGCACTACCACAAGGTCTTGGAGCTGTGTCCACTAGACCCGGAGACGTGGGCGTTGCTCGGCCGGGTCGATAAAGATGCCTGGGTCGCCGCCTGGCGGCGGCCCGGCAAGACCCCGGCGCAATGGCGCGAGGAAGCCGCAGAGGAGGATGCGTTGCTGCGTGCGGCAATCGACAGCTACGCCACCGCCTATCGCCGCAACCCCAGTCACTACTACTCCGGCATCAACGCGCTCACGTTGATGCACCTCCATCGTCATCTCATCAACGATCCACGGTACGACCGGGAAATGAACACCATGGCCGGGGCCGTGCGATTTGCCGCCGAATGCGAACCGGACGAACAGCAACTGTTCTGGTCCAAAATGACGCTTGGCGATTTAGAAGTGCTGGTCGGCCAGCCGGATGCGACAAAAGCGGCCTATAAAGAAACCTTCTCGAAAAATGATAAGGACTGGTTTGCGCTCAACTCCAGTCGCGCCCAGCTACAGCTTCTCAAGGACCTCGGCTTCCGTCTGGAGAATGTCGACGCCGGCATCGCCACCTTCGACCGCACCTTGCAGAAACTTGAGAAGCCTGAAGACCGCCAGCAACCACGACAGGTGATCCTCTTCAGCGGCCACATGATCGACGCGCCGGACCGTCGCCCCCCGCGTTTTCCTGCGGAGAAAGAATTGGTGGCGGCACAGAAAATGGCCGAGGCGTTGGATCAACTGGGCGCCGGACCGGACGATCTCGCACTCGCCCAAGGAGCCAGCGGCGGCGACCTCCTGTTTCTCGAAGCCTGCCGACAACGAAATGTGCAGGTGCAACTCTTGTTGCCACTCCAAGAGCCTGAATTCATCCAGCGTTCGATCCTCCCGTCTATCGGTGGCGACCAGTGGCGTGATCGTTTCTACCTCCTCACGTCCGGCCTAAAAGACGCGCCGCGCATCATGCCCGACGAACTCGGTCCGCTACCCAAAGGTGTGAGCCCGTTCGAACGCTGCAATCTGTGGCTGCTCTATACTGCTTTGTCCTACGGCATCGACAAAGTGCGCTTCCTCTGCCTCTGGGACGGCGGAGGCGGTGATGGGCCGGGCGGCACGGCGCATATGTACAACGAGGTGAAGCGGCGGACGGGACGGGTGACGTGG
>JAHFEW010000161.1 GCA_023248215.1 Nitrospira sp.
GCAGGTTGTTTTCGATGACGCTCTTCCTCGCATGTTTGTCCATGAGGTTGAGCACCCGCTCGTTCGCCGACTCCATGCCGTAATAGAGTGTGCAGCAGCCTGACTTCGCAGCCAACTCCCACACAGACAAATCTTGCAGCGTCTCTTCAAAACGAATCAGCGTGGTCCATTTGATACCGGTGTTCTGATCGACCAGCAGTTGGGAGACTTTCTTGAATAGCGCCGGCGGGTAGGACTCGTCTGAAAACAGAAAATGCCGGCATTGGTATTTGTCTCGCAAGGCCGTGATCTGTTCGACGACTAGATTCGCCGACATGCCACGATATTGATCGAAATAGCCCTGCCCGTGATCGCAGAAGGTGCAGCGTCCCCAGTAACAGCCGCGTGTGGCCAAATAGGGAATGATGCGTTCCGGCACAAAGTAATGGTCGAGCGGCAATCCGTCGAAATCCGGCAAGGGCAACGCGGTGGTCTTCTCCGTATAGATTTCCTGGTTCAGGTGGACGCCCGTCTCATCTCGATGCATCAGGTTGGGCACCGAATTCAACGTCCGCTGGCCATCGAGCGCATCGAGCAACCAGAGCAGGGCATGTTCGCCTTCATAGAGAATGGCCGAATCGAACACCTCGGTAAAGAAACGGTCATGCTTCGCCCATTCCTCCTGCAACCGAGTCACCACATTGCCGCCGACCACGACGTGGATGTTCGGGAAACTTTCCTTGATCATCTTGCAGAACGTGAGACCGGCCATCAGTTGCATCTGGGTGCCGATCGACAGGCCGATCACATCCGGTTTCTCTTTGCTGACGCTGGGCAACACGAGTTCATTGCAGATGTCCCGATAGACGTTGACCTGTTCGTCATCCAGGCAGGCGAACACTTCTTTCGAGACGCCCGGCCGATAGCCCAGATTACTTTCCATGGGGTAAAACACGAGCGACGCCGGGTAGTAGGCCGCGGAAATGTACTGCATGACCTCACGAAACGTATTGAGCGCCCACTCCAGCCGATCGGCCTCGTAAAACGCGGCGCCACGCACAACCTGTTTGGCGCGTTCCGCCCGTTCGGCTAGGTCGAAGACATCGACCGACTCCATCTGCTCCAAACAGGCCTTCTGGCCTGACTGCTGCTCATCCAGCTCGGCCTTCTCCTGGAGCGCTCTCAGCTGCATGCTCTGGCGGGCCTTGATCAAAATCAGAAACGAGTCGCTGAAGAAATGGTCGTACATCTCGATGTTGATGTCCCGCTGCACCACCTGATGTCCGGCCTGGCGCAACACGGCGGTCAGCGACGGCAAGGCCAGATAGGGCGCCGTCGGCACCCATTCCGGCGGGAACAGCAACATCACTTTTTTCGGACGCGTGGCGGTGGTGCTGGTCGGCGGAGCGGTTGTAATTTGAACCAGTTCGCTCATCACATTTTCCCCGCGAGCGAGGGCGGCGCCGTCGCAATCCGAGCCGCCTGAAATTGTAGATCAGGCAACTTCTGCAGCCCGAAGCGTGCAATGTAGAGAAAGATATATTCGCGGATGAAGAGCCGCAGGTCCCAGCCGGGATTGTGGTTCCGCTCGAATTCCTGGAAGACCCGCTCGGCCTCTTCGATGCTCAATCCGTTCTTCACCGTGTAGTAGTAGTCGAGCGCCAAATCCCATTCGGGGTTCTTGTAGGCCGTCACGCCCCACTTCTCCGGATGCTTCGCCACCGGGTTATGCCGGCCGAGGTCGAACGTGCCGAACCCCAGCGAATGCACATAGTCCTTGTTCTGTTCCAGGAACTCCACCGACGACCAGGCTTCCTCCCGCGTCTCGCCGGGAAAGCCGAAGAAACCCATGCAGTGGTTCCAGATACCCGCGTTCGCCGACAACTGCAAATGCTTGGTGATCACATCCGTCGTCGTCGCCTTGTCCATCAGCTTCAGCACTCGCTCGTTCCCCGACTCGTAGCCAAAGTGGAGGTACTTGCAACCCGAGTCCTTCGCATCCTGCCAGACGGCATCTTCCAACAGGCTCTTCTCGAACCGCATATGCGTCGTCCAGACGATATCCATCTTGCTGTCGATCAGCCCACGCGCCAGCTTGCGGAACAGCGCCGGCGGGTACGACTCGTCCGTGAAGTGGAAATGCCGCGCCCCGTACTTGTCGCGTAGATATTGCACCTCTGTCAGAATATCCTGAATCTTCTTCGTCCGGTAGCCCGCCGTGTAACCTTCGCCATGGTCGCAGAACTCGCAGCGGCCCCAGTAGCAGCCGCGCGTCGCCAGATAGGGCAGGATCTTCGTCGGCACAAAATACTTTCCCAGCGGCAGGCCGTCGAAGTCCGGCGGCGGCAGCAGGGCCATATCCTCGGCATAACTCGTCGGCGACGTATGCACCCCGGTCTCGTCCTTATAGATGGTGTTGGGCACATCGGCCAGACTTCGCTTCGCCCCCACGGCCGACACCAGCTGCACAAACGCCGTCTCCCCTTCATAGACCACGGCACTGTCGAAATATTGGAACAGCGGCGACTGCGGCAGCACATCGCGCAGGCGCGTCACGGTGTTGCCGCCGATCGTTACATGGATGTTGGGGAAGTGCTGCTTGATGAGGGCGCAGAACGTCATTGTGGAAAACATCTGCTGCTGCAAGACAATCGAGATACCAATGACGTCAGGTTTCTCCGCCTCGATCACCGGCTTCACCAGATGCTCGAACACGTCGCGGTAGATATTCACCTGGGTGTCATTCACCGCGTCCATCACTTCGTGCGACACGAAGACTTTATAGGAGAGGTCCGTCTCCATCGGCGGCATGCAGATCCGCGCCGGCGCGTAGACCATCGAGATCACCGACGTGACCTCACGGAATACATGAATGGCCCACTCTAACTGGTCGATTTCGTAGAAGACTTCTCCACGAATGATCGCCTTGGCCTTCTCCGCCTTCTTGATCAGGTCGTCGATCCGCTGGCGCGTCAGGTCGCAGAGCGTGAGCTGGAGATCCTGCTCCCATTCTTCGAGCTCGCGTTTCTTGGCCAGCTTGCGGAGCCGGTCCAGCTGCTGCGGCACGCGACGCAGCACCTTCTTCAAAAAGTCCTCGCTGAAGTACCAGTCGTACATCTCGAGGTTGATGTCTTTTTGAATGACCGTATGGCCAGCCTGGCGGAGAACAGCGGTGAGGGACGGCAGGCTCAAATAGGGTTCAGAAGGGAACCAATCGGGCGGGAAGATCAGCATGACCTTCATCTTCCGGCCGCTGGTGGCTTCCGAGGTTTGTCGATGGAGCAGGATCAGTTCTTTGGAGGCCCGTTCACCCTTCGTATACTCGATGCGCATGAAGGTGGCTCCTGTATCGGTCCGGCACTCCGAAACAGTCAGAATGCCAAGGGGTTAGCTTGAAGGAGCACATTGTACGAGGGGGAAAGATGGAGATGCAAGAGTGGGAGGGAAGGAACGGCCGGCCACCCTTCGCCGATACTGCCGGCTCACCGTCTCGCCGGCGTGCGCAAACATGACGCTCGTTCTTCCTCGCGTCGCGCACCTCGCAGAACGCGCACGATGAAACGGTGCTCGTCCGATGCGCGCAGTTGAAGGGTAAGCCGGCCATTCCTGGTGAGGGTGTGTGGAAAGCGCAACGCGCGGCCTTTGAAGGCCCTCGTTGGACGCGCGCACGTTGGAAACCCGCCAGGCCGCCCCTGAAGAGCGAATAGGACTAGGAATTGCCCAACATCTTCAGGATACGTCTTGCGAGGTGTTCGTTGATCTCGGCGTGGCGTGGAATGGGCTGGGAAACCTTCGTGGTGGGATTGTGATACCAGTCATGCTTTCCGCCATGACGGACGAGGACGCAACCGTTGGCTTCGAGCTGGCGAATGAGATCTTTGCGCTTCACCGCAGTGTCAGCTCGGCAAGCCTGCGCACTCCAGGGATTTCACCGCTGGCGAGGTCGCGGTACAGATCGCGAAGATGGGATTGCAGGTCCTCGAACGACTCCCCTTGCGTCCAGTAATCGGGATAGTCCTGGAGGTAACCGAGCCACTGCCCCTGATCCTGCCAATAAATGTATTTGGTCGATTCCATACTGGTTATTATAGCGAGACTCTGAAGGTCTGGGAAGTGGAGAGTGGGAACGGACAGCTCGAACCCGATGCATCCATTTCAGGAAATCAAAAAGCTCTTTTCTTCACAATTTGCCGCCGCGAAATTCAGTCCAGGATGCTCAAAAGCCGGTCCATCAAGGCCGCAGCCGACGGAAGCACCGGAGGCATAGCCTCGGGCTATGTTGAGGATGCTTGCGAGGTGAGAACGACGCTGGCGGGCTTTTTCAGCATCCTGCAGGAGGCCCGTTCGCCCTTCGATGACTCGATGCGCATGAAGGCGGCTCCTGTATCGGTCCGGCACTCCGAAACTGGCAGAATGCCAAGGGGTAGCCTGGAGTTTTGACATAGGGGGAAAGATGGAGATGCAAGCGTGTCTTGATTGCCCCATTGCTCGCGCAACGCGCGGCCTCAGCAGGCCCTCGTTGGCAGTTTGGGGCAACCTTGGGCCACACCCTTTGATACTGGGAAAAGGCGGAATGAGAGGAAGAAGAAGTGCGGCCTGGCAGTTCCCCCTGCTCGCGCAACGCGCGGCCTCAGAAGGCCCTCGCTGGACGCGCGCACGTTGGGAACCGGCCAGGCCACCTTGCCACGACGTAGCTAATAAGCTACGTTCGGTTTCGTGGAGACCGCCCCAAGAAGTCCGGCTTTACCTCAGGAAAGAGCGACAATCTTTGGCTCGTATGCGGATGGGATAAGAGCACACAGGCGAACGATAATAAAACAGCCCAGCGGTATTGGAGCGGATACGGGAGGCGCCTATGAGAAAGAGCAAAGCCTATCAAGCAGATCTCATCGAAAACCTGCGAGATGCTCGGGAAGCTGAGGAGTATTTGAATGCCGCACTCGAAGAGGATGATCCGGAATTGTTCTTGCTGGCGTTACGAAATGTGGCTGAGGCACAAGGAGGGGTAGCGTCGCTCGCCGAGAAAACCAAGCTGAACCGAGAAAGTCTGTATCGCATGCTCTCGGAGCGCGGCAATCCGGAGCTGAAGAGCCTCGATACCCTTCTCCATGCAATGGGATTTCGCCTCGCGGTGGCCGTGAATCGCTAGGTGCTGATCGCAGGGCATCTGAACGAACCCCTGTCGCCAACCAAGAGAATGCCTAGATGTTTGATTGCAAGACCTGACCCAATACTGTTAGTTTAAT
>JAHFEW010000162.1 GCA_023248215.1 Nitrospira sp.
CTTTTCGACCTACCGCTCCCTCAAACTTTCCTGCATCGACTTCAGCAGCGGACTCAGCAGATACTCAATCACCCGCCGCTGGCCGGTCTTGATCTCCACCGTCACCGCCATGCCGGGCGAAAGATGGATCTGTTTCCCTTCCACCTGCATGGTCGCCCGATCCATGCTGATTCGCCCGGCATAGACCAGACCGCCCTTCTCTTTATCCAACGGTACCGCATCATCCGAGACGCTCAAAACCTTTCCCGGAATGGTGCCGTAGAGCGTAAACGGAAACGTTTCGACCTTGATCTCGACCGGCTGTCCCTCGTGTACGAACCCGATATCTTTGTTCTCGAACTGCGCTTCGACTTCCACCGGGTGATCCTGAGGCACGACGATGAGCAACGGCTGAGCGGGCGTCACCACGCCGCCCACCGTATGCACCGCCAGCTGCTGAACCACGCCATCGATCGGCGATACCAGCTTCTGCAATTCAGTCTTCTGTCCGGCCTTGCGCACTTCTTGGAGAAGCGATGCCGCTTTAATCTCCGTGGTGGAAAGCTCCGTCTGTTTGCTCTGCTGAAACTCCGAGAGGAGCGCGCGATAATTCTTCTCTGCTTCGGCCAATGCGGCATGATCCTGTCGCAGCTTGCTCTTCTGCCCGGCCAACTCCTGGGCCCGATCGATTCGTTGCTGCTCGAACTGGAGGTAGTCCATCTTCGACACATACTGCTGAGCGAGCAACCTGCGATAGGCCTCAGCCCGCTCGGCTTCCATCGGCACCGTTGCTTCGAGCCGCCTGATGTTGTCGTTCGTGGCATCCACCGCAGCCTTACGTTGATCGATGAGATGGCGTGAGGCCTCAACCCGCGCCGAGAACTCAGCCAACTGATCCCGCAACAATTGTTGCTGCAGCACCATAAACTGCGGATCAGCCTCTGCCGGGGGAACGAAAGTGACGCGCCCGGCGATCAACGCACGCAATCGAGCAGTTTCAACCAGCGCCGCACGATACTCGTTGGTCGCTCGATCCCGATCGGCGCCGTTTTGGGTTGCGTCCAACTCGATCAGGACTTCACCTTGCTTGACTGTCTGGCCGTCTTGCACGTGAATGACAGCGATGACGCCGGTTTCGAACGGCTGGATGGTTTTGGAATGGCCGCTGGGAATGATCTTGCCCTGTCCCACGGCCACGATATCAATCTTGCTCACGGACGACCAGACCACCGCTGTGGTGAACACCAGCATAATGGTCCAAAGGATCGCGCGGCCGATCGGCGACGGCGGCGCATCCTGAATTTCGAGAACAGCCGGAAGAAACTCGACCGCCCGCCCCCCAGGAAGAACGCCTACTGGTGTGGCCCGTTCGATCTGCCAGGCGGCACGCCACGCGGCCATGTGTCGAACAGTGGCGGTGATCATGGTCATTAGGCTGCGGCGGATCGCCCCTCCTGATGTCGGTGAAGTCGCGCGTAGAGTCCGTTGCGCTTGAGTAGTTCATCGTGCGTCCCGTCTTCGAGAATCTGCCCCTTGTCGAGCACATAAATCCGGTGGGCCGGGCGAACCGTGCTCAACCGGTGTGCAATGACGATGACCGTGCGCCCTTTGCAAATCTGTGCCATGTTTTGTTGAATGATCGCTTCGGATTCGTAGTCTAAGGCGCTCGTGGCTTCGTCGAAGATGAGGATGCGCGGATTTGCGACGAGGGCGCGGGCGATGGCTATGCGTTGCCGCTGCCCGCCGGAGAGGGCGCAGCCATGCTCGCCCACCACCGTATCGTAGCCCTCGGGAAGTTCAAGGATGAACTCATGGGCGCCCGCCAGTTTGGCTGCATACATCACACGATCCATTGAGAGCCCCGGATCGGTCAGCGCGATGTTGTCACGAACGGAGCGATTGAAGAGAAAGTTCTCTTGCAGCACTACACCGACTTGGCGACGAAGCCAGGCCGGATCGACCTGCGCGAGATCCACCCCCTCGACCAGCACCCGTCCCCGTTCCGGCACGTAGAGCCGTTGCATCAGCTTCGCGATGGTGCTTTTCCCAGACCCGGACCGCCCCACCATCCCGATGACCTGGCCGGGCTGCAGGGTGACAGAGACATGCTGGAGCACCGCTGGTCCGTCGGGACGATAACGAAAGGTGACGTCGTCGAGCGCGATCTGTCCGGCGATCTGCGGCAAGGTCGTGCGGTTCGGGTTGTAGGACGGCTCCGGTCTGGTGTTCAGCACGTCTCCCAAGCGTTGAATCGAAATGCCGACCTGTTGGAATTCCTGCCAAAGGTTCACCATGCGCAGCAAGGGGCCGGTGACTTGGGCGGAGAGCATGTTGAAGGCGATCAGCTCACCGATACTCAGGGCCCCATCGATGACCTGATAGGCGCCGACCCACATGACAGCAATCGTCGTGGCCTTTTGGATGAAGGTCGCCACCTGGCCGGCCACCGTGATGAGGCTGGTGGCGCGGAAACTGGCCTGGACGTATCCGGCCAATTGTTCATCCCAGCGGCGTTGTAAGGGCGGCTCAACGGCAAGAGCCTTCACTGTTTGAATGCCGCTCACAGCCTCGACAAGAAACGATTGGTTCTCCGCCCCTCGGTTGAATTTCTCATTGAGACGCGCCCGAATTGTTGGAGTGATGGCGACCGACAGAACGGCATAGAGCGGCAACGACGCCATCACAACCAGCGTCAGCATTGGGCTGTAGATCCACATCACGCCGAGAAACACGACGGTGAACACGGCATCCAGCACGACCGTCACGGAATTACTGGTGAGAAATTGGCGGATATGCTCGAGTTCGCGCATACGTGCGACCGTATCGCCGACCCGCCGGGCTTCAAAATAGGCGAGCGGGAGGGCCAGTAGATGGCGGAACAATTGCGCACCCAATCCAACATCGATCCGATTTGTGGTATGAGCAAACAGATAGGTGCGCAGCCCACCCAAGAGAGCATCGAACAGGGCCAACGCCACCATGCCGATGGCCAGAACATGCAACGTCGTAAAGCCCTTATGCACGAGAACTTTGTCGATGACCACCTGGGTGAAGAGCGGCGTAAGCAACGCGAAAAGCTGGATAAAAAACGATGCAAGCAACACTTCGCCCAGCAGCCGCCGGTACTTGAGCAGGGCCGGAATGAACCAGGTGATGCCGAAAGCGAGATCCTGCGCCCTGAGGCCCGCGCGTTTCGTACAGAGCAGCAGCCCACCGCTCCAAGTCGCCGCGAATTCGTCTTTCGATTGGATCAGTGGCCGCGCCTCCAATGGATCCTGGATGAGCACCTTGTCGTCCTGCACCTTGGCCAGGACGACAAAGCGCCCGTCGGTCCGTTGGGCGATCGCCGGCAGCGGTGTCGCCGGAAGCTCTTGCCAAGTGGCGGTCACCAGGCCGGCTTTTAGCCCGACATGTTTGGCCGCGCATAGCAGCTGTTGAGTGGTCAGCACCTGACCGGACTGCCCGAACTGATGCTGAATCTGTCCGCCATCAACAGGCAGGTCGTGGAACCGTGCGACCATGAGCAGGCAGAGCAACCCAGTATCCGGCAGGGGTTGCAGCGTGGGGCAAGACTCTGGATAGGACGTGGACACATCCATGGTGGAATTGTCGGGTAGCCCGGTTAGGATTGTTTCGGTTTAGGAGGTTGGAGACCGACCAACACCTGCTGGAGTTGCTGATACAGACGAATCAAGGAATCGAGAGGCAATGCGACACGAGCGGCTCGGATACCCTCCAGCTGTTTGGGGACTGCCTCGCCTTGTTTCGCACGTTTGACGACTGCGCCTAGCAATGCGGGCTCTAGAAACCCAAAGTCGACGTACGCGAGTCCCTCGGCGAGACCGATATGTGTATAGTTGACCAAGAGCGGCTGGTCCGCCTGCCCGGCCGTCTTGAGGCGGACATTGACCGCGATCCTCTTGTCGCCATTCTGTTTCGAAAGACTCCCCTCTGCCATGCTGCTCCTCCTATACCAATAAGAATTATGTCTTCGTCTTGCCCCTCACCCGGCCCCTCGTTGCCTGAGTGAGTCCTCGATCTGCCCCCTCAGGCGACAAGGCGGAGCATATGTGGAGATCGTTCAGGCGGCTATTCCCCGGAGGTTGGGCACATGTCAAAACTTAAGTAGTGGAGAAGCACAGACTTGGCTGACTAAAGGTAAGGAGAGTCAAAAAGGACGAGGCGTTGAAAAGCGGGGCGATTCACATCTCCACTGTGACCGTCATCTCGTGGAGCCCGGTGGCGCCATCTGGAGCCGGGTCCTGCTCGATCGAGGATTGAAGCCGACCGGTTCCGTCCGTCGCGCGGACCACCAATTGATACCGGCCCGATGCCGGCGCCGCCCAGTCATACCTCCAAAAACTCCATGCAGCGGATGAGAGAGGAGGGTCGAGTGTCACAGAAGTCCAGCGCTCGCCACCATCCATGCTGATCTCGACCAGACTGATACCTCGCGTGCCTGCAAAGGCCAGTCCTTCGATTTTGTGACGCCGACCTCGCAGGGTCGCCCCGTGGCCAGGCACATCGATACGCGACGTCGTCTTGACGATGGCCTCATCGGTCCAACCCTTTTGCGGATAGTAGCCCTTGTAGTCCTGATCCACGACCTCGATCTCCGTAAGCCACTGTACGCTCTTCATCCCATAGCAACCTGGCACAATGATGCGAGCCGGGAACCCGTGGCCCTGCGGAAGCGGAACTCCGTTCATCCTGTGGGCAATCATCACATCCCCCGCCATGGCACGATCAATCCGAATACTGTCTGAGAATCCGTCGGCGGCTTGAAATATCACGTCGTAGGCTGTGATGCTCGCACCAGCTTCCTCAATGAGGGTCCGCAGGGAGATGCCGCCCCACTCGGCCGTGCTGATGAACTCACCGGCGACGGTATTGCCGACACATTCCAACGTGACGATCTGTGACACTGTGGGCATCGCGACCAACTGTTCGTAGGTCAACGACACGGGACGTTCGACGAGACCTTTAATCGAGAGCGACCAGTCATTTACTCGGATAGTCGGCGGGCTACGGTAGGAGGTGAGATAAAATTCTTCGTTCGGCGTAATCGGTATAGTCGGCTTGGCTTGTTCATGGCCAAGCAGTTTGTCCAGAAGGCCAGCAAAGGCAGGCACAGAGCGCGTGGCGAGTGCGAACACAATCGTGCCAAGAGTGGCCAAGAGATATCGACGGGAAAGTCGCGGCATGGAATCAGCTCTTCTCCCCCAGCAGTGACTGAATCAGCCGT
>JAHFEW010000029.1 GCA_023248215.1 Nitrospira sp.
ATTCGACGTGGCGGAAGCCGAGGGCGAGGCCTTCCTCTTTCAAGGCGGCAAATTCGTCGGGGTGGTAGAAGCGCGCCACAGAGAGGTGTTCTTTCGTCGGCTGCAAGTATTGTCCGATGGTCATGATGTCGCAATCGACCGACCGCAAGTCGCGCATGACTTCACGCGCCTCGTCCGTCGTTTCACCCATGCCGACGATCAAGCCGGACTTGGTCGTCATCCCCATCTGCTTCGCTCGTCCGAGTAGTTCGATCGACCGTTGATATTTTCCCTGCGGCCGGATCGAGGGAAACAGTCGCCTCACCGTCTCGATGTTGTGATTGAGGATGTCCGGCTTCTCGGCTGCGACTAGGGCTAATGCCGCTTCGTTTCCTTCAAAATCCGGAATCAGCACTTCGATCGTGCAGGCTGGAATCAGCCGCCGGATGTGGCGGATCGTGTCGGCAAAAATCGACGCGCCGCCATCTTCCAATTCATCCCGATTCACCGACGTGATGACGGCATGTCTCAGGCTGAGTGCCTGGATGGCCTCCGCGACACGCAAGGGCTCCTCACGATCCACCTCCAGCGGTCTACCTGTGCTGACGGAACAGTAGTGGCACCGCCTGGTGCAGATGTCGCCGAGAATGAGAAACGTGGCCGTCCGCGCATTCCAACATTCCCACACATTCGGACAGCGCGCTTCCTCACAAATCGTGTGGAGCTTGAGCCGGTCCATGGTCTTGCGGATATCCTGATAGTCCGGACCGGTCTGAAGCCGGACCTTGAACCATGGCGGCAGTCGGCGCGGCGCGCCTTCGGCTGATGGCTGGTGGCTGGAAGCACCCGGCAGCGACTCGCCTGCCTTCCGCAGCCCTGCTATGGGGATGAAGCTCATGGGTTCACCACGGGAGCAACAAGTTCCTGCGGATGTTCCAGGACCCGCTTAAACTCCTTGAGAAACTGCGCACCCATCAATCCATCGAGCGCTCGATGATCGCAGGACATCGTGACCTTCATCCGCCGCCCGATCGTCACGCTTCCCTTCGTGACCACCGGCACCTCGCGGATGGCTCCGACGGCGATCGAAGCCGCCTGCGGCGGCATGAGCACGGCGATAAAGTTGTCCACCTCGAACATTCCCAGGTTGGAAATGGAAAACGTGGCCCCTGTATATTCCTGCGGCTGCAGGCGTTTCTGTCTGGCTCGTTCGATGAGCCCTCTGGTTTCCGCCGAGATGTCCGCCAAGGTCTTCGCGCCGCAATCACGAATTACGGGCGTGATCAAACCGTCCTCCATGCCGACGGCCACGCCGATATCGATGTGCTCATACCGCCTGATCGCATCCCCGGCAAAGGACACATTGATCTCCGGATGCTTGATGAGCGCCAGCGCCGAGGCCTTGATCAAGAGGTCAGTGATGGAAGGATGGGTTTGACGGCTCTGCTTGAACTGATCGCGTAACCGCTCCGCCTGTTCCATATCGATCTCGGTCGTCAGATAGAAGTGCGGTACCGGCGCTTTGCTCTGGACCGTCGACCTGGCGATGGCCTTCCGCATCTGGCTCAACGGCTGATCGATTCCGGCAGGCAGTGCCTGCGCGGTGGGAGCTGACACCTTCATGACATCTTCTTCGACAATCCGTCCGCCTGGACCGGTACCGGTCACGGTGGAAAGGTCGATGCCCCGTTCAGCGGCCAGGGCTTTCGCCCGCGGAGATGCGAACGAACGGGCTCCCTCTGCACGTGTAGATGGAGCAGTTGCCGAATCCGCCGGCGACGTCGCGACGGGCTTCGTGCCGGCTCCGATCGATGGGGCGGCCACAACGCCATCGGTCAAGGCCGGCGTGATATCCTCATCGGCCTCGGCGATGACCGCGATCAACGTTCCGGACTCCACGGTTTCTCCGTCATGCACGAGAATCTTGCGCAAGATCCCGGGAGCAAAGGCTTCCAGATCCATGACGGCTTTGTCGGTTTCGATCTCAGCGAGAACTTCGCCCGCATGCACCTCGTCGCCCTCGTGTTTCTTCCAGGCCAGCAGGACGCCCTCCTCCATCGTATCTGTCAGTTTGGGCATGACGACGCGACTAGCCATGGCTCCTCCTCACCGATGCCGACGACCACCGACTGCCTGCGGGAACCATTCTGCTCATCTCAATCACGCTACACCACAGACCGACCGGACAGCGGCGACCACACGAGGCACGTCCGGAATCGCGGCATCTTCCAGCGGGCGGCTGTAGGGCATCGGTACATCTTCGCCGGTCACTCGAACGATGGGCGCATCCAGATAGTCGAACGCGGCCGTATAAACACTCTCGGCAATCTGAGCGCCCAGCCCGCAAAATCGCCAGCCTTCCTCAACGACTACGAGTCGTCCGGTTTTCTTGACCGAATTTACGATCGCCGGAAGATCCAAAGGTTTGAGCGTGCGCGGATCAATCACCTCGACATCAATATCCTCGTGGCTCAGCTGTTCGGCAGCCTCCAACGCCACGAGCAGCATCTTCGAATAGGCCACAATCGTGACATCGCGCCCTTCGCGCTTCACCTCGGCCACACCAAGCGGGATCGTATAGTCCCCCTCTTTCACCTCGCCCTTGGTTCCGTACAGCAATTGCGCCTCGATGAAGATGACGGGATTCTGGTCGCGAATCGCACTCTTCAACAGACCCTTCGCATCCTGCGGCGTCGCCGGCGCCACGACTCTTAGACCCGGCACGTGACAGAACCAGGATTCCAGACTTTGTGAATGTTGTGCGCCGAGTTGATGCGCCGCGCTGCCGGGACCACGAATCACAAGCGGAACGGAAAGTTGTCCTCCCGACATGTAGCGGATTTTGGCGGCGTTATTGACGATCTGATCGAGGGCCACGATGCCGAAGTTCATGGTCATAAGCTCGACGATCGGCTGCAGTCCTGCCATGGCGGCGCCGATGGCCAGGCCGGTGAACCCGGCTTCGGTAATCGGCGTATCGACCACCCGTTGCGGACCGAACTCCTCGACGAACCCCTTGCTGACCTTGAAGGCGCCCTGGTAATAGCCCACTTCTTCACCGATCAGAAAAATCTTCTCGTCTCGGCGCATCTCTTCGCGCATGGCCTGATTGAGGGCATCTCGATACGACAACACCATAGGTGATCTTACTCCTCCGCCATCACATCGTGATGCAGCGTCGCCAGATCCGGAAAGGGACTCTCGTCCGCAAATTTCACGGCGGACGCGACCACGTCCGTCACATCCTGCTCCACCTGTTTGAAGTCTGATTCCACACAGAGCTCGTTGTTCAGGATCGTCTCCTTCAACACCAACAATGGATCGCGCTTGCGATGCTCCTCCACTTCGTCCTTGGTTCGGTAATGGCCATGTGACGGATCGGCCATCGAGTGGCCCATAAATCGGTACGTCATCGCCTCGATGAAAAATGGCCCCTGGCCCGCACGGGCTTGATCCACCACGGTGCGCATCAACCCACGGACTGCAAGTACGTCCATCCCATCCACTCGTTCTGCCTTGATACCGTACGAGCGGGCGGCCTCTGCCACGTTTTCATACAGCGCCACGGCCCGCTGCACCGGCGTTCCCATTCCATACCGGTTGTTCTCGCAGATGAAGATCACGGGTAGTTTCCACAGGGCCGCGAGATTGAACGCTTCATGCGCCTGCCCGCTCGGCACGGCGCCTTCGCCGAAGAAACAGGCGGTCACCAAGTCGAGCTTCTGATATTTCGTCGCAAAGGCCAACCCTGCAGCCAGCGGGATGTGGCCGCCGACGATGGCGTACCCACCCATGAACCGATGCGGCAGATCCACCAGGTGCATGGAACCACCTTTGCCTTTACAGAGGCCCGTGGCCTTGCCGAACAGCTCGGCCATGACCTTGCCCGGGTCGGAACCTCGGGCCAGACAATGTCCATGGTCACGGTAAGCACTGATCACATAGTCATCCGGTCGAAGCGCGGCGATGGCCCCCACGGCAATCGCTTCCTCGCCGATATAGAGATGGAGAAACCCCGCGATCTTGGCGAGGGCATACATCTCCGCCGACTTTTCTTCAAACCGGCGGATCAGTAACATCTGGCGATAGAGCGAGAGGAAATCAGCTTTGTCCATGTCGGGCATTATGCATGGCAGGACAGGTCGACTCAACCCTGATGTTCCGGGAAGATCACACGCACACATGACTCATGACGGTTGGCGGAGACACAGCAGCGTCTCAGCGCGAGAGGGACGCAGGAATTCCTCGTGGGCCGGATTTACTCAGCAGACAAGAGTCAGGGGGATTATCACACAGCGGGAGCACCACACGGTGGACCAACGCATGAGGGGCCAGGTCTCCAGCTCTCTCTGTGCGTCACCGCACGCCTCGTGCGCCTGCGCACTGACCATTGACTACCTCAACCAACTCGCTCTCAGTACGGGCTAGCTTCTGGCCGAAAATTTTACTATCCTTCCAGAAGCTTACGCCTGTTTCAGGACCTGCAGCCTGCAGGTCTTGTTCTTGCTGAGGAGTTGTCAACGCTCTGCATCCACCCTGCTAGGAAACCTATGGACATTATTCTGCCGATCATCGCAGTCATAGCGCCTCTCTTGGCGAGCGGCCTCATCGCTCTGTTTGGGGCGAGACTCGGCGAAAGAAGCTCCTCCATCGGAGTCAGCGCCCTGTGGCTATCAACCCTTGCGGCCTTGGGATCGCTCTATCATGTCGTGCAGAATGAACCTGTACTCCTGACGTTTTCGGCCTGGCTCCCTCAGCCTCTCTCTTACACGTTGCTGATCGATCGGCTGACTGCCGTCATGATGGTCCTCATCACCGGAGTGAGCCTGATCATTCATGTGTACTCACAGCGCTACATGCAAGGGGACCAGGGGTATGTCCGATTCTTCCGTCTGCTCGGTCTTCTGACTTTCGTGCTGTTGAGTCTGGTCACCAGTGGAAGTGCCTTCTGGCTCTTCGTCTATTGGCATCTCGTCACGTGGGCATTGTTCTTCCTGCTCTCCTTCAATGCGGCCAGTCCGGCAGCACGCGCAGCTGCGCGAACTACGTGGCGGGTGCAGGGGCTCGGCGATAGCGCCTTTCTGGTCGGAACGGTGCTGATGTACACCCAGTTCGGGACCTTCGATCTCACCGGGTTGTTCCGTGCGATCCGCGCCTCCGACGCGCCTGCTCTCTGGACTGGTACCATCCTTGAAATCAATTCCGTCACGGCAATTACGCTGTTGATCTTGATCGCGATCATGACGAAATCCGCCCAATTCCCCTTCCACGTATGGCTGCCGGGGACCATCGAGGCGCCCACACCCGTCTCGGCAATGCTCCACGCAGGGATCGTCAATGCCGGAGGCTTTCTGGTCAACCGGCTGGCTCCGCTCTACGGCGCCGCTCCGATGTCGCTCCACCTGATGTTTCTTATCGGAGGGCTGACCGCCTTGATCGGAGCCACCACGATGCTCACCCAATCCAGCATCAAGCGGACGCTCGTCTATTCCACGATGGGACAGATGGGATATATGATCATGGAATGCGGGCTTGGGGCCTTCGCTCTCGCCGTGTTCCACCTCTGCGCACATGGGCTGTTCAAGGCCACGCTGTTTCTCAATTCGGGAGCCAGCATTCAGAAAGCGCGGAGCGAGTTCAAGCTTCCAGGGCAGAATCATGTAGAAGAAGCAGCCAGCTTCTCGCTGGTGACCTGGGCGACCGGCTTGGGAGTCACGCTGCTGCTGCCATTGATCATCCTGCTCGCCGCCCACGGCCTCGTCCGTATCCCCTTGCTTGAGACGCAGGGCACCGTGATCTTCCTGTTCTTTGCCTGGGTCACCTCAGCTCAAGCGATCTTCAGCCTGTATCGCCTCGACGCGGTGGCCTCGTGGAAGGTGTCCTTGACGATGGTGGCGACGCTCGCCTTGATCGGCCTGACCTACTTGTGGGCCGGCGAATCCTTCACCCATTTTCTCTATCCAGACACGGAGCAGGTGGCAACCTATTTTCAGGCAGCATTCTGGCCCAGAGGCATCTTTGACGCCGTGGTCACCCTCGCAGCGGTCCTCGTCTTTGCGGTCTGGATACTCCTGTACGGCAGAGCTCATGGAATGCGGTTTTTGGTTCCCAACTGGCTGGGCACCCTCCAGACCCACGCCTATGTCGCATTCCTCAACGGCCTCTACGTGGAGGATGCCCTGCGAGCCTGGGGAAGACGTTCGAGGCGGATGAAGGTTCGAATACCCTAGGGAAACACGGCTGAATTGGAGTCTTGGTGACGACACTCAAGAGACAGACTTTCACCGATGCGCAGCGCATGGAAGTGCGCTCCTACGTCCAATTGGCGAGAGAGGTCATCGCCCAGTATTGGCCGATGCGGACCTTCATCCATCACAATCCACTGCATGGTCTGGAAGGCCTGCATTTCGAAGCAGCTGTCAAGCGAGGGGCACAGCTGTTCGGTGGCCGTGGTTATCTGAGCAACGAGACCTTTCGCCGCTACTTCAAGAGCGGGCGCATTTCCCCGGAAGACCTGCAGGCCACCATCGAGCCTCTTGCCGCTGCGAAACAGGTGACCTTTTCGGGTCGCGCCACATCACACTTTGATGTGCTCATGGCTTCGATCGTGCATGGCATCTCTGAACGTCGCGCGCATCAATCCGATCCGCCGCACCCTGAGGAGCACCAGGCCGTCCGTAGGACTGAGTCCTGGCTCAAAGCAGTGGATGCCGCCATTACGCCCGCCACCGTTCCGTTAATGCCATGGGAGTCGGCGGAACTCCCTCTCCGCGAAACCTGCGCCGCCTGGTGTGATCGGACGATTGGCACGACGCTCGTCGACACGATCAACCGTGAAATGGTCAAGTGGTGCAGCGCGTTCCTGGATGAGGGTGAAGCCTCCTGGGGCATGCCGGACCGGGGAAAGAGGTTTTACCAAGCTTGGAAATCTCTCGCCCAGCACGATATGAGCCTCCGCCTCATCGGCATCCGGAAAGCGGCACAGAAAGTCGCCGCGCTCTCCGATCGGTCGGAAGACGCCCTCTTGGAAAGTTTGACGATCTTAAAGATTCCCAAGGCCGCGTGGGAAGAGTATCTGGCACACCATTTAGCGGCCCTGCCGGGCTGGGCCGGTTACATCAAGTGGCGTGTCGACCAAGACAATTATCCCTGGCAGCAACAGCAGCCGATCGATTTGGTGAAATACTTGGCGGTCCGCTTGTTTTACGAACGCGAACTGGTCGATCGAAGCTGCCGGGAGGAGCTCGGAATCCCGGGAGACGGCGACGCCATCCGCGCATACATGGACAGCCATCCACACGCCTACTGGTTCCGCCGGGAATGGGTGGCAGGCTGTGTGGCGACGCCGGCCGCAAACCAGGCACGCCAGCTGACGAGGACCGGACGAGGGCCAGACGCTGACGCCTGGGATGATCTGGGCCGTGAGCAGTTCCGGGAGGCGAACGACCGCCGAGCGGAGGAGGCCGTGACCTTGGCAGCGCGGCGACTTCTCGATCTCGCGCGAGTCCTGGAGATCGATCTCCCCGCCATCGAATCGACCACTCCGTCCGATGTCCCCATCCTGCTCAACTGGATCGAAGGATTCCCGGCCTCGCAGCATGGACCGCGGTGGCTCGAGGCGTTCGAGGCCGGCCACCGTCGACAGGTGCTGGCCGAACTGGCGACCGGAGTTCGCCAGGCTGCAGTCGATCCCCATGCAGGAGACCAGGCCTCCCCTGCACGACCGCTCGCTCAGGTGGTGTTCTGCATCGATGTACGCTCGGAGGTCTTTCGTCGCCATCTCGAACATCGGGGCGGATATGAAACGTTGGGCCTCGCCGGATTTTTCGGTGTGCCGCTGGACTATCAGCCGTTCAATGCACAGCACACGGTGGCCCACTGTCCGGTGCTCTTGAGGCCGAAGAACCAGGTTCGAGAAGTGCCTCGAAGCTATCATGTGGTGGAGGCCGAGCGGCACAAGACGGCGGCGCAACTCAGTAAAGCGGCGCACACGCTCCTGCATGACTTGAAGGAAAACGTCGTCACGCCCTATGTCATGGTGGAGGCGGTCGGCTGGTTGTTCGGTCTGCCCCTGTTCGGGAAGACGCTGTTTCCGAGCCGGTACCACGCGATCGCCCGGTGGCTGAGGGCGCGCCTCATGCCCTCCATCGCCACCACGTTGACGGTCGAGAAGATCACGCGGGAAGAAGGCGAGGACATGGTCGCGGCGGAACAGCAGGCGCAGATCCGCGAAATTGTGCGAGAGCGGTTCGGCTTGCACGGCGCCGCGCTTTCTCCCGCTCTCCTGGAACACATTCGGAAGCAGGCCATTGGAACGGCGGAAGGAACCAACGGCGAGGCGGCCCGAGCCTTGGCCTTGTCGCCCCAGGATGAGGAACGATTCTATGAACAGCTGCGTCAGGAGCACGGCATCAGCCCTCGCGGCGTCTCGGACCGGCTGCATCGCATCACGCACACCGGCTTTACCACGACCGAGCAGGCCTATTTCGTCGAAGCCGCGCTGCGGCTGATGGGGTTGACCTCCAACTTTTCCCGCGTGGTCTTCTTTTGCGCGCATGGCAGCACATCTCAGAACAACCCCTATGAATCGGCCCTCGACTGCGGCGCCTGCGGAGGCAACCAGGGTCTGCCGAATGCGCGTACCATCGCGGCTATGGCCAACAAGCCTGCCGTGCGCGAACTGTTGCAGGCCCGCGGCATCAAGATCCCCGGCGATACGCACTTTTTCGCAGGACAACATGACACCACGAGCGATCGAGTGCGCATCGTGGACTTAGAGGACGTGCCCGCCACGCACCGGAAAGATCTCCAGCGTCTCGCCGCAGATTTGGCGGAAGCCGGCATGCAGGCCGCCCGTGAGCGGGGCGCCTTCCTCGATGCAGCGACCGACAGGCTTACCCCATCCATTGCCCAGCAGGAGGCGCAGCATCGGAGTGAAGACTGGGCGCAAGTCCGCCCCGAATGGGGGCTTTCCAAGAATAGCCTCATGGTGATCGGGCGTCGTGATTTCACCAAAACAGTCGATCTGCGCGGGCGCTCATTTCTTCATTCGTACGACCATCGGCAGGATGGCTCCGGGAAACTTCTCGAAACCATCATGACCGCCCCGCTCGTGGTGGCGCAGTGGATCAACATGGAGCATTACTTTTCCACGGTTGACAACGAGGTGTATGGCAGCGCCAGCAAGGTCTATCACAACGTGGTCGGACGCATCGGTGTGATGACCGGTGCGTGGAGCGATCTGCGCATCGGGCTGCCTGCCCAAACAGTCTGGAACGGGCGCGAGCCCTATCACGAACCCATGCGGTTGCTGACCGTCATCGAAGCGCCAAGAGAACGCATCGGCGCCATCATCAATCGGCAGCCGCTGCTCGAACAGCTATTCGATCGGGAGTGGGTGACGCTCGTGGCGCTGGAACCCCAGGACGGCGCGTTCTATCAATACGACGGCCTGAACGGATGGACATGTATCGAAGGAGGGTCGCATGATCAGCTTAACACTGCATACCATGAAAGAAATTAAAATCGTGGTCCAGGGCGAACACGTGAAGTTTGTCACGGACCTTCTGGATCGGGTCGGCGCCACCGGCTATACGATCATCAACAGTGTGTCCGGCAAAGGCCACCATGGATTTCATGAGGGGCATTTGCTGTTTAACGACACCAGCAGTCAGGTGATCGTCTTCACGGTGGTGCCGGAAGAGCGGGTCGAGCCGATTCTGGCGGGTCTGGGTCCGCTCTTCAATAAACATTCAGGCGCGATGTTTGTGACTGACGTGGCAGTCAGCCGTCGTGACCACTTTCTCGCCAAATAAGAAGGACGGTCGTTTTGTCTACTCGCACCGATTCCTCCCTCGACGGTCTGCACCAGGACTGCATATACTGACCGTGCAACGACGAAAAATGTTTCGCCCCTGTACGTTGCGTAACTGAGTGATGCCATGCGTTCCTCCCGTCGATCACGCCCCAAGCCATCCGCCCAGGCGCAATCGGAAGTCGCCGCCGGGGAAGTCTTGGTCTGGCTCAGTGACTGCATCCGAGGCGGCCTCTGTTTTGTGTCCCACAGCATCGTGATCTTCGAAAACGCGCAGTTTGGAGAACTGGTCGAAGCGCCACATCCAGGGTCGGGGCTTCCGCTGCGAACGCGTCTTCTCGATGAGGGAATGGCCTGGCATCACGAACCGCTCGGAGCCCGTGACACAAAGGAATATCGCCTGGCTGATCGACAGGGCGATCCGCTCATCTACGAATGCCGATTCAACGTCGTTCCCTATCGCGGCGACACGGGCGTGCTCATGGTGCTGGAAAACGTCACGGAGCGGACCTTGCTGTCGCAGGAAGCCTCCCAGGTGGCCCGATTTCAGTCGGTCCTGGCGCGCATCGGGACGCTCGCGGTGAGTGGAACCCCGGTCCAAGAGATCATGAACGAGGCCGCGCGCCTGACGGCCGAGGCCTTAAACGTGGAGCTCTGTAAAATCCTCATCCCTCGGGAATCGGATGAACATCTGTATCTCGTCGCCGGTGTCGGCTGGCGCGAGGGTCTCATCGGCACCTTGACGGTGGAGGGAGGCATCCATTCTCAGGCGGGTTTTGCGATCCGCGAACGGCAGTCGGTGGTCGTGCGGGACTTGCGAACAGAAACGCGCTTCGTGCCCTCGAGGCTCCTATCTGAGCATAGCGGAATCGCCGGCATGAGCGTGCCCATGATGGTGCAGGATCGGGTGTACGGGGTCATGGGGGCGCACTGCAAGACCGTACGGGATTTTGCACCGAAGGAGTTAGAATTTCTCCACTCGGTCGCCAACTCGGTGGCCACCGTGCTCGAACGATGGCGGCGAGAGGAAACGCAGCTGCAGCTCTACCACCGGATGTTTGAGCTGGTACAGGACGGCGTCATGTTGACCGATACGCACGGGGCGCTCCTGGAATGGAATCCGGCGATGGAACGCCTATCGGGCTGGACGCGACACGAGGTCATCGGCCGAACACCGTCCTTGCTGAAATCCGGGAAACATCCGCCTGAATTCTTCGAGCGCATGTGGCAGACGATCCGGTCCGGTTCGGCCTTCGTCGATCGTGTCGTGAACCGTCGCAAGGACGGCTCCGAGTTTCTGGTGTGGGAGAGCGTGAGCCCGGTCAAAGATCCAGATGGGACGATCCGCTACTATCTCGCCATCCTGACCGACCTCAGCGAGCGAGAACAAATGCTGGAAGCCCTGCGTCATACGGAACAGGTGAAACTCGTCGGGCAACTCGCCGGCGGCATCCTCCACGAAGTCCGCAATCCGCTCATCGGACTCGGGAGCCTGGCTACCCATTTGGCTGATCAGGACACCCTTCCTCAAGACGCGCGCGACCGGTGCCGTTTGATCGCGCGCGAAGCGGCGCGGATCGACGACTTGCTTGAATCTCACCTTGGACAGTTGCGGCCACGACCCTTCGAGATCGCTCCCTGTGACCTTCCTGCGCTGCTCGACGATACCCTGACCTTGCTGCACCCGAACTTGTTGAAGCATCGCGTGGCTGTGAAGAAAAACGTTGCCGCGGATCTTCCATTGGCGGAGGCGTCGCGAGCCCATATTCTCCAGGTCTGTCTGAACATCGTCATGAATGCAATCGACGCGATGCCGAACGGCGGCGAATTGGCGATCACCATCAGGCCGGAGACCAGACGAGGCATGGGGCTGCTCCTGACCTTCGCCGATTCCGGGAAGGGCATCTCCCCCGAAAACCTGCAACGCGTCTACGAACCGTTCTTTACGAATGGAAAAGCCAAGGGTGTCGGTCTTGGGCTGACCATTACCCGCGACATAATCGAACGGCACGGCGGCCAATTGCTGATTCACAGTCCGCCTGGGAGCGGGGCTGCCGTGGATATCTGGCTTCCACTGAAACGCGAGGGCTAGCGTGGCATGGCAACTTCTACTGGTCGAGGATGAAGCGTCCGTTCGGGAGGCCTTCGCCCTGCGTCTCACCGGCCAAGGCTACCTCGTCCAAACGGCGGCGTCGGGAGAAGACGCCTTCACCCTCCTTCGCTCCTTCGAGCCGGATATCCTGGTGTTAGATCTCGTCATGCCGAACCTCTCGGGCCTGGATGTCCTGGCCCGAGTGAAACAAACCACACCAGAGCTTCTCGTAATCGTACTGACCGCCAGAGGTACGGTAAAGGACGCCGTGGAAGCGATGCGGCTCGGGGCCTTCGATTTCGTCGCCAAGTCCATCGACATGGACGATCTCCACCATACCCTGAACCGCGCGACGGATCTGCTCACACTGCGCCGGCAGGTCCAGCTGCACAGCGGTCAGGATGCGAAACGCTATGCGATCGATCGCCTCATCGCGAACAGTCCTGCCATGCAGACGTTCATGCAGCAGGTTCGAGAACTGGTCAAGAGCGATCGCGTGACGGTCCTGCTCCAAGGCGAGACCGGGACGGGTAAGCAGTACATGGGGCGCGTGATCCATTTCAACAGTCCCCGGGCAGACAGGCCCTGCATGGAAGTGGATTGCCCCTCCATCCCGCGCGAATTGTTCGAGAGCGAATTGTTCGGCCATGAGAAAGGGTCGTTTACGGGGGCTGCAGGGCGGAAATGCGGGCTGATCGAACTGGCCGAAGGTGGGACCGTCTTTTTCGACGAGATCGGCGACTTGCCGCTCCCTCTTCAGGCGAAGCTCTTACGGGTGCTCGAAGAACGGACGTTGCGTCGCGTCGGAGGATCGGCCACCATTCCTGTGGACGTCCGATTCATGGCTGCGACCAATCGCGATCTCAAGGAGGCGGTCACGAAGGGCGAGTTTCGCGAAGACCTCTACTATCGGCTCAACGTGGTAACTCTCACCGTCCCGCCGCTCCGCGAACGAGGCGACGAGATCATTCCCCTCGCCGAACAATTTCTCATTCGTTCTGCGGTTGCGCTCAAGAAACCGGTGCGTACGTTGGGTGAGAGCGCAATGAACCTCTTGCGCCAGTACCACTTCCCCGGCAATATCCGTGAGTTGAGCAATCTCATGGAACGGGCCGTCCTGTTCTGCCAAGGCCCAACCCTCGAAGCCGCCAACTTCCCTTCCGATGTCCATGGTGGGAACCGGCCATCGGCCACAGCCTCACCACAACATCCGATTCCTGCACCAGATGGGTCCGATCCCACCGCCGTCCAGATCTCCTTCCGAGTCGGAGAACAATCGCTGAACGACCTCGATGATCGGATCATTGCCGAGGTGCTGTGGCGGTCAGACGGCAATAAGACCCTGGCCGCCAAACATCTCGGCATCACGCGCTGGATGCTCGACAGACGGCGCAAGTCTTAATCCTCCACAGGCGCCGTCCTCTTCTCTCCTGTCTGGCGTCCCAGCCCTTGCTCCCTGCCGCGCTCCAGTCATCTGCGCTGCAACTCTGTGTGCGGTCTCGCACGATCGCTGTGCGCACCGTGCAGGCACACACGCTTTTCGCCGGGAGCACACGACATAGTGCCCCCGCTCCGTTCAGTGCGTGGGAGGCCCACGGCCAGATTGGTGGGTCTCCACGCGGAGTTGCGCCGCTCTCTGCATGGGGAACATCGCGCAGAAGTGTGGAACTCTATTTGCACTGTCTTCAGGAGACAACCACGGAGAGAGTGCCCCATGAAGACTGTGTCCTTGCTTATGGCCCTGCTTCTGACAGGTGTGCCAGCCTGGGCGGCGACGGCCCGAGCCGTTCCCGCGACACGTTCAACGTCGGCTGAATAGACGGTTCCTGAGCATGTGATTTTTGTTTGTGTTGGGGTCAAAGAAACCGTGCTCGTAATGGCGATGACATGTCGCGGGGCGGGCTACGATCGGCTCGGCAAGGGTTACCGTTCGTCGTCTTCTGTGACGGCAAAACCCAACAGGAGATCGTGAGGCGCGCGCGCAAGCTGCTGGCCCGGCATCGGCATCTATTGGTGCCTCGGGTTTCACCCGAGGTCGCGCGCGCCCTGCTGCCATTGGATCGCCGCGCCGCGTATCACGAGTTGGCCAGAGCCGTCACGGCTCATGATCCAAAGCGAAGGCTGAAGGGTGATGTACTGATCGTGACGGCGGGAACAGCCGATATCTCCGTGGCGGAAGAGGCACGGGTCATCGCCGAAGTGCTGGGGGATCGGGCGGAGGCGGTCTATGACGTCGGCGTGACCGGCCTGCATCGAGTCCTCACCCATCATAGCAGGCTCTTGCAGGCCCGTGTCGTGGTGGTGGTCGCCGGCATGGATGAGGTGCTGCCCAGCGTGGTCGGCGGATTCGTCGACTGTCCGGTGATCGCCGTCCCCACGAGCATCGGCTACAGCCCAACTTTGGCGGCATGGGGGTGGTGAGCATCAACAACGGATTCAGCGCCGGATGTCTGGCGCACCGCATCAATATGGTAGCCAATGAATCGGGAAGTCTGTTGCAGCCTCTGTCGCAGGCACGGCACGCTCTCATCCGGACCGCAAGGACACGAGTCGGAACAGAGAAGGAGTTTACTATGGCGAGCCGATCCTCAAGACGTAAGCGGCGCATTCTGATCGTCGACGATGACCCCGATATTCGGGAATCTATGTGCGACGCGATTGCCTCGTGGCATTGTGTGCCACTCGGGGCGTCGTCGGGCTCGGAAGCCCTGGACATCCTCGATCACCGGCATGTGGATGTGGTGTTGTGTGATGTGGTGATGCCGGGGATGGATGGAGCGGACACCTTGCGCGAAATCAGGCACCGGGTGCCCGCTCTCCCGGTCATCATGATGAGCGCGATGATGACGCCCGATCTCAGGCGGCATTTGTGTGACATTGGTGCGCAGTCCTGCCTGGCTAAACCGATGGATCGGAAGGACCTCGCGTTGATTCTGTTTCCGTGGTGCTTTCCCGCCACGCCGGAATCGTGACGAGGCACTGACGGCTCACCGTTGTCGTACATGCGCGATGGCTGGAATCGAGGGCGAGCGGACTCGTTTTGCCTATTAGCTCTGGTCCTTTGGATTGTGCTTCTGGTTGTCGATAGCGAGACCGCCGGCAAAGCAGTCTTCCCCCACTCCCCAACCCCGCACAACCTTCCCGTCGGACCAAGCACTACTGGATCTGGCATCCGAGCATCGACGCACAGGTCAGGTGCAGCCCGTGTGTCGATGCACGAGGGGTTCGCCACGTTGAGAAACGCGCGTCTTCGCCAGGATCTCCGAGTCGCAACTTTCCTTGAATTTGCTGGGACATTTCGATTGTCCGTGCGCAGCGTAGTCTTCAAACCGTCTGGAACCTGACTTGCAAATAGAAATGGCGAGTTGAGGGAGCGGATGGTCCGATCCCCCTTGCTGCTTAAGGGAGGTTGTTCACTATGGGTACACAACATGTCGTCACGATGCTTCCCGGGGAAGGCACCGGTCCGGAGATCTGCGAAGCGGTGCGGATGGTCATCGATGCAAGCGGTGTCGATATCAAATGGGAGTACGAAGAAATCGGACTGGACTGTCTGGAGAAGCACGGCACGTTGCTGCCGGACAAGACGATCCAAACCATCGCCAGAAATAAGATCGCGTTGAAAGGACCCACGACTACGCCGATCGGGACCGGTCACAAGAGCGCGAACGTGACACTGCGGAAGGTGTTCGATCTCTATGCGAATGTGCGGCCGGCGAAGTTGATTCCGGTGCTCAAGCGGCCCTGGGACAAGATCGATATCCTGAACTTTCGGGAGAACACCGAAGACTGCTACGCCGCCATCGAACACATGGTGTCCGATGAAGTGGCGCAATGTTTGAAAGTCATCACCTGGCCAGGCTCCTACCGTATCGCCGAGTTTGCCTTCAAGTGGGCAAGAGCCAATGGGCGCAAGAAGATCTACTGCGTCCATAAGGCCAACATCATGAAGATGACCGACGGACTCTTTCTCGACGCCTTCAGAGAGGTCGCCAAGAAATATCCGGAGTTCGAGACCGGCGACATCATCGTGGACAATTGCTGCATGCAGCTCGTGAGAAATCCGGCGCAGTTCGATTGCTTGGTGCTCCCGAATCTGTACGGCGACATTCTGACAGACCTCTGCGCCGGTCTCGTGGGAGGTCTCGGGTTCGCACCGGGCGCCAATATGGGCGACAACTGCGCGATCTTTGAAGCCGTGCACGGATCTGCGCCGAAGTATGCGGGGATGAAGAAGGTCAATCCCTCGGCCGTGCTGGTCTCCGGCATCATGATGCTACGGTGGTTGCACGAAACGGCAGCAGCGGATCGGATCGAAAAGGCCATGTTCGCCGTACTCGACGAGCGGAAGCATGTGACGTACGACGTCGGCGGGACGGCAACAACGGACGAATATGCGCAAGCCATCGTGGACAAAATGCAGGCGAAGGCCTGAGCTCAAGACTACTGGCTGAAAGGAAAAGGAGAACAGCAATGCCAACACTCACTGAAATTGCCAAAGCGACGAAGAAGAAGCGCGAGATCAAATTGGTCGGGATTGACATGTACCTCATCACCGAGAAGGGGATCCCGAAGTTCGACGAGATCGGGCCGTTCAAGTGCGAGTTCATCTCGAACCGCGGCACGAAGGTGTGGCCGGGGTTCGTGAGCCCTGATCTGCTCATGGTGAATTGGTACCGTTGCCGGTTTATGGCGACGAAAGACGTGCAAGACGCCGACGTCAATACCTTTCTGGATGCTTTGACCAAGAAGGGTTGGTGGTGGTCTGCCGCCCAGAAGTTGTGGACCTACGATGGCGAAGCAGGATTCAGCAAGGCGTACTAGCGCCACACGCGCCTGTCGTCTCCAATGGCGACCTCATGCGCTGTCCAGTGTTCGAATATGAACTGGCGAGAGTGATGCGTGCCTTGGGAATTGCGAGGCACGTATCGACTCCCATCTGACCAGGCTGATCATCAAAGGGGGTCGCTGATTCCAGTACAAGGAGAATCATCCATGACGGACCCACACTGTGACGTAGTACCGACACCAGAGTCCCTCGAACGCGCTGAAGCAGCCGTGGAAAGGAACCTCGTCGGTGTGCTGCCTTCTGAGCACGGTGAGACCAGCGATTCCCTCCCTGAGTCGATCGAGGAATTCCTCCGGGACCGTTTCAACACGAAACTCGAAGATCCTCACACTGGCCGCAGGATTCGTTGAACGATCTCTGGGGGTGCCCATGACACACACGGCTCGGAACAAGGCTGATGTCGAATATGCGGTTATGTTGGCAGTGCTGAACTTCCAACAGGAATTCATGCAATCCAACTATTCTCACGTCCAGGTTCGGCTTCGTGAAAAGCTGCTCGAGGTGGACCTGACCAGAGCTGCCCCGATTCCCGCGGAAGAACGGCTCGCTCAATCTCAGGAGGGGCGTGCTCAACTCAGGCAGATGAATCAGGCGCTGTTCATGGGGGGACGCGATATGCTAAAGAAGGAACTCGAAGAGATCCTTGGCGGAGCAATCTATGAGATGAGCACCGACCTAGATCCATTGTCTGGGAAGAAGACGATGGTCATCAGGTTCGATGTGGTCTACAACTCAAGACCTCATCTGACCGACCGTAGGACCTCATCGAGTTAAGCAGACAGGATTTCTTCCTTCGCCCGCGGCACATCAGCACCCAACTTTCTGCCTCAACGCATGACGCCTTCGCATTGTTCCAGCGTCTGTGCCTAAGCTGGGCAGCTATTTCACCTTGGAGAAATCGGCATCGAACTGCAGGAGTTGTCCATCCTGCAATGTCACGATCACGGTTGTCTTGGCATTGGGATCAAACGTGTCGTATCCGAACCGGGCCGTGAAGCGCGACCGATAGGCGGGGCCCTGTCCTTCATTCTTTCTGCCCCGATCGGCCGGACTAATGTCCACCGGACGAATGTTCTTTCCCTTTTGCTGGAAGACCATGTCGGCCTTCTCTGCGAAGTACTCATCGTCGCCGCAGAGCTGCACTTCGATTTCCATATTCGGCATGTCCACGACTTTCTGGATAAATTCCTCGGGCATGCGCACGTCTTTCTTCTGTTTCTTCGATTCCGCCGCTTCTTGCCTGCCGAACGCTTCGAGTCGATACCGCTTGGTGCGCAAGATAGCACTCGCGCCGCACTGATCCTTTTCCGGATCTGCCCCCACTCGCGTGACCATCGAGGCCTGTTGCAAGACCTTCTTGACGTCTTCCGGCGAATTGGCCTTTTCCATCGGCGCTCGCCCGGCCTCTAGGGCTTTCTTGGCTTCTTCAGGGGACAACTTGACGTCGATCGCCCACGCCAACCCGCTGACTCCCCACACGATCGACCCGACCAGCAACCCGACCAGACCGTGGGACCCCTGACGCCGAACTGCAATCCAACTATTAGCGCGCATGACTACCTCCCTGACGCGTCACTGAACAATGGGCCGCATTGTAAAGCGATGGGGAAGATCTTTTCAATCTCGCGGCCCACATCCGGTTAGGAGCCGAAGCGAGCCCAGTTTGGGTAGGGCCTGAGGGCATAGAGTCGATCGACATCCACCGGGCAAGGCATTCCACGCCGACGCAACATGTCGGCGACCATCCGCAGGGGAAGCCCCACAGCGGCGGTGTAATCGCCCTCAATCCGATCGATCAATGTCCCACCGGCCCCTTGAATGGAATAGGCTCCGGCTTTGCCGAGACTCTCTTCGGTCCGCAGATAGGCGGCCAGGGCAGCCTCCTCAAATGCGTTCATGACAACACGCACCGTCGCGACCTGCACATCGCAGAACCCACGAGCATGACTCACGAGCGCGACCGCGGTGAAAATGGTATGCGTCTTTCCGGCCATTCGCCTGAGCATGGCTCTAGCATCGGTCAAGTTAAGAGGCTTTCCCAAGACCTCCGAGCCAAGGCTGATCAAGGTATCACTGCCGAGGATGAGTGCATCAGGATGCTGAGGCACGCAAGACCGGGCCTTGCACACCGCGAACTCGGACACCTGCTGGTCGGCAGGAAGCTGCGGCATCACCTGCTCGACGAACGGCGGGGCGACGACTTCAAAGGGTAGCCCCAGGAGAGTCAACAATTCATTCCGCCTCGGCGAGGTGGAGGCAAGGATGAGGCGCATGGGGTTAGGAGCCACAGAGCTGGGAGGGCTGAGGCTCGAAGGAGGTCGTCTCGGCAAGATCGACATGGGCCATCATGAGATGGCTGCAAAACTCTGCGACCACACGTTCCACATCCCGTGCGTTGCAGACCTCAAACATCTGAGCCCGCATCGCCGCGGCATGCGGGAATCCTTTACAGTACCAGCCAAGATGTTTGCGAATGGAACGGAACCGTTCCAGCCCGGCAATGGCTTCATACTGTCGCGCATGGTCCAGCATAACCTGCATCCGCTGGTTCACTGAGACCTGCGGCTCCCAGGCCGTTGCTGCGAGCGCAGACAGGTCAGTCTGCTCACAGAACGCCCGCCGGGCCTGTTCCTTTTGGCGAAAAAACCAAGGAGCACCCAACGTCCCTCGTCCGACCAAGACACCCTGCACATGACTCTCGGCAGTACGCCGGATCGCATCCACCAACGAGCTGAGATCCCCGTTTCCAAGAATCAGCGTCTCCGTGCCACGCGCGAGCTTTGCGGCTTCGGCAATGGCCGACCAATCGGCTGCTCCTCGGTACATCTGCTGCAGCGTCCGCCCATGCAACGTAATCGCTGCCGGACCGGCCTCCAGCAAATGTTCTACCCAGCGTTCCACAACGACGCAATCAAACCCCAGTCGCGTTTTGATTGAGAGTGGAAGGAGCCGGCGCGGGACAATCGGCACACCAGCCCGACCGCGGTTCATCGCCTGAATGAACTCGATGCGAGACGGTTTAAATCCCTGCGTGTTAATCGCTTGACCGGTAGCCCAATCGTCCAGTCCCTGCTTGGCGGCCCGCAAGATGGCATGGGCCAGATCCGGCGTCTTAATCAACGCCGCCCCCGATCCCGAAGCCGCCACGTTCTTCGAGGGGCAGCCCATATTGATATCGAGCCCGTCGAACCCGAGTTCGCAGACCACCTGCGCCGCACGATAAAATTGGTCCGGATCTTTGCCGTACAGCTGCGCCACAATCGGCCGTTCAGCCTCACTGTAGATCAAGGAAGACAGCAGATGTTCCGGGCCACGACAGATCTCACTGACGTTTGTGAACTCCGTAAAGGTGATGTCGGGACGTCCCTGAGAGGCCACCACGCGCCGGAAGGTGGCATCGGTCACGCCGTCCATCGGGGCCAACCCAAGAATAGGCTGCGGAAGCCTAGACCAAAAACTCATGCACGCACCTCGTCCGATCCGATCGGCTCATTCGCCGCGCGATAGGCTGTCCGCAATTCCTCAGCCTCCACCGTCACGGTCGCACAGGCGGATGGACAGCCGCCCGCCACGAACTCGACAAACCGATCGATCTTCAGCAAGAAGAAGTCATAGTCTTCCTGTTCCCGCCTCGGCCTATCGAACCAGAACGAGAGGAACTGCTCCAATGGGATATTCGCCGCTGTCAGCAGGCCACAGGTCCTCGGAAACATATCCGTTAACTCACCACCCCAATGCAGCAGCTCATGGGGAAGGTAGGCGTCGCGATACCGGTTGAGGTCGTCGAGCGATCCGCCCAGCAATGAAAGTTCTGGGGTCATCGGCATACGCTCAGGAGTCGTGACGAGTTCGACATAACCTTGATACTGCCGGCGTAATGTCGCCAGGTCATCCGGCGTCAGGGCATGTCTCACATCAGGGTGTTGAACTGTATCCGGCCCATTCCACTGGGCAGAATCGACGCAACTGGCCCGCTCCACGCCGTGGACCGTCTTTTCAAACCGGTCAAGAAACCGGCGAAACTCCGTGACGATCTCTGCAACAGGCTTGGTGTCGACTTCCAGCGCCACGCCTTTCAGCGACCTCAGGCGGGGATGGGCCAACACCTGAATCAACAGCTCGAACAGGACTTCTGGAATGGGAGCCCCATGGCCATCGATCCAGAACGGCAACGCAAGACCACCCGCATTGTCCTTGGGAGCATTGTGCGTGGTGAATTCTGCCAGCCCAGCCACATGAATCTCGATCACCCGCTCCATCGGGAAGGCATCCAAAAACTCGGAGACAAAGGCCTCCAGCGTCTGCCCGCGCCAGGCTCCCGTATAGCGATAGACGGTCCACAAGTGACCGATATCCAATACCAAGCCACAGGCCACTCGGTCCGTCACCGCTCGGAAAAATGCTGGAATCCCGAGAGAACCGCAGGCGAAATAGGTCAGCGGCGGCATTTCCAGCAATACCAGCGTGGGACCGCCCTCATGGTGACGCGCCTGCGCGTCGAGCCGTCCCTGCAAGTAGTCAAGGTTCTCGGCCGTCATCCTGGCCGACAATTCCGTATACAACGGCGGCAAGTAGGTTCCGAATGCATACCCCGCCATCTGCTTGGTCGCACCCTCATGATTCAGCCAGGCACTCCCCAGAGCGGCGATCTGAGCACAGGCTTCCGCCACACCGTACCGTCCTGAGCAGCTCTGGGGAAAATCCGGCTGCGTAACCCATAGGCCTTCGCCATGGTAGGTCAGCTTGATCTCCGGAAGCCGTTGTCGCACCCACTGCATGGCGGAGGTCGTCGCCTTGAAGATCTCCAAATACCCTGGTCGTAGTCGCTCCTCGCGGAGGGTGTCGACGAGATGCATCACGTCCGGAGCATACACATCCACCGACAACCCCAGACCATGCGCGGGAATCTGACTCGCACGTTGTGTGAATTCGCTTTCCATCATGTCGCGTTTGGCATATTTTGAAGCGAGCATAGTGACTATAGTTCTTGTGCAGTTTAAGCGCCTAACCTCTTGGTTGACAAGGGAAGATGGGGAAGCTGATCCAACAGATCGATCTGGTATACTTCCTTTCGACGTGGTGGTCGCCGGGCCGAAACGTCAGCCCCTCTCGCGGCGAGAAACAGGCTTAAGCGATGACAAAGGCCGGCTACATGCTCCGCGACAAACCGTCTAACTACTCAACCTCCATGGTGGCTCACATGATGACACCCGGCGTCGTACAAGTTCCCGGGGATGTCTCCGTGAGCGAAGCCGCCTTACTTCTCGACCGGGAGCGGATCCCCTGCCTGCTGGTGAAAGACAGCGACACCACCTTCGGCATCATGACCTCCGGTGACATCGTCAAAAAAGTCGTCGCCCAGGGACTGGAGCCGCACGATGTGGAAGTCCGGACTATTATGTCGAAGCCCGTGCATTCTATCGAATGCGAGCAGATTCTTGACGATGCCACGAGCGTGATGGCCTCCACCGGAGCCTCCCTCTTAATCGTGACGAAACAAGGCCAGCCGGTGGGTATCCTGACAGCGCGGGACCTGGCGCTGGCCCCGAAGCGATGCGAAACCTGCCTCCCCGCAACCATACGCGTGACGAATGGTGAGAGCGAAGGGGCGAAGCACACCGCCACAATCCGTCAGCTCAGTCACGTCGGCGCCTTCATCGAAAGTCGTACCCTGCTCCTCCCCGGCACGACCGTCGTCCTCTCCTTTATCCTTCCGGGAGCAGACTTGAGCTTCTCCGTGCGCGGCACCATCCTCAACAGCAGTTATGAACCGGAACTTTCGGAAGACGGTGGAGTGACCGGAGGCAATCCTGGAGTCGATATCCAATTCGCTCCCCTCCCCTCATCCGACGAATCGAAAATTCGCGCCTGGGTGCTTCAAAATTTGCCGCGACCCTCTGAACTCTCCTAAGCCTCCTCCGATGAAACTTTGCTTCGCCAGACACAGCTTGTTATGATTTCTTGCTCCGACGATATGCGTCGGGAGTACACCGTGCTCTAGGTGACCACTGATGAAAAGCCCTGCCGCCCGCTCAAAACCGGCTCTGACCAAAGACGAGATTCTCACGCAACTCACCACACTCCTGGACCGTCAGGACGACGATATCCAGGCGGCGCTCATGAAGGAAATTCTCACCGGTGTGATCCGGTTGTCGGACTCGCAGCTGGACGTCCTGGATCTGAAGATCGTCAATCGTGCATTGAAAGAACTCCGGCATGCCTTCAGGGTGTTCCAGGGTTATCGGCATCGTCTCAAAATCAGCGTGTTCGGGTCGGCCCGCACTCCCGCCGACGATCCCAATTACCAGATGGCTTTTCAGTTCGCCCGACGGATGGTGGAAGAAGGCTACATGACCATCACCGGCGGAGCGGACGGCATCATGCGGGCGTCGCAGGAAGGAGCCGGGCGCGAGCATAGTTTCGGCGTCAATATCATGCTGCCCTTTGAGCAAGGCGCCAATGCCGTCATCGCCGACGATCCCAAACTCGTGACCTTCAAGTACTTCTTCACGCGGAAGCTCATGTTCCAAAAGGAATCGCACGCCATTGCCCTGTTCCCCGGCGGATTCGGCACCCATGACGAAGGGTTTGAGATTCTGACCCTCGTGCAAACCGGGAAGAGCGACCCGAAACCGATCGTGTGCCTCCAAGCTCCGGGATGCGACTACTGGAATCACTGGCACTCATTCATCACTGAACAATTGCTGAAACGGCGTTTGATCAATGCCGAGGATCTCGCGCTCTTCACCATCGTCGACAATGTGGAAGATGCCGTCATCGAAATCCGTTCATTTTACCAGCGGTATCACTCACTCCGATTCGTGGGACGCCAGCTCGCCATCAGACTCAAAACCCCGTTGACCGAGACACAAGTCGAGGAAGTTCAGCGGCAATTCAGCGATATGCTGACGGAAGGAACCTTCGAGCAACGCCCCTCCCTCCCCGAGGAGATCGATGAGCCGGGGCTGAAAGATCTCGCGCGGTTGACCTTCTCGTTCAACCGTCGAAATGCCGGTCGCCTCCGACAACTCATCAACCACCTCAACCGACTTCCTGCGACACCGTAACCGTCATCCGGGCGATGTCGGAATATCTGCCGCCATCGCCCGCCTCCCTGAGATAGCCCTTTAGTCTCCATGAACCGACATGCTAAGGTGGGATGCCTATGAGCGCAGCCTCTATGCGAAGTCGTTCCTCTTCTCCCCCCACACTGATCCTCTATCACGCAGAATGTGCGGATGGCTTCGGTGCCGCCTGGGCCATTTGGAGGCGCTTCCCAGACGCGCAGTATCGCCCCGTGAAACACGGGGAGGCGCCACCCTCAGGCCTGGCCGGCCAGCATATTGTCATCGTGGATTTCAGTTACGCTCGACCAATTCTTGAAGCCATGGCTCAGGGCGCAGCCAGCCTTGTCGTCCTGGATCATCACATCACCGCCGAACAAACACTGGCCGACCTACCCTATGCGTACTTCGATCAAAAGAAATCAGGAGCTGTCCTCGGGTGGGAATGGGCCCATCATGATGAGCCGGTGCCCTGGTTGTTGCGCTATATTCAGGACAAAGATTTATGGCATTGGGCGCTGCCGAATAGCCGGGAAATCAGTGCCGCCCTCGCATCCTACCCATTCGACTTTGCGCTCTGGAACCGCTTCGAGCAGCAGGAATTAGAACGGGAAGGCCGCGCCATTCTCCGGTATGAAAACGAACTTGTCACAAAACTCGCTTCGCACGCGACGATGGTGCAGTTCGAAGGCGCCACGGTCCCGGCCGTTCACAGTGCGCTTCTCACCAGTCAGATCGGCGAACGATTGTCAGCCGGCCACCCGTTCTGTCTCATCTGGCACGATCGCAATGGACGACGATACTACAGCATGCGCTCACGCGAGGATGGAACCGACGTGGGTTCGATCGCCGCGTCATTCGGCGGCGGAGGCCATACCCACGCGGCCGGATTTTCGATTCCGCTGCAAGCCGACGGATCGCTCCCTTCGAATCCCCGGCTCCCTCAACCAGCGCCGTGACGGCTCTCGACCATAGGTGGAGCGATGCTGCCCCTTAATGACGATAACCCGACCGACAGTACGCCGGTCGTGACCGTCACCTTCATCGTCGCCTGCTCCCTCGTCTTTTTGTATCAAAGCTCCCTTCTCCCGGGCCCAGGGGAAACCTTCGTCTATCAATACGGAGCGATCCCGGCCGTCGTCTTCGGTCACGCGGCGCTCCCGCCTGAAATCATGGCGATCCCCGCCTTTTCAACCGTGCTGACAAGCATGTTCCTGCACGGCAGTTGGATGCATCTCATCGGCAACATGCTGTACCTCTGGGTCTTTGGCAACAACATCGAAGACGTGATGGGCCATGTGAAGTTTATCGTGTTTTACCTGGCATGCGGCATCGTGGCGGCATTCAGCCATGCCCTCACCGATCCCACATCCACAGTCCCGATGGTCGGTGCCAGCGGCGCGATCTCGGGAGTTCTGGGTGCCTATCTCCTGTTGTTTCCCCATGCCCGTATCTTGCTGCTGGCTCCCGTAGTGGGCACAACCTATGTGCCGGCCGGCATCGTGTTGGGATTCTGGTTCGTGATGCAGATCTTGAGCGGCGGAGCGAGCCTAGGATCGCAAGGGGGAGGGGTGGCCTTCTTCGCACACATCGGGGGATTTGTCGCGGGAATGGTACTGATCGGCTTCTTTAAACGACCGGAGGTGCGGTTCTTTACTCCTGCCCGCACATCGTCATGGCGATAATAGCTTCTCGTCCAACCTCTCACACATCCAACAATTCGCGGATCTTCCCCGCCAAATCGTGCTGTCGATAGGGTTGCTGCAGAAAATACTTTTTATTGACCCGATGACTCGCAATCGTCTCGTCTGAAAATCCTGACACGAACAACGCCTTCATCTTGGGATGTTGGAGCACCAGGCGCTTGGCCAATTCCCTTCCGCTGATCTCGGGCATCGAGAGATGACTCACCGTGAGATGAATGGGCCCCGCATGCTGCTGAGCCACCAGCAATGCCTCCACGGCAGACCCCGCCTCCAAGACATGGTAGCGATGGCGGTGGAGAGTCGATAGCGCAAGCTTCCTGACAATTTCATCCTCCTCCACGAACAGCACCGTCTCAGCTCCCTTCGACAGAGCCTCGCTGACGACCGTCGTGTCCCGCACCACCCCATTCCGCTCGACTAACGGGAAATAGACACGCACCGTCGTCCCCTGCCCCGGCTGACTTTGCACGTCGACCGTACCCCCGAATTGCCTGACGATCCCATAGACCAATGTCAGGCCAAGGCCGGCATGGGTTTCCTTCGTTGAGAAAAACGGCTCGAACATTTGCGATTGGACATCCAGGTTCATCCCGCGACCGCTATCGCTCACCGCAATCCTTGCCATACGCTTCCGAGGATTCTTTTCCAGTTGCTCGACTGGAAGCGCCTCGCCGGTGACGACCTGAACCGCGATATCCACGCGACCACCTTCCGGCATCGCATCCCGCGCATTCGCAACCAGATGCACGAGAACCTGCTCCAACCGGTCGTGACCGATTTCCACCAACGCCGGCATCGAGTCGCTCGCCACACACAAGTCGATCCGGCCGGGAAGCAATCCCTGAAGCGTTTCTTGCATCGCCTCAATCGCCGGGCAGAGCGACAGGGTATCCCGAATAGTCGTTTCATGAACGCGCAGCGCCAAGAGTTGTGCCGTCAACGCGGCCGCCCGTTCCCCGCTCCTGAAAATCTCTTCCACCGGAACTTGCAGTGGATCATCCGGCTTCAGCTTGGACACGATGACGCCGGTCTGCTTGCCGATGACCGCCAGCACCTGATTGAATTCATGCGCCAGCCTGGAAGCCAAGCGGCCAACCGCCTCGAACTTCTGGGCTTCGCGCAGCTGTCGTTCCAGCCCCGTCCGCTCCGCCATGCCCTGACGGATTTCCTGATTCGCGCGGGAGAGCCCCTGCTTCAACCCTTGCACGCGGGTTTCGAGTTGTGTCCGGCGCTCCTCCAGCGCCTGTTCAGACTGCTTCAATCCCTGTACATTTTCTTGCAAGGAGCGATTGCGCCGGCGTTCGGTGGCGACAGTCTCCAGCGTCAACCCATAGAACACCGCCATGATCAGCAACACGGGAATGCCCAGTAGATGCCCTACGGCGAGGACACCTGACTGCATGGCATGTTCGTACACCAAGACGCCATAACCGGCACAGATGATCAGCGAGAGGCCGAGCAGCTGTCTAAGTGAGGGAGCCGAGGAGGCAATCAGCACGAGGAGGAAATAGGTGAGATACAATTCAGAACTGGCATTCCCCGAGAGATAAATCGTCCCCGTGACCAGCACCGTGTTGATGCTGATCAGCGCGCCGGGGAACCAGGCGCTCTCGAGAAGATTCCGCGGCAACAGCATGATCCCGCAACTGATCAGAATCAGGCCGACCGCCACCATTCGGCTCACCGCATGCCCGAATATCGTCTCGTTACTGACCAACAGTTCGTACGAGAGAATCCCCGCTACGAGACTCTGCAGAAAAACCGTACGCGATCGGGAATGGTTCAGGAACCGGCCCAACCCTCGCATGCTTGGGTGTCGCCCGGTTTGGTCGAGTTCGGAAGAGGAAAGTGGAACGCTTACCACCGCGCCTGCCTTCAGTAGAAGAGTGTGAAGCCGGGCAGGAGGTCAGCAAGTTTTGTACCCTCTCCGAAATGTGGCAAGTCATCGCATTTTCAAGTGCGCCGACGAAAGGGGGTTGCCGCAAAGGACCAGAACGCTCACGTCGTATCACAAAAACGAACAGCCTCCCTTGGCTCGACTGCGCCAACCGGTGCGAATGAGCACTATCGTGACCAGGGACCGTCGAGTATGGGATGGGGCAATCCCCTTACGGTTGCCGCAGGGCGTGACGCGATCGGAACGCCGACGCTTTCGCGAGAGCCTCCGCGCAGGTCGAGGCGAGAAACGTGATGTGGCCCATTTTTCGTTTCGGCCGGATCACACGTTTCCCGTAGAGATGGACCACCGCACCCGGCTCGCGCAGTAACTCTTGCGTGGCGGGTGACGCCGTGGCAAACGAGACTTCGTCGCCGATGAGATTGAGCATGACTGCGGGACTGAGCAGGCGCACTTCTCCGAGCGGCTGACCACACAGGGCGCGCACCTGCTGTTCGAACTGAGACACCGTGCAGGCATCCAATGAATAGTGTCCGGAATTATGCGGCCTGGGCGCCACCTCGTTGACCAACAGTCGACCGTCTCCCATCAGGAACAGTTCCACGCAAAAGACGCCCACCCCATCCAAGGCCTGCACGGCGCTTCGTGCCATGGTCGCAGCCTGGTCCGCAACCGTTGCCGGCACATCCGCCGGTACCATCGTCTGGCGCAGGATGCCGCCTTCATGGATATTCTCGACGAGAGGGTAGGTCCGCATCGACCCGTCTGTGCTTCGCACGACCAGGATCGAGACCTCGCGCTCAAAGGGAAGATATTCCTCCAAAATCCAGCGCGAACCGGGCCTCATGGTCCGAGCCAAGTCCTGCTGCACCACGGCACAATCCTCCACGCGATCGATTTTCCATTGCCCTTTGCCGTCGTACCCCGCTGTCGCGGTCTTGCAGATCAGCGGGTATCCGAGCACAGTTTGCCGGCCGAGTTCCTCCGGCCATGAAATCCCATAAAACGCCGGCACGGCCAATCCATGAGTCTGCAGAAACGTCTTTTGTTCAATCCGATCTTGAATCACGCGCAGCACTCGGCTCGATGGTCGAACCGGTACCTCGAGCTCCAACTGCTCACAGAGTTCGCTCGGCACGTTTTCCCATTCATAGGTCACGGCACGGACACGCTGCGCAAAATCTTTGCGGGCCGCAACGTCAGAGAATGGCTTGATGAGCGAATAGTCGGCAAGACGGTGGGCGGGCGCCTCGGCATCGGGATCCCACACCGCAACCTCGTACCCCATTCGGCGGGCCACTGTTGCGAACATCGCGCCCAGCTGCCCTCCTCCGAGGACACCCAGGGTTGCTCCCGGATCGATGACCGTGACGTTCACGATCGACGGCTCGGCCGCGGACTTCGTTGCATGAGAAAGGGAGGAGACAATCGGGCGTCGTCTTGTAAATCGAGCACCGACTGTGTTTGGGAGGCGCGAAACTGTTCTACACGTTGCCTGATTTTTGCCGACCGCAATCCGAGGATCTGTGCGGCCAGAAGTGCGGCATTTTCTGCGCCGCCGATAGCGACGGTCGCGACTGGAATGCCTCTGGGCATTTGCACGATGGATAGTAAGGAATCCAATCCCCTGAGATTTTCAGTAGGAATGGGAACCCCGATCACCGGCAACGAGGTCTTCGCCGCCAACATCCCGGGAAGATGGGCCGCCCCTCCGGCTCCTGCGATAATGACCTGAATGCCTCGCTCCGATGCCTGTTCCGCATAGGCGAAGAGGCGATCAGGGGTGCGATGGGCTGAGACCACCAGCAGCTCGTTGGGAATCCCGAGCTCATTCAGCATGGCGACGGCCTTCTCGAGGATGGGGAAATCCGACTTGCTTCCCCCGAGCACCCCGACCGAGGCCTGAACTACTCTGTTGTTGATTACCATGCGCGCGGTCACCTTTGGCTGAAGGAGAGTGGGGACGGGGCAAACCTTAGCCGTTCTCGAGTCGAAGGGTCAAGCGGTTCACCGAGGAAACCGCTCATTGAATTGACCAAGTCCTCAACAATCCTCTATGATGACTGCCAGTTTCATGCAGTCGGTTGTGCCCGGGAGGGGACACGTGCAGCGCATCCGTGAAGGACTCAAGACAAGGCTTCGCTCCCTCGTCACCCAGCGCACCGGACTGGACGAAATGGCCGTCGATGATCTGGCAACATCGACGAAATTGCTCTCCTGGGAAGCGGTACAAATTCCAGAGCGGCTCCGCTTCTCGTCCCGTCTGGCCATTCTCCTGGTCGGCCTCTTCATGCTGATCGTCGCCTTCGTCCCCTGGACCCAAACCATTACTGTGACCGGCCAGCTTTCCGCCTACACACCGTTCGACCGACCGCAAGACATCGAGGCGCAGATCACCGGCCGCATCAAGAAGTGGCACATCTTCGAAGGCGTGCGGGTCAAAGCAGGCGACGTGATTCTCGAACTCGATGACTACGACCCGAACTTCATGGCCCCGGATCTCTTGAGCTTGCTGGAACAGCGCAAGAAAGCGCTGGAAGATACCCGAAAGGCCGCGCTGAGTCGCGCCGATCAGCTGGACAAGCGGATCAAAGAGATGCAAAACCTCGTGAAGGCGGCGGTCCCCTCGGCAGGCGCGCGGGTTCTCGAGGCGGAGAGCAAGGTGCGTGAGGCACGGCAGAAGATCGAAGCTTCCAAAATCGCCGTGGCCACCGCCGAACTCAACGTGGATCGTCATCAACAACTCGCCCAACAAGGCCTCGTCTCCCAACGCGAATTGGAACTCACCATTCAATCCGCCATCGCCAGCAAGGCCGACCTGCAAGGGGCACAGGCCAACCTCAGCGCGGCCGAACAGGGCATGAAGGCGCTGAGCTTCGGGCGAGACCAAGTGAGCGCTGAAGTGCTCCAACGCCTCCTGGATGCCGAGGCTGCACGGGATGCGTCGATCGGAGAAGCCGCGCGAGCCGCCGATCAAGTGGCGGACGTGTCGCTACGACTATCAAATGCCAACCAGCGACGCGTAGCCAGCCGCATTCTTTCACCGATCGACGGAACTGTGGTGAAGATGGCGCAGGCCGGCGCGGGGGAAACGGTGCGGCCGGGGGATAAACTGGTCAGAATTTCTCCCACCAGCTCGGACAAGGCCATCGAGATGGTCGCCGACGGCATTGATGCGCCGTTGCTCAATGTCGGACGAAAGGTCAAGATTCTCTTCTATGGCATTCCGGCCATCCCATTGCCGGCATGGCCGGAATTGATGGCCGGTACCTACAATGGCGTGATCAAGGTCGTCGACCAGGTGGACGATGGGAAAGGCAACTTCCGCTTTTGGGTCGTCCCCGACCTGGAAGAACGTCCTTGGCCTCCGCAAGAACATGTCCGCCAGGGCACCAAAGCCATGGGGTGGGTCATTCTCAACCGGGTCCCGCTCTGGTATGAGCTGTGGCGCCGATTCAACCTCTTTCCGCCTGACTACCAGGAACGGCCCCCGAGTTTGATCGATACGCTCTTGCCGAAAGCCGGGCGAGGGGCCAAGTAACGCGTTTTCCCCTGACCGGCGTTCATACCGGAGCGCCCCTATCCTTCGACTTTCACACTCTCTCAATTGGACTCAGAAAGGAGTGCACCTCATGAAGAAGAATGCCTGGGTGTTTATTATCGCAGCCTGTGCGCTCTGCTGGCTGCCAGAAGGTAGCGTGGCCGGAGACGACGCAGTCAAATCCAGAACACTTCCGCCGATTCCACTCTCATTGAATGAAGTGCTGGCTTGGATCGATCGATCCCATCCACTGTTGAAGGGAGCCGGAACCGAAAAGGTCTCGGCCCGCGGCAAAATGCTCAAAGCCCTGGGCGCCTTCGAGCCTGTCTTGGTCAATGATACCGAGATCGAACGATTTGTCGACAAGGGTAGCACCAAAACGCAAAGCGTGGGATTCAACGATACATTGATCGAAGCGCGTCACCCCTCGGGATTGCGCGGCAGCGCGGGATTTCGCCAGGCGATCGGCGACGCGACGATCCCCGACCTCTCCTTCGGCAACGGCAATCAGCAGGTCATCCTCGGCGGCTTCATGCCCCTCCTCAAAGGGCTCATGGTCAACCCGGAAAATGCCGAGCTCCAGCGCTCGGAGTTGGCTGATCCTCGTGCCGAGGTGAAGATTTCCCAAACCAGACAGGACCTGTTCCTGGCGGCAGCCACCCAGTTTTGGGATTGGGTGTCCACGGCAAAGTTCGTGGATGTGCAACGCCGGGCACTCGGCGTCGCGGAAGAGCGGTTAAGACAGGTGGAAGGCAGAGCCAAAGCGGGAGCCGTGGCACCTCTCGACGTGGTCGAGGCCGGCCAGGAAGTCCAGCGCCGGCGCGAAGTTGCCATTGCGGCACAACGATCGGTGGAGCAAGAGCAGTACAAAATGTCGATGTTCCTCTGGGAAAACCAGACGCCGACTGCGCCGCAACTCGATCGAGCACCTGATTTCCCGCCACCGACTGCCGCCCCGACGGCTGACATCGTCAAAGCCGACAAGCTGCAAGCGAAAACCGATCGTCCGGAGATTCGCGAGGTCGATATCGAAGCGAAGGTCAACAATATCGATTTGGAACTAGCCAAGAACAATCTCCTGCCTAGTCTCGACCTCGAGGCGGCGCCGGCGCGAGCGCCGGAGAAATTCGTCCTCGGGCTGGGCTACCGATTCGGCGTGGAACTGCGTATGCCGATCCTTCAACGAAGAAGTCGCGGTGAAGTGCTGGAAGCACAGGCACAGGCCGATCGCCTGGTCCTCGTCCAGAAATACCGGGAGCAGCAGGTGGTCGTGGACGTCGATAATGCCCTGTCGGCGATTGAACGGGCGAAGGAACGCGTCACCGCAGCCACTGAATCCCTCCGTATGGCCAAGACCCTGGAGGAAGGCGAGCGGTTCCGCTTCAGCCTGGGTGCCACGAGCGTCCTCTTTGTGAATCTGCGCGAACGGAATTCCGTCGATTCGGAAATGCAGCTGGTGCGGGCAAAGGCCGACTATCAGAAAGCGCTGGCCCTCTATCAATGGGCTACCGGCACCTGGGCGCGGAGTCAGCCATCCGCCGTGCCGGTCAACTACCGCATCGGCGCAAGCCTCTCCAAATAGTGGCATTTTGAGGACTGCTCTGATAGGGTTTATGAAAATATGGGGGCTTGTGCGGACAGGCTCCCATCAATGATTTGAGACTCCTCTCGCCAAGACCCGGCAAGAACGCCGATTGAAGTCTTGGCAGGGGTAGCACCTATGGCCCAAGACCATTCCGACAGCCAGGTCAATTTGTTTCAAACGGTCGTCGGCCATCTCGGCCTCCTGTTCCGTCTGGAGCGGCGGGTCCTCGGCCTCATTTTTTCCTATTCCATTGCCATCGGCCTGTTCGCCCTGATCGTCCCCCTTACAGTCCAAGAACTCGTCAACACCTTTGCCTTCGCCCTCCAGCCCATCACCATCGTCACCCTGGCGGCGGTCATGGTGGCAGCCTTGTTGTTCGTCGGGGCCTTCCGTGCCTTGCAGTACTACGCAGTGGAAGTGCTGGAACGTCGCATTTTCGCCCGTGTCGCCATTGCGATGGCGCAGCAACTCCCGCATCTACGCTCCCAGGGATTCAAACCTCGTTTCGCAAATATCTTTATTGAAACCATCCTGATGCAACGGGCGATTTCCGTGCTGCTGGTCGATTTGATCAACGTGATCGTGGGCGGCGCGGTGGGCATGACCATCCTGGTGTTCTATCACCCCTATTTTCTCCTGTATAACGCCATCCTGCTGGTCGGATTTACCGTCGTGTTCTTCCTGATGAGCCATGGCGGCCTCAAGGCCGACATGGACCTCTCCCATGCCAAATACGACACATTGCACTGGTTTCAGGAAATTGCCTACAACCTGCTGCACTTCAAATCGACCGACAGCCAGACGCTGCTGATCAAAAAAACGGACCAGCTCCTGGATACCTACATGGGCGTGCGCCGGACCCGATTTGGGATTCTCATCCGGCAGTATCTGGGATCACTGGGCTGGCAAGCGATCGCGCACGGCGGTCTCATCGCGACCGCCGGCTGGCTGCTCGGGATCGGACAATTGACGCTCGGGCAATTTGTCGCCGCCGAAGTGGTGCTCAGCGGCATTCTGTCGAGTTTCGACGGCGTCGTGAAACGGATGGGGCATATCTATTACTTTTTGACCGCATTGACTGAACTGAACTTTCTGTTCTCCCTTCCGAAAGATCAGGATACCGCAACCCTGTCCATTCCACTGCCCGATCCGACCGTCCACGGCATTCGAGTCACCTGCAAGGATCTGACGTTTGCGCCCACCGGCGGCCCGGCCGCGTTCGAGCGTTTCCATTTAGAAGTCACGCCCGGTGAAAAGATCGGCATTTGCGCCGAGACCACTCTGGCAAAAACGGTGCTGGCTCGCGTGCTGGCCGGTTTGGAATCGCCCACGTCCGGCGTCATCCGCTACAACGGCGTCGACCTCCGACATCTCAACCTGGACTCTGTCAACCGGTTCAGAGGATTCATTTTGGATTCACAGCTGTCGCTGTTCGAGGGAACGCTCGAAGAGAACATCGTGCTCGGCCGGGACTACATCCCCTACAGCGATGTACGTTGGGCGCTTCGTTTTGCCGAGCTTGAAGAAGAAGTCGATGCATTGCCCCAAGGCCTGAAAACTCACGTCCGGAACACCGGAAAGATTTTCGCTCCCACCCACATCATGCGCATCCTGGTCGCGCGGGCGATCCTGGGGCGGCCGCAACTCCTCATTTTCGACGGTATCCTCCACAACATGCACCCCGCGATGCGCGAGACGATTCTCCGACGCCTCTGCAGCAAGGAAGAGCCCTGGTCGGTGATCTTCGTCTCGAACGATCCCAACCTGACGCCACATGTCGACCGCCGCATCATGCTAAACTAACCGGACCCCAATCCGTCCCCTGTCCTACACATGAACGATTGCCTGTCACGCCACGCAGCCAGGCCGAATCTCGCGAATCCCGTTCCGCATCGCACCCAGGATTCTGGAGACAATGGGCCACTCGTCCCTTGTGCGAGCGGGCCGGAGAGAACCGCTATCTTGACAGAGACCGTGCAATTGCTCAGACTGCGCTGCACAGCAAGCCGACACGAGCATTCGGGTGAACCAGAACGCAACTGAATCGACCCTTTCAACCCCTTCCGCCTGGACCATCCTCGCACGCCTGAATCTCCTGGTCGGGCTCGAACACCGCATTCTCGCCATCATCGCCTCCTATGCGGTGGTGATCGGCCTCTTTGCGTTGATCGTCCCGCTGACCGTGCAGGAGCTCGTCAACACCTTCGCCTTCGCGATCCAACCGATCATGATCGTGACGCTTGTGGCGACCATGCTCGGGGCACTGCTTTTCGTGGGCGCCTTCCGTGTCCTCCAGGCACGTGCCGTGGAAATCTTAGTCCAGCGTCTTTATACACGCCTGGCTGTCGCCTTTACCGAAGCCCTGCCTCGATTCCGAGAAAACGTCTTTCTTCCTCAACATACCAACACCTTTATTGAAGCGGAGTTGCTGCCACGCGCCCTGGTCGCCATGCTCGTCGACATCGTCAACGTGTCGGTATCGGGCATGATCGGCATGACGATCCTGGTCATGTACCACCCCTATTTCCTCGGGTATAACACCTTGGTCATCACGAGTTTCGCCTTCCTGCTGTCATTTTTCGGTCGAGGAGCGCTCCGCATCACGCAACGCGTGTCCCAGTTGCACTACAAGACCTTTCACTGGCTGCAAGACATCGGCATCAACCGGCTGCATTTCAAATCCACCGACAGTCTGCCGCTGCTGCTCAAGAAAACCGATGCCCTCGTCCAGGCCTATGTCATGGCGCGCAAAACCCGTTCCGATATTCTGAGCGGCGCGCAATACAAGAGCTCGGTCATTTTTCAAGCCTTCGCACACAGTGGCATGATCGGCCTGGGCGGCTGGTTGTTGTCGGTCGGCGATATCACCCTCGGACAGTTCGTCGCCGCGGAAGTGATTGTGGGGACCCTGCTTCTCAACCTCGATACCGTGGCCCGCCGCATGTATGCCGCAATCTATGTCGTCACATCGCTCGACGAATTGTCGAAGCTATTCGAGCTGCCGAAGGAAGATGTATCCAGTCCCCTCGCCGCCTCCCTCCCCGATCCCTCGCTGCATGGAGTGCGACTGACCTGCAAGGATGTCTCGTTCGCCGCGCCGGACGGACCGCTCCTCTTCGAACATTTCAACCTGGAAGTCATGCCGGGCGAGAAGATCAGCGTCCTCTCGGAAACCAGCACGGACAAGACGGCTCTTACACTCATCTTGGCCGGACTGTACCCTCCGACCGGCGGCGTGATCCGGTACAACGACGTCGACCTTCGGGACGTCTCTCTGACTTATGTGAACCGATGCCGGGGATTGATGCTGGATTCACATCCCACCCTGTTCGATGGGACCCTGGAAGAGAACATCACGCTGCAGCGCCCCTCGATTGGATTCGACGACCTCAGCTGGGCGATCCGATTCGTGGAATTGGAAGAGGAGATTGACGCACTTCCCCAAGGCTTGGAAGCCCCCGTGTACGGGAACGGCGCCAACTTTACCCGAAGCCAAATCCTGCGCTTGCTCCTGGCTCGGATGATCGTCACCCGGCCGCAATTGCTCGTCTTTAACGGCAGCCTTCACAATATCGAGCCGGCACTCCGGCTGACCTTGCTGCGCCGCCTCTGTTCCAAAGAGGAAGCCTGGTCGGTGATTTTCGTCTCCAATGACCCAGAGATCGCACAGCTGGTTGAACGGCGCGTCATACTCGGCTGATGCAGGGTCCCTGGCTCAAAACGACCCTCGACTTCTTTCTTCCAGCCCGATCTGCTAGACTGATTCCCGAAGACTTTCGAGACTTGCGCTCCGGCTCCGGCCTGACGAAAGGGACCCCGTGTCACTGAGATCGCGCCTGAAGTTGTCCTTCCCGAGCACCAATCAATTGATCATCAGCATCCTGATCGCAGGATTGGGATGGATCAGTGGCCAGGCCCTCAGCCAGATCGACCAGGATCTGCGCATCATGTATACCGAATATACTCTGGGTGCTGCCGACCTAGCCCACATCTCAGCTGACGTGATGCGCTATCGCAATACGATCATCCGGTCGTTGGAAGCGGAAAATCAAAAAACATTCGAACGGATTACCGAGTCCCTGCCGACACAACGGGCGCGGATTCAACATGCCGTGGATCGTTATGCCGCGGCCGGTCTGCGCGTGTCCAGGAGCGGCCGGAGCGAGGAGAAGGATATCCAGGCGGTCCGCGACAGCCTCGACCAATATTTCTCTGTGGCGAGCAAAACAACCGATTTGCTCGCCCAAGAATGGAATGCGGGCTCCTCGGCTGAAGCCGCCGAATTGCGGCGAAAAGCCGAAATTCATGCCGCCGACAACGGGGGACCGAAAGTGATGCAGGTGAGTCTGGCGCTGGACCGACTGCTGGAAACCGTTGCAGAGGTCGCCAAGGACATGCGTGATGCAGGCACCAAAACGATTCGCACGACGAGTTATTGGATCGTCGGCGGCAGCTTCTTCATCGCTCTGTTGAATCTGCTCCTGAGTCGTACGTCTCGATCGCAAGAGGCGTCGTCGGCAAGACCCGAAGAAACCACCCGGCCGGGATCACCCCTGCGCCTGCCGAATGACGGACCGAATCCAGCGCTACGGACCGACTGACTAAGCTACCTCCCTTTCACCTTGACGACTCAACCGTCCGGCCGAGCGCCTGGAAGAGTCGGCTACGTTCATCCGGCGTCAAATCCCTCCACTGGCCGGCATGCAATCCCTCGATGGTGATGTGCATGATCCGCACGCGATGCAGCGAGACGACCCGGTAGCCGAGCGCCTGACACATGCGCCGGATCTGACGATTGCGTCCCTCCGTGAGGATGATGCGAAAACGTCGCGGACCGAGTCGCGCCACGGTACAGGGTCGCGTACGGACACCCAGAATCACCACCCCCTCGGACAGACGCGCGAGAAACGCCTCGTCGAACTCCCGGTCCACCTCCACCCGATATTCCCGTTCATGCCCATGCTCGACCCGCAAGATTTCATTGACGATATCGCCGTCGTTCGTCAAAAGAATGAGTCCCGACGAATCTTTATCGAGCCGCCCGATTGGAAAAATCCTGGCGGCATGCCCGATTTCAGCGATGATGTTCCGCCGCACATGCGATTCACTGGTCGTCGTCACCCCGACCGGCTTGTGGTACTTGATGTAGACGGACCGATTACCTCTCTGCAGCACCACGCCGTCGCGCGCGACGAGGTCCTGCGTCGAGACTTGATCGCCGAGCTTGGCCACGCAGCCGTTGATCGTCACCCGGCCCTCAGCGATCAGCCGATCGGCTTCTCTCCTTGAACAGAGACCTTGTTCGGTAAAGAATTTGTTGATGCGCATGGTCGTCGTGGGTGCGGAAGCGTCGAGCCTCTCACCTCATCGGACAGGGCAAGAAGGCGAGGCCCGAGCAGCGGACAAATTGGACCAACGCTGGAGTGTGTTCAAGCATCCTGCTAGCCCGCATGGACACCGTCAAGATGGTGAGGCACCGTGTCTTTGTCTTTACGTGCGGAGCCGAGAAGAAGAGAACTGCTTCTTCAGGATGTTCAAAAATGGTCGGCCAGCGAGGTGCACGGCGCGATGAATAAAGAGCGCCACGTCTGTGCACGCCGGCGAGACGGTGAGCCGGCAGTGTCCGGGAGGCGACGCGTACTCATTCTTACCCGCCCACCCCGAGCCTGCCGAGACAGGCTCTGTTCCCGTGGCCGTACGTTGAATCCCTGAGGTCCGCGACGCGAAGAATAATGAGCGTCACGTTTGCGGACGCCGCCGAGACGGTGAGGCGGCAGTGTTTTAGAACGCTGGAGACCTTTTTCAACATCCTGCTAGTGAACGCGTCGGCCGGCACGAATCCGCCCCAGCATACGATAGATCAGCCGGGCGATGCTGAACTGGGGCGCGACGAACCCTTCGATGGGTGCAATCTCGCTGATGTCCATGCCCACGATTCCCGGACCGTTCGCCAGCGCGGTCACGAGGGCGAGGGTATCGTACCAACCCAAACCGCCCGGTTCCGGCGTTCCCAGCGCCGGCACGAGCGACGCATCGAGGCCATCACAATCAAACGTGAGATACACCGGCCCGGTGCAGGCCGCGAGGATGTCGGGAATCCACCGAGCGGCCCGTCCCTCGTAGGGGCCGGAAGGATCCAAGATCGAGGCCGCAAAAAACGTCTTGATCCGCGGGGTCTTTTCGATCAGCTCGATTTCTTCCGGACTGATCGAACGGACGCCGACTTGTACCAGCGACAGACCGTCTTGAACCACACGTGCCATCACACTGGCATGGCTATAGGGATTGTTCTGGTAGGCCTGGCGGAGATCGCCATGGGCATCGATCTGCAGGACACACATCGTCGGATAGGTCCGCGCATGCGCACGGATCGCGCCCAACGCACCGGTATGCTCACCGGTCAGGGTGACGAGAAACTTTCCGCGGCCGACATGCGGCTGCACGAAGTCTTGAATGGCCTGCACGGCCGGCCCATCGACCAGACCATTCAGGTTCAACGTCGCAGCGGTGGCCACCCCGCCCCACTCACGATAGGGCTCGTACCGCAGCGTCTCATCGTACAGCTCGACCTGCTGAGATGCTTCGATGATGGCGGAAGGACCTCGATCCGACCCGAGGATATAACTCGACGTATGCTCGTAGGGGGCGGGGAGTACGTAGACCCCGGCTTGATCGGGATGACACCAGGGCTCGTCGATCCCGAGAAAGTTGTCGCTTTGCCCTAGCCACCCAGATGGGAGCGCCATAGCCGCCCCGCCGTTAGGCCTGGTTCCGAAGGCTCTTGGGAATGTTTTCCGTGGGAATAAACACCGCAAGAGCAATGACGCAGGTCCACCGATGAGGCCGGCCGACCGCGGATTGCGTGATGTTCAGCGTCCGCACGATCTTCCCACCCATCTTGAACACCTGCTCGCGCTCTTTCCAGGCTACATCGGGATCGAATTCGATCCCTTGCGTGGTGGCCAGCATCTGAGCGGCCAGGTCCTCGGTGTATTCACCGGACTCCTCGTCTGTTTCTCCATAGGCATGGTGCTCGGAGAGATAGCCGTAGGTATCGCGGTCGGTTGGAATAGCCAAGCCGATCGACGCGGAGATCAACCGATTCCGTTCGTTAGTCTCCGACCTGGCCATGACGCAGAACGTGATTTCACCAGGATTCAGTAGTTTCTCACCGCGCTTGCGCGGAAGGATTTTACAATTGGGGGGGAGAATCGAGGATACGCTGACGAGGTTGCAGTACGCCACGCCAGCGCTACGCAAGGCCTGCTCGAACGCGGCTAGCTTTTCCTTGTGTACCCCGACGCCCCTCGTCAAAAACATGTGTGTTGGTACCATGTACGTCTCCCTCTCCATCCCTCGTCGAAATCACTCCAACATGAGTGTTCGAATGATTGTGACAGACCTTGCCTACGCGCTTCATCACGCGGCAATACGCGCGGAAGTTGTATCAAGTTTGCGGGGCATCCGCAATACGGCGGCGCGGTTTTTTTGCGCTGCGTCCCGGCTTTATTCGGATCGGCGGAGGTTCATGACCAGCAGCTTGGGCTCCGTCATGTCCTCGATGGCGTAGCGAACACCTTCACGACCGATCCCGGAATCCTTCACGCCTCCATACGGCATGTGGTCCGCGCGAAAAGTGGGAATCTCGTTCGCCAAGACTGCGCCGACCTCCAGCTGCTCGAATGCATGAAAAATGCGCCCTATGTTGTGAGTGAAGATTCCGGCTTGCAGACCGTATGCGGACTCATTCACGGCCTTCAGCACTTGCTCGAACTCGCGATACGGAGTGATCGTCACCAGCGGACCAAAGACTTCCTGGCAGGACACCTTCATCGTGGCGGTCACCTGGGACAACACCGTCGGCCGCACGACCGATCCCAGCCGCGTCCCCCCTGACAGTACCCGAGCCCCTTGCGCCACGGCATCCCCGATCCAGCTTTCAACTCGCTGAGCCGCTCCCGGGTCGATCAGTGGACCGACCACCGTGCGCTCGTCGCTCGGATCCCCAGTCTCCAACTGTTGCACCCGAGCCACCAGATTCTCGGTGAAAGTTGCTGCGACCGACTCATGCACAAAGATCCGCTGCACCGAAATGCAGGTCTGACCCGCATAGCTGAACCCGCCGGTGACGCAGCGCTGCGCCACATAATCCAGATCGGCGTCCGGCTCGACGATCACGGCAGCATTGCCGCCCAACTCCAATACGACCTTTTTCTTTCCGCATTTGGCCTTCAACATCCAGCCCACGGGGGCACTCCCTGTAAAGCTGAGCAGCTTGAACCGGGGATCGACGACCAGTTGTTCGGCCACCGTGTTGTTGCAGGGCACCACATTGAGAGCACCCGGCGGAACTCCGGCCTCCAGGAGCAGCTCACCGAGCAAGAGCGCCGTCAAGGGAGTCTGTGGAGCCGGCTTGATTAAGATCGAGTTGCCCGCCGCCAAGGCCGGCGCCACCTTGTGGACGACGAGATTGAGCGGGAAGTTGAAGGGGGTGATGCCGAGGATCGGCCCGATGGGAAACCGCCGCGTCACTCCCCAGTGCGACTCCATACCGGGCGACCAGTCCAGCGGCAGCACCTCACCACCGATTCGTTTCGCTTCTTCCGCCGCAATCGAAAAGGTCTGAATGGCGCGGCCCACTTCCCGGCGCGCATCGGTCAGTGGTTTGCCGGCCTCGGCGGTCATCGTGCGCGCAAACTCCTCCTGCCGTGCCTGAAGCGCGTGGGCCGCCTTCTGGAGAAGGGTGGATCGCGCATAACTCGACAGTCTGCGCATCGCCGCAGCTGCTTCGACGGCAGACTGCACGGCCGTCGCCGCCTCCGGCGGACCGGCCTGACAGACATGGGCAATCGTCTCGCCTGTATAGGGATTTCGTACGGGAGCAGCTGCCGTGGTGTGTGACCAGCGGCCGCCGATCAGAAATGGACGTCCATCTTCCAACGGACCAACTCCAGGGGAGGGAGAATCGCTATTGTACTGATTCCATGGGAGGCGAGGCCGAGGCAGCGGCGCGAACCGCCTCCTCACCACGCTGAGCCGCCACAGCCTTGGCGATCAGCTCCTCGGTTCCCCAATCCTGAACCGCAGCCAAGCTGAACGCTTCATACGTCGAGACCCCGTGGCACGTCGGACAATCAGGCATGGGAACCTTCTGGCAAAACGCCTCATTCAAACAGGACATGCATACCCACAGATCGGGCTCCCCTGCCTTCGCAGGCACAGACCAAAAGGCTTGTTTCAACCCCATAGTGCGGTTTCCTCTTTTCCTGGCTAAACGATGATTCTAGTCACGATCCTTGACACGCTGAACTTCCTCTTCGTGAGACGCCCTTATTTTTGCTTCAACCCCGGCGGCGAGAGCAGCTTCTCGATTTCTTCCTCAAAGGCCTCGAACGGGAAGGCGCCGGGAATCGCAATAGCCGGATCTTTGGTGGTCGGCTGCTGCGTCGTGCGCATCAGAACGAAGCCGGGCGTCCCGCGGAATCCCCATGAGTTCGCTTCCTGCCGGTCTTGAAAAATGGCCTGCACATGCGGAGCATCGCGCAAACATTGCCGGAACTGGGACTGATTGAGACCGATCGCCTTGGCATGCTGAGAATAGCTGTCCACATCCAACCGTCCGTCGGCGGAAAACAAGCGGTCGTGCATCGGCCAGTAGGTCCCCTGGTCTCCGGCACAACGAGCCGCGAGAGCGGCCGTGAGCCCAGGCCCCTGATCGGCGCGAGGATAATCCTTGTAGAGAAACCGCACCTTGCCGGTGTCGACATAGCGTGCCTGAATCTTGGGCCATGTTTCTTTGAAAAACTTCAGGCAATAGCCGCAGGTGAAGTCTGAATACTCGATCATCGTCACAGGAGCATCCACATTGCCCCGCATTCGACTATCAACCACCGGCACACTCGCAGCGACCGCCGCACCGGCCACGAGCAGAACAAGGACGAACGGCGCACCTACCCTCAACAACCAGGCGTCCACGGTGGTCATGCCGAGACACTCTTGGCACGGCTTCGTTCCAACAATCCCACCATGAGCAGGGGCCAGACCAGCGTGGCATCGCTGAGGACTTCGGCGAAACGCCCACCCTCGGCCGGCGGCACGAACTTGCCCCATGAGATACCTTCTTGATAGGTGCACCCGCTCAACCCTCCCCAGTAGTCTGGTTCGGGACAGATCCGGACTCCGTAGTGGAAGCGTGGCGGTTGCACGTTGAGCCCCAGACGCGTGTTGCTGATCTCAATGTAGGGCGCCACCTGTTGGGCCCAATTGCGAGGAACTCCGCCGCCGATGGTGAAAATGCCGAGCCGCTTGGAGCCCAGTATTTCTTCCGCATAATGATTGAGATCGAGATAGGGATTAAAGACCGGACAAGTCTGGTGCAGGGCACGCAACACCGCGAGATCTCCGCCCTCCTTGGATTGACTGCGAGCCCGATCGATATGCTTGCTCATAGCCCATGTGCCCACATCGAGTCCCATCTCGGAATCAGTGAACGCGGGAATATAGACCGGCACGTTCTTCAGATAGGCACTCTTGAGAATGCCGGGGCCTTCAAACTCCTCCGTCAGCGTCTTGCCCAGTTCGCGGGTCAAGAGATGCGAGGACAAGGGCTGATCGCTGTTGATGCGTTTCAAGGTCAATGAGACGACATGCTCGACATAGTTGAGATTCGACTCCATTTCGAGGGTGTCGTAGACGCGATTGTAGCCCTTCCGAAACAACTCTTCGTCGCTATGGGACGCCTCATGACGGTAGTGGAGTTTACCCACCGATTCACTCAACCCATGCGCGACCAGCGCGCCGGTTGAGACGATCGCGTGCACCATGCCGCGATCGATCATCGTGCTGATGATCTTGCCCATTTTGGCGATAGTCATGGCGCCGGAGAGCGTCAGCACGACCTTGCAGTCAGGATCGTCGATCATCGCGGCGAGCGTTTCATAGGCCTCGCCGAGCCGCCGCCCGCCGAACGCCGTCTTCCGCATCGCCTCCAGCAGTTCCGAAAAAGAATGAATCTTCTCGGGGTCGAGAGGCTCAAGGGCCTCCAAGCCATCCGTGGCACCGTCGTGAAACTCCCGTCCCGCCATGATGAAAACCTCCCGAAAAAATCAACCTTCCGACTGGGCAGCTCATTTTATACACAACCGACCGTCGCGGGGTCAATTCAAGCCCGAGAGGCCGCCGCGACAAAACCCGTTGTTCGTGAGACCTCGCACGTCGCGAGTGCCCTCCGCAGCCCCTTCACCCCATGATGAACACTCTGCATGGACGGGACGCGCCGGAGGAAAAACCGGATGAAAGAAATCCGTCAGCTTCGAATACCGCTGACAAGCGTGAGTACCATGGCAGTGACATACATAAGGCTGATGCCGACGAACATGCCCACGGCCATCTGCAAACGACGCGTCGCCGTGTAGGACATGGCCGTGAGCGAAAGAACCACATAGAGCAGCGAGCCGGCCGCCAGCGCGTAAAAGCAGATGGAGAAGTAGGGGGATACTCCCTGCCCGCTGAGAAAGGTCCCGACGCAGGTGGGACCGCCGGCAATGAGTCCTAGCAGAAACACATCACGCCACGACATCGGCGTTTTTCCGGCAGCGCCCACGATGCCGAATCCTTCGGTGCCGTTGTGGAGGCCAAAGCCGGCCACCAGCAACATACTAAGTGTCCACTGCCCGCTTGCGTAACTGGCACCAATCGCGAGCCCTTCTCCGAGATTGTGCAACCCCATCCCCACCGCAATCATATAGGGCAGCGACAACACCCGATTTCCTGAGCGACCTCCGAACAGATGGCTGGATTCCAACGCGACCAAACCGACCAAACTCACGCCGAGGCTGCCTAAAAACAGTATCCACGAGAGTCCATCACGCGCGCCCGTCAGTTCGACGGCCTCGTGCATCAGATCAAAAAAGAGGTACACCAATACGCCGGTCGCCACACCAATGAGCAGGCCCTCCCAGGTACGCGGCAGCACCTTGCCGAGGAACAATGCCGCAAGAATCCCGAGATAGACCGGAGCGACACCGGCCATTGCGCCCAGTCCAACCAACTCCAACATGCAAGAGTTCTATCAGAACGACCGGCGGGGAAGAAAGATCATTGTGAGGCATTCCGCGCCCGCAACAGGTAGCATGACCCCAAGGATCAGGCTAGAGAGATATTCCGTCGCCGGCTGAAGTCCCTGCTCACCGTCGGAGGCGACATCCACCGCATAACGTTCTTCGGTGAGCCCTTTGCGGACGAACTGGGCCAGAGCCCAGTCGTCCTCGGTCACAGGAATTCGCATATGAGCGGGGCTCGATACTCCGACGCAGGACTGTTCCCGGCACCGCGACGAGATCGTCATACGGGCGCCGAAAGTCCGGTCCATCATCATACAGGGCTCGATCGTAAGGCCATGCCCCCAGAGATCGAACAGGCGAAACCGGCATGAGGGCATCACAGGTGACTCTCCGCGCCTTGGAGAGAATAGACAGGCCGAACCGGCCGTCGACGCTCGACTGTCGCCGTCACAATCCGCTCGTATACCGCCGTGTAGGCCATCGCGGTCTCGACGAGAGGGTCCAGCGTCTCCGCGAATGACCCATCCTGCTGCGGTGGAAGGTGCCAGGGGATGACGGCCTGCCAGTTGAGTTCAGGGCATAGCCGGACCTGCTCCGCTGACGTCGCCACCAGGGCCAGTTCCTTGAACTCCCGATACAGCTTGACGACCTCAGGCGCATCCAACGGGCCATACACCGTCGCCACAATGGGGAGCGGACTACGGCGCATCAACGGAAACGCGGTGAACCCGGCATGCACATGGATGAGGTCGAAGGGAGAGGCCGTGGAGAATGCCTTCTCAAGCGCGAGAAACGTCAGCCCCTCCGAGAGGTGACGTTTGGGGGCTGGATAGTGCCGGAGCGCCAGCGGGGCGACCGAAACCAGCGTGCCCGACACCCTACTGTCTCCGCTCGCGAATACCGTGACATCATGACCGAATCGGGTCAGGCCCCTCGTCAAGAACGCGACGTTGCGTGCTTCCGGACCTCCGCGCTCAATCGACACCTCTTCAAAAAACGGGCTGACATGGGCAATGCGCATAACATCCTTCCTTTTCTTGTTCGTCGATCACCCGGATCATTCCATTGCTCAGGGCAAGGTCGTCTCCTCACTGCGCGATCTCGATCAGTACCGTGGCCACAGGGGCCCACCTCGGCCAAATTGATCGAGTCAGGCCGCCACCGAAGCAATGACGGATGTGGTTGAGGCTCCCTGTGCGCCATCTGCCGGTTCGCACAACCGTACAGGCATGCAGGGCAGAAAAACCGGCCCCTCACTGCATGAGGAGGATGGTACGTCGGCAACATGAAAATTCGCTGAAGAATGCATGAA
>JAHFEW010000163.1 GCA_023248215.1 Nitrospira sp.
CGAACCCTGCATCCGCGCCTATGTGCAGATGGCGGTGGACAAAGGAATTTCACAGGAAGAATTGATTGAATTCCTGGAAGTGGCGATGACGATGCAAGGCTGTCCCGGCGAGGAATGGGCGTTGAAAGCCTTCGCCGCCTACAAGGACTATCGAGGCGGGACGTCTTCGGATTCGGTCGCTGGTTGCTGCGCCCACTAACAGCAGGCCTTGTGGTTGTTTGCAGAGCGTTTCCCACACCAGAGGGGCGAAGATGACGTGGTCGTGGTTCCAACGAGCAGTCTGCATCGTGATCGCCCTCTGCCTCGATCTCCCGCTCTGTGCGTCGGCAGCGGACGAGAGATCCAGCCTGATTGCCGAACTCAGCCACGCCTGGCAACAGGGACGATCCAAAGACATCGCCGATCGCTTCGACGAGGCGCTCCGGCGTACCCCTCACGATTATCGGATTCACAAGGCCTACGGCGATTTTCTCACCGCGAACCGCCGGAACCAGGACGCCTTGGCCGCCTACCGCCGCGCAGCCGAGCTGGCGCCCAATGCCATCGATGTTCATTGGGCGACGTGGAGTCTCCTCGATCGGATGGGAGCCCAAGATCAGGCCACTCTCAGCTTGAAAGAAGTAGTCCGGCTCGATTCTGACAATCCGTTAGCCCACCTCCGACTGGCGAAAACGCTCCGCAACGTGGATCGCCTGGAGGAATCGGTGGAGTCGTATCGACGCGCCGTGGCGCTGGACCCCAACCATCTGACCTATCGGCTCCAATACGCGAGGGCCCTGTACGACGTGCTGCAGTATGACGCCGCCCGGCACGAGGTAGAAACCGTGCTGGCGCGCGCGCCGCAAGACTCACGGGAGTGGGCCGCCGCCAAGAATCTGATTGGTGTGGTGAAGGGGGATTCGAGCGACAAGGGCCGCCGTGACGATTCGAATAAGCACATTAAGACTCCCGGGAAAGACATGGCCGTGACCGGCAAGCAATGGGCCTTGGCCCGCGGGGTGGCGTGGCAGCTGATGAGAGAGGAACGGTTTGCAGATGCGGAACAGGCGCTCCGCCAGGTCCTGGCCATCAAAGCCAATGACCACAAGGCGCTCTATGATCTTGGGCTGGTCCTCATGGAACTGGGCCGCTATGAGGAGGCGATCCCATCGTTTGAAGAAGGCATTCGCCTGACCAAGTTCGCGGAGTGGTACCCCGATTCGGTCTTTCAGATCGGACGCTGTCTCGCGAAGTTGGGGCGGTGGCATGAGGCGCTCGCACGGTTCGCCAGGATCATCGAGATCGAGGATTGGCGCGAGGAATTTATGTACGCCATGAGTTTCCCCGATCTGGCCAAGGTCCGCGCGGCGCTGGCAGAAGCCAACCAGCATGTGCCCCCCTCCGAACGGGTCGATGCGGCAGAGATCGAGCGGTGGAACCGGGAGAAGAAAGCCGCCGTTCCTACGGTCGAAGAGTACACCATCCCTCCCTTCGCCAACGGCAAATCGCTCGTCGCACCGATCGCGTTTCCGACACAAGTTGCCACGTTGGGTGCCGGCGATGCGCAAGGCTGGTTTCGACAGATGGTGCCGGCACGGGGCGTCACGCAAGACGACCTGCCGACCGGACTGCAGGAATACATGCCGATCGAGCCGACCGATACGTTCCTCCCAGACGATCCGGAAATCATCATCGTCTTCACGCTGACCAGTGTGCCCTCCGACGAAATCACGCTGACGAGCCGCTGGATGGTCGAACGAGTTGGCGCGGGCCCTCGCAACACGCTCATAGGGACCGATGTGGGTTTGCTGACGTTGAACGATAAGTCGGGCTATGTGCGGTTGAAGCGGCCGAAGGACGGCTGGCCGATCGGGACGTACCGCGTGGACTTCTACGTCGGGGATCAAATCAGCGCGTACACGCACACGGCGGAGGCTCGATTCAGAATCGTCGCATTTCTACAGACACGTTGAGACGGGCAGGAGTGGCAACTGCTGCAGAGCCAAGTTTCATGCTGACTAGATTCACGTCTTCTGCGAAGGGAGGTGCCTCATGGAATTGAAACCGCGAACCCGGTGGATCTGGCTCGGGGGAATTGGGGCGGTGGTCGCGGCTCTCTGTTGCTTCACGCCGATCTTTGTTGTGCTGCTCGGTGTGCTCGGACTAGGTGCGCTGACAGGCTATCTGGATTATGTCCTGCTCCCGGCCCTGGTCCTGTTTCTGGGGATGCTGGTCTACGGGTTGTCTGGACCCCGGACCGGAATCGGACATCAGTGTTGTGCAGAAGAGCCCAAGACGCCATCGGCTTCCAATGAGCGCAGGGGGCGCACATGACCGATTGCTGCAACGGGGCTTCAGCAACGTGCGGGTCAGAGGAAACTCAGCCTTGTCCATCCTGTCACCGTCCAGGGAAACCGGTAGCACGCAAGACCGTGGAGGCCTTGGTCCAGCCCGAGCTTCGTGACGGACTCAAGGGCAAGGCCTATTGCTTCTGTGAAACCCCGACCTGTCCCTTGGTCTATTATTCGGATGACGGTGCACGGGTCCTAAAACAGCAACTTCGGGTCCGAGTCGGCCTCAAGGAAACGGATGATCCGATCCCGCTGTGTTATTGCTATGGCATCACGGAGCGCATGATCCGTGACGAGATCAAGCAGATTGGGCGGTCCATGGCCTCAGCACGCATCCGAGCCGAGGTGCGCGCAGGGAACTGCCGCTGTGAGGTGGAGAACCCCTCCGGCCGGTGCTGCCTCGGCGAAGTCATTCAGGCCGAAAAACAGGCGGATCAAGTGACTCGATAGGCCAGTAAGCTAATCTGGACGGTATACCTGAGGCTGAAATCTGATCGTGCAAGAGGAAGCACACATGAAACCACAAACCACGCCAAGAGACTGACCCATGCCGCGTCCGCGATGTGCCGGGTTCAAGTTTGTGAAAAATTTCTGCGATCGGAGACCACAATGAATGATCGAGACCACAGGCTGCTGCGAGTCGAAGGGATGACGTGCGAGGGTTGTGCTCGTCATGTGACGGAGGCGCTCAAGTCGGTGCCGGGTGTGGAACAGGCTCAGGTTGGGTCCTGGCGTTCCGGCCAGGCGACCGTGGTTGCGACCACGGCGGTGACAGACCAGACCCTGCTGGCGGCGATTCAGAAGGCCGGATATCACGGCGTGATCATCGAACGCCGCGAGCTTGAGCCGGCCCGAGCGGTGCCTGCGTCCAGAAAGGGCGACTACGATCTACTGACGATCGGCGGCGGATCAGCGGCCTTTGCTGCCGCCATCAAGGCAGCGGAACTCGGGGCGAGAGTGGCCATCGTCGAAAAGGGCACGATCGGCGGGACCTGCGTGAACATCGGGTGCGTCCCCTCCAAGACCCTCATCAAGGCGGCGGAGCTGTGTTATCACTCCGCCTACCCGCAGTTTGAAGGGTTGACCGCCTGTCCACCTCCCTCAGACTGGCAGCGGGTAGTACAGCAAAAAGATGAATTGGTGGCGGCATTGCGCCAAGGGAAATACATCGATGTGGCCGCCGTGTATCCCACCATCACGATTCTCAAGGGAGAAGCGACGCTTGTGGGTGGCCGCCAGGTCCGCATCAATGGCACCGTCTATGAGCCGGAAAAGATCGTGGTCGCGACAGGTTCTTTGCCTTGGGCGCCGCCGATCCCAGGACTTCAGGAAGCCGGCTTTCTCACGAGCGAGCAGGCGCTCAGCCTCGATGCGCTCCCGGCGTCGATGATCATCATCGGCGGGGGCAGTATCGGTCTGGAGTTTGCGCAGCTCTTTACCCGGTTCGGCGTGCAGGTGATGGTGCTCGAAAGCGGGCCACATGTGGCAAGAGCGGAAGAACCGGAGATCGGGCAAGCGCTCGTCCGCTACCTCGAAGAGGAAAAAATCAGGATCTGTACGAACGTCACCATTACGCGGGTCGAGCGCCAAGATGGAGGATACCTCGTGCACACCCACACCGACGGACAGCCGGAAGTCTGCCGGGCGGAACACCTCCTCGTCGCCACCGGCCGGCGCCCGAATAGTACGGGGGTTGGACTTGCAGACGCCGAAGTGGCCGTGGGCGCGAAAGGCGAGATTCAGGTCGATGAGCACTTACAGACGGCCAATCCAGACATCTATGCGGCGGGCGATTGCATAGGTGATCCCATGTACGTCTATGTGGCCGCCTATACCGGCGGATTGGCTGCGGAGAACGCGCTCACTGGAGTCGGTAAGGTCTTCGATCTCACGGCCTTGCCGCATGTCACGTTCACTGCCCCGCAGATCGCCAGCGTGGGACTGACCGAGCAGCAGGCGAAAACGCACGGCCTTCGAATCAAGACGGCAGTGCTGCCACTCCAACACGTTCCCCGTGCGCTGGCGTCACGGAATACCAAAGGCCTGATCAAATTGGTGGCCGAGGAGGAGACGGGCCGCCTGCTGGGCGCGCATGTTCTCGCGGCGGAAGCCGGAGAAGTAATTCAAGAGGCGACGCTCGCAATCCGATTCGGACTCACGGTTCAAGACTTGGCTGACACATTTCATCCGTACCTGACGATGGTGGAAGGACTCAAGCTGGCCGCGCTGACCTTCAAAAAGAATGTCAGCAAGCTGTCCTGTTGCGCTGGGTAGTGGAACGAGGTAGCGGAGGTGGGCATGAGGCGAAATCTCAGCATGGAGGTGTGAGATGACAGACTGTGGGTGGATGCCCATGATGGGCGCGGGGCTGCTATTTATGGTGCTGTTCTGGGTATTGGTGATCTCCGGCGTCGTCTACCTCGTCAGATGGCTGATGGTGCAGGGGATTGCCGGTCGGCCAGAATCGAGCCTGGACATCCTCAAGAAACGGTACGCGCGCGGTGAAATCAGCAAGCAAGAATTTGAGGAAATGAAACGGGTCTTGCAGGCCTAGGTTCCTTTTTTCCCGGCGGCATATCAAGAACCAGACCCTTAAACCTGGAGGTTGGAGACCATGCAGCACATAATTTGCAGTATTTTGGTTTGTGCCTTCCTCGCTTTGTCCACAGCTCGCGTGGTCGAGGCACAACAGACCACCCCGACGCGAATTCTGATTCACATGAAGACTTCATTGACCCTGGATGACGCCCAGATCTGCGCGGTGCCCAATGTGGCATGGGCCGCGGTCAAGGCCGGACATCAAGTGACGATTCTGGTCGATGCGAGCGCCGTGACGTCAGTGACCAAGGGGTTTGGCT
>JAHFEW010000006.1 GCA_023248215.1 Nitrospira sp.
GTGGATTCGGCGAATCATAGTCAGTGAGAGGCCTCGCTTTTTAGAGAGAATTTCCGAGACTCGGCCCCGCCCGCCGAGCAATGCCTCCAAATCCTTCCGGCTCATGCCTAATTGTTCCATCCGAAATCGAATCGCTTCAACGGGATCAGGTGGACTGACTGCATGATGCTTGGCCTCGTAGGCTTCCACGAGGGTGGTGAGAATGTCCAACTCGTCTCCGGCCTTGGTGCCGGGCTTTGCATCCATAAGGTGTTCGATGCGGAGCAACGCACGCTCATGATCCCGCTTGGTTTTGATAGGAGAAATATTCATGGCTTCTGCACCTCGTCAGACGGTGTGTGCGTCGATCTGGTCATACTCTTGATGGGTACCGACGAAACGGATGTAGACAATCCGATAGGCGTAGTTAATCTTCACCACCAATCGGTACTGGTTCCCTGCAATGTTGAACACCGCGCGGCTGCCTTGCAGCACACTCGCTGAGCGAAACTGAGCTTTAAGCTCCGACGGGCTTGTCCAGTCTGCATGAACCACTTCCTGATGCCACGCTTCTAAAGGTCCTCTCGCGCGCGGGTACCGCTTCCAGAATGTGCCAAGAGTCCGTTTCGCGATGATGCGCACGGGCGCAGTCTACCATGATCCCAATTTGGGATCAATTGCACAATAAAGGAAAAGGGCGCCTCACAGAGACTACAGGCGTTCAAAAACCTCGACAGCGCGACCTTCCAGCTTAACGATAGGACTGGTCGATAGTTGCTCAAAAAGACTGCAGGAAAACACCGAAAGGGTGCCTCTGGGGCACATTGAGGATTTTAGAGCCGAGAATGAAGCTGGAAGGAATGTTCGGTAGCCGATGAAAGTTCTCTGATGGCGCCTTGGAGGATTGTGATCTGCGTCATCGGATCGCCAGCGGCCTGGAGCTCCGAGCGGGCCTACCGCTTGAGGGAGCTGGAGTAACCGGACTTTGTCGATGAGGTGGAGAAAGCGCTCGGAGGACAGCAGGGTCTGGTTCTAGAGTGCATCGGGGGTCTTGTCATTCGCCGATATACACGACAACATTCGGCCATCTGGAGCGGGGTGCTATCTAATGAAGCCAATTTTTGAATGATCCCGCCTCCTCGCTTGCGCTCTCACGAGATAAAGCAGCCTGAATGGCAATGTCGTGCTGCTTGATCCACTGCTTCAGTTCCCTCAGCTCTCGCTCCTCCCCAACCCATCGCGCGGCAGGGTCTGGGTACACACGATGGTCGCGATAGTCTAGATATTGCCTCTGCTGATCTGAGTCCAGTCGTGTCAGGTACACCGTATCCGTCTGACGGATATCAATTTGCTCTGTAGCATCGAGGTACCTGCTCACCGCAAGGGATGCGGCCACCACAGCAATTGTGACCAGCAAGCTTGGTAGGGCCGAGGCGACGGGTGTGACGAGATTTCTATCAAGCATGTCAATCTCGCATGTCATGGCCGAGCGTAAGATAGCCCGGACTAGGGCTCCGATCTCCGAGAATCCAGAAAAAGCCTCACGGAGGATTACTCAGAGCAAACCTGGATGAAGTATAGCGCGCGATTCAAAAACGACCAGCCGACCGGGTTCGAGAGGCCCCGGCGTCGCTGGTTTCATGACTATGGGCTGGCTCGGAAGGGTTGTGGTCCAGCGAGAGGCGGATGTAAATTGTTGATAACGTGAGTGACTTCCCGCGTAACCCCCTGCAACGTAAGGATGTCGCTGAGACCATGTACGCCGACTCGATAGGCTGAGGGCGGAGGCGCCGCACACCGCTCCGTTGGGATGAGACAGGAAAAGTGGCGAACGAAGCGAATGAACGAGAGTGTGCTCGATTCGTGAGACAGGATAGGTGAATGCCGAATCGATAATGCGGCATTCCTCGTAAAGCGCGTGAGGCCCGAGGGACGATCGACGCTTCGGGAGCGTCAAAAGGCAGGAGTTACAATTCGCGGATGGCGCCTTGCAGGACCGTGATCTGTGTCATCGGATCTCCGGCGATCTGGAGCTCCGCGCGGATCTGGTCTTTGAGGTAACTGGAGTAGCCGATTTTGTCGACGAGGAGTTCGAGGAAGCGCTCGGAGGACAGCAGGGTCTGCGCTTTCAGTTCATCAAGGGTCTCATCGCTCACCGGCACGTAGCTGCTGCCGATGTGGAAGATGATGTTGTAATGGCGGTCTCGCCCGAGCCGTTCGAACCGTAGTCCCTTCACGTACCGTCCTTCCTCTTACAGGTCAATGCGGGCACATTGTAGACAATCATCGGTGAGAAGACAAGGTTGGCCCATCCCTGCGCGGGCTCATCAGGCGCGGGGTTCCTGGTCTATGGATCAGGACTTGGCTGTCTTCTTTCCGAAGTACTCACGCCGGCTCACGGCGACATCGGAGACGAACATGACGCCGGAATACCGATCGAACAGCGGCCGCAGCCCGGCCAGAACGGGTTCCACTTTTTCTTCCGGCACCACCGCCATAATCATCACCAGGCTTTCTTGTTCGCTGAACATGAAGTGGGCTTCACGCACACCGTGATGCCCCTTCCCCGAGATATTGCCGATGATGGTGTACCCGGTTGCCTGTACCTTGTCCAACAGCTCGGTCACAAAGGGTCGGTTCTCACCCGACACGATGACGCGGATTTCTTTCATCGGATGCAGCGTCAGTTCGCCCATGTCTCAACTCCTTTGAAAAGAGGTCTTGCCCGACGTGATGCCTGTCGCGATGTATGTGTCACTGGGATTTCTGACCCGGCGCCAGACTCCCGACGGCATGAAGCGGTACCACGTTCCGTCCTCGGGGTCCAGTGCAGTCAGGTGTACCCACTCGTTGTGATAGAAATGTTGCAGCACCTCGTGCCGGGCGATGAGTTTCTCGATGCGTGCGCGCGACGCTTCGACCAGCGTCAGGAGGCGCATGGGTTCGTGATAGGGCATGTCGTCGTTCATGACGGTCTGCCAGGCCAGGCCGAGCCGGAGATCGCTCCACGGACCGGACATGATGCCGACGCGGCCGACGACGTTGTGATAAATCTTGCTCCCGCCTCCATAGACCTCATTATCCACGGCCGAAAAATAATGTTCCATGTTGATCCACTGCGCCACCACTTGCGCCGCGGTCAGGAGCACTTCGAGCAAGCGGTCCGTGGGGTCTTCCCGATAGTCATAGGAGTGGAGGAACACGCGTCCGGCCAAATTGAGTCCTTTCGTCAGCTCCCGCCGGCCGATGATGAAGGCGGTATTGCCGGACAAGCCCCATTCCGGTCGTACCTGGCTCCAGTCCGCGCTGCGCCCGGACACATGGGCGGCCGCCTGGTCGAACGGCAGGACGGCGCCGACGTCAGGAAACCGGGTGCAGCGCTCCTGGCTCGTCAGCTGGGCGGCTTCTCGCAAGTCATCGAACAGCCTGGCTACGTCTTTGCGGTGTGTCGGCGGCACGTCCTCGAGATCGAAGAGCTGTACCTCGTCCGTCGTGGTATCCACCTGGCCGGCGAGGAAGTGGGTATCCGATGGAATCTCGATGCCGCGTCTCGCCAATCGTTCCCGGACCGGCGGTCGGTTCGCCATCGCCGCGAGCACACGTGCGTTGGGTTTTCCCTCGTTCCCCCCGCAGGCGCCGCAATCCAGGGCCGATTCGAAGGGGTTGTTCTCGGTGGTGCTGCCGTGCGCGCAGAAGAGCACGAGCCGCGCGAAGTTTCTGACCAAGCCCATCATGCGCAACGCCGTTTCGACCGTGATGACCTGCTCGTCGAGCGTGAAGCCCGTCCGCGTGATCCGTTCTTTCTGGCGCGAGGCTGCGCGGCGATTGATGCGGTACTGCTGCCGGAGCTCGTCGAGAAACGCCGTCAGTTGCTCCGCCGACAACTCGACCGACTTGGCCGCGTCGCTCAAGAAGGGTTCGACCGGAGCATCCTCATCCAGGGCCCGTCGCCGTAAGGCCTCGACGAATTCCGGATCGACCCGTGATCCATGGAGACCGAACCGGTCGCGTAGCGCCTTCCAAATCAGCGCGCGTTGTTCGGACACCACCATCTCTTCGGTTTCGGCCGGGGCCAATTTGTCCACCGTGACGCTGGTGGCGATCGGCGGGACGAACAGGCGCCGCACCCAGCCGGTCAGGCGTTTGTACAGGGCGGGCAGCATCGTCTTTCCCACGATGGGCAGCGCGTAAAACCACCCCAGCGACTCCACCATGACGTACGGCGTGACGACATTCTCCTTGAGATCGTGCAGCAGGGTATGGCCGGCGTGGACCAGTTTGGCTCGCGACTGGTGCTTGGACACGTAGTGATCCAGGTAGCTGCGGGGGATCTCGCGCACTTCGTTCTTCGCACGCATGATCACCGGAAACTGTTCGGTCTCATGTTCCTTGCCCCATGCCCGATAACGAATAAAGACCGCGAAGAATCCGGCGAAGCCATAGGTGTCGTTCGCGCCGGTCGATTCCAGGTGGCGGCGGAACGGCTCGGACCGCACATCAATGCAAAAGACCGATTGCGAATGGGGCCGCACCGGCGGCTGGTGTTCGGGGACGGCCGGTTGGGGTTTGGCCGGCGCGCGCAGAAGCATGTCGAAGAGTTGATCCTGGTACCCCGCCTCGAACGCCTTGAGCCACACGGGACCATGCGCCGATTCCGGAAAGGCGTCCATCCAATCCAGGAGTACTCGAAGGTCTGTCGGAGAACTCTCCATCAGTACGGTCGGGACGATTTCGAGCGCCTGGGCGAGCGTGAGCAGGCGTCGGGCCATGACCCGCTGCGCGGCCCGCTCGCGGCGTGGTCCGAATTCTATTTGGTCATGATGGGTAAGCTGTTCCCACTCGTGGGAGAGGACTGCCGTTCCCTCCCGCCTGTTGCTGGTCCGGGCATGGAGCCGGTCGACCCGTTCGGCATAGGAAGCCGGCAGCCGTCCTGCGGCCCGTTCCTTGCGCATGAAGTAGGCGTGGGGTTGCTGCTCCATGTAGGTCGAGATCGCGCGATAGTTCCCTTCGATTCCCAATTCTTCTTGGCAGACTTTCTGGACCAGTTCGCGCACATACCACAAACGGACTGCGAGAAATTTCACCAGCCCGACGGGATAGGCCTGTTGCCACGCATAGTCATTTTCTTCCGCACGCCATTTGATGAACCCGGCCCAACCGGGGAGGGCCGCGAGTTGGAGCGAGAGGTAGTCCTGCTGGAATTCCGCGGGGATCGCCAGCGCTTCGAGGCAGTCGAAGACCGTGTCCTCGGGATGCTCCGGCAGCGCGGTAATTTTTTGGCGACTCTCCGCGATGCCGCAGGTCGCCCATTCTTTCCCGGCCAGTGTTTTCCAGGCCGCATAGAGGCCCTGTTCCCGTCCCGGCATCGACCAGGTGGCATGGCCCTCGTCCAGAAAAGCCTCACACCACTTGATCAACTCGCTGTTGATCTGGTCAACAATCTGGGTTCCCAGCGTCCGGTCGCACCAACTCGAGAGCGTCACCTGTCGTCCCAATGCGGCCAGGTCCTCGCGGACCGTTGTGGCCATCCGTTCCTGCACGGTCGGCGAGGAGAGTGAAACCAGGTGCTTGGCCAGGGTGTCGATTTGCTCCTCGTTCGGCTCGCGTTCCATCAGACGATCGAGCGGTTCGTCCGTCGGCGTGGACAGCCCATGGGTCAGGCAGGCCCGCAACACCTCACGGTGCGAGATGCGGCAGGGGCCCAGGGCCACATCCTGGTCGCGCGCCAGCGGCGCCAACGCGTCCTCGATGTGGCGGACCAAAATCCTGCCGGACTTCAGATAGCGTCGATACACGTCACCGGGAAGATAGCCGCTGCCGCCCACAAATTGTTGGCCACGGCGGACCGTTTCAGTGAACGGGAGATACTCCAGGCTATGCAGCGGATTGTGGTGGACGAACGTCCGCATGGGCCAATACTGCGCGATCACCTCGCTGGCGAGGCGGATCATGCCCCGCAGCTCCATACGGCGCGCTTCAATGTCCAGCTGGTGGTGGGTGGTTACCAGTGGATCCATGCAGCAACCTTCATCGCAACAGAAGCCGGAGGAGTCGTCGCGCTCGACTGAAAGAGTCGAGAGGGGGCGGTACCCAGGGCCAGCAGGAGAAGAACCAGCATCAACAGAGAGGCGAACTCCGTCCGGCGCAGGTCTTCATAACGGAGATCGGACCGTTGCCTGCCGAAGACCAACTGTTGCACCACATCGAGAAAGTACCAGGACGCGCTGAACCAGACGAGCATGATGATGGCGAACGGCCCCGAGGGTGTGAACGCGGGACTGAGCAGCATGCCCAGGAAGCCGGAAAACACGCCGAAGGGCGGCATACCGAGGGCGGCGAGCGCCAGGAGCGCCAGCAGGGTGCTGAAGCGGGGCATGGCGTAAGCTAAACCGCCGAGCGCGCGCACATCGATCTCGCCATAACGAGCCCGGATGGCATACCAGGCCAGCAAGAGCCCGCTCATCGCGAGGCCCACGGCGCTCAGGTACACCACGGTGTGCACGGGCGCGGTTCCCGTTGCGGCCACATACCACCAGAGCATGGAAAAGAAGGCAAGGCCGGCATAGGCGAGGCGAGGCAGGATGCGTGACTGAATCAGCGCCCGGAGCGAACCATAACAGGCGCCCGCCAGTGCCAGAATCGCCAGGGTCTGAAGCATGGTGACGGTCAGGTTCGGGAGGAGCAGGAGGAGGCTGTGAAAGCCGAGCGCGGGCAACAGCAGGGCCAGAAACGCGGGAAGATTGCCCGGCAATCCTGTGAGGACCGCGACGAATCCCCCATGCAGAGGGAGCAGAGGCAGCAGGGTCGCACAGGTCACCAGGACTGCGACGGTGGACGCCGGTGCCGGGAGGATCAGAGCCGGCAGGGTCGAGGCCATGCCTAGGCCGTAGGTCGCCAGCCCTCGCCAGGCATCAGGCATGACCGTGTTTTGATAACGATAGATCAAGCCGCAGAGAAGGCCAAGAAGGGTGACGAGCAAGATCAGTCGGACTGATTCCTGACTGGTCAGGATTCCCAGCCCCAATCCCAACAGCACCAGCGTCATCAACCAGGCCAGGCGGTTGTCGGGATGCCGCGGTTGCCCGAGCAGCGAGAGGAACGCCGCCACGGGGAGTAGGCAGAGAAAAGGTATCTCAGCGAGCGGGTCGTTCAGATTCCATGACAGTCCCATCACGCCGAGGAGACTCGCCACCGTGGTCAGCAGTGCCCAGGTTTTCATCCGGTGGAGTGAAGACCACAGGAGCAGGCTGAGTGCCGAGCCGAGGGTGGGAATGGCGATGAGCAGCCAGGGCGTCATCCAAGTCTGTATCATGCCCGGCCTCCGGTCATGGGCTGACGATCGCTGATTCGCGCGCTCCGCTCCTGCGTCATCATGACAGCCGTTTCTCCAAGCGCTGGGCGACCAGGGTTACGACTCGGCCGAATTTGAGATAGAGCTGGTCCAGGTAGAGTCGGTTCATAAAAATGACATACAAGCGGACCAAGAACGCCTCGATCCATCCAGGAACCCTGACTGTGCGTCCATGCGCATGGGCATACAGATAAAACCAGCCCAGGATGGTCAGCAAGGTCGTCCCGACTACCAGGCTGTCGAACAGCCGCCCCGGCAGTGCCGCGGCTCGGAAGTACGACGCCACCTCATCCGCATTCGGGTACAGAAAATGGGTGAAGCTTTCCACCGCAAACAAGTACGTAAAGACGACGAAGACGAGCGTCAGCAGCATGGCGGCGGACACCTTCCAGGACGCGACGGCGCGAATGCGCGTCAGTGACAGAATGGCCTGCGAGGAGGTGACCCAGATGAAGAAGAGGAAGATCACCGTCCCCTGCGATTCGAGCAGTGGAATTCTCAAGACGCCATGCGTGACCAGCAGGATCACGAGCGGCAACAGCAGAGTCGTCAAAAAGCCCGTGGACCAGGTCAGGTTGGAGAAGCTGCTTTCTTCGGCTTCGTGCCCGGCATGAGGAAATGAGGGTTCCTGCCGGGCCTTGTGGATCACATTGCCACAGTTCAAAAAGACAGTGCCCTTGAACAGCCCGTGCGCGATGAGATGGAACACGGCGAGGGAAAAGGCGCCTAGGCCGCATTCCATAATCATGTAGCCCATCTGGCCGATGGTCGAGAAGCCCAGGGTCTTCTTGATGTCGTTCTGGGTCAACATCATGGTGGCACCGAGGATGGCCGTGAGCATGCCGATGATGAACACGACATGCAGGGTCGTGGGGCTCAGGCCGTAGAGCGGGGCAAGACGATTCAGCAAAAATCCGCCGGCGTTGATGATCCCGGCATGCAGGAGCGCATGGACTGGGGTCGGTGCATAGAGCGATCGCGGGAGCCAGGTATGGATCGGGAACTGGGCCGACTTGCCCATGGCGCCGACGAAAATGAGTAGGGTCACCGCCGTGACACCATTCATCTCCCAGCCGAGTGCCGGCCAGAGGGAGAGGGTGACGGGAGTTTCTGCGGCCCGGGTGAAGAGCGTCTGAAATTCGAAGGTGCCATAGAGGGAATAGGCCAGGACGATGCCGGCGAGAAACGCCACATCGCTGAGCCGCAGGACTGTGAAGGTGTTCGAGGCTCCGGCGAGCGTGGCGGCATGCGCATGGTTGTGCGCCAGAAGAAACAACAGCCACGAGAGAATTTGCCAGAATAGAAACAGCATCACCAGATTGGCGCTGGAGACCATGCAAAGCAGCACCGAGGTCGTGATGCCGAGCATTCCTAGGTACCGGCGATAGCCGCGATCTTGATACATGTAGCCCATGGAATAGCGATAGATGAGGGTGGCCACTCCCGTAATGAGGACCATCATGACCGCGCTGAGACGGTCAATGTAGAAACCGATCGGAAAGGCGAGATTGGCGATGGCGGCCGGATCGTACAGCTGGACGGTGATGGCGCCCTCGGAGGTCACCAGCACCAAGGTGATGAGGGCCCCCAGAAAGGCCGCCAGGATGGGAAACAGCCCGGCCCTCGCGTTCTGGTCCTGATCGGTGCGATCACCGGTCATGACGATGAACGCCGTCAACAGCGGCAACAGCGGAACGAGCACTAGGAAGGCCATACCGATTCCATTCTTTTCATGAAAAGAAAAAGGCCAGCCGACGGTCCTTCAGACAAGGAACCAGCGACTGGCCTGCACTGTCCCCGGCCTTTCCCCGGAGGGGAAACACCGGCAAGACCCTACTGCCTGTCTCATTGCATCAACAAAAGTGGGTCCGGGTCGCGCATGATTCACGGCCTCTCGACGGCACCACCGGAAAACTGTGTTAGATGTATCCGCGCCACCCTCGCAAATGCAAGCGAAAAGTCGAAGGAAAATGGCCCAGTGGCTGGTCCGATGGGCCCAGTCACTCACCTCGCGTTCATGGCCATACTTCGAACGAGAAGCGGAGGGGGTTGGAGTCCACACGTGGCCGTGACTATAATCGGCCCGACTCAGTCTTCCATCGGAACACGAAAAGGATCGTACTGCCTGTGCCCAGTAAGGGAGAAAAAGAAGCCGCGGTCCGGACCGCGGTCATCAAGTTCGAACAGGAATTTCTCGGACGCGGTCCCGACGAAGTCCGGGTGTTTATCGTGCGGGATATGTTGGTCGTCCGTTTGAAAGGAGTGCTCACGCCCGCAGAACGGCAATTGGCCAAGACGGCGGAAGGCATCGATATGGTGAAGCGGCTTCGTCAGAACCTCATCGCCCAAGGTCGGGAGCGGCTCTGCGAGCAAGTGACGGATCTGATCGGCGCGAAGATCACGGCCTTGTTTACCGACATCGACACAGTTGTCGGAGAGCGCGTTTTCGTCTTCACATTGGAATCGGACCTTGAAGCCAATTTTCGGTAATTTCCAGGAAAGTCGAGCAGGATGACGCCACTCCGCACCCTCGAGACAGTCACCTTTGACAATAGCTACGCGCGCCTGCCGGAGGTGTTCTGTGCCAAGGTGAACCCCACGCCGTTCTCCGCGCCGCCCTTTCTCATCAGTGTGAATCCAGCAGGCCTCGACTTGCTCGACCTTGATCCCCTTGAGGCGACACGTCCGGAATTCGCCGGGGTTTTCGGAGGAAGTCTCTTGGTGCCCGGCATGGAGCCGCTGGCGATGCTCTATTCCGGCCATCAGTTCGGGGTGTACGTGCCACAGCTCGGCGATGGCCGGGCAATTCTCCTAGGAGAAGTGAAGAACGAGCGTGGCGAGCGCTGGGATTTGCACCTGAAGGGGGCAGGCATGACACCCTTCTCGCGAGACGGTGACGGACGATCCGTGCTCCGTTCGGCGATCCGTGAATATCTCTGTTGTGAAGCCATGCACGGATTGGGCATTCCGACCACGCGTGCGTTGTGCCTGGTCGGGAGCGACGACAAGGTCTATCGCGAGCAGGTCGAAACCGCCGCGACGATCGTCCGGATGGCACCCTCGCACGTGCGGTTCGGCACGTTTGAGATCTTCTACTACCGCAAACAGCATGAACATCTGAAAGTCTTGGCCGACTATGTGATCGACCAGCATTTTCCCCATCTGCGGGACGCGTCGGAGAAGTACGCTCGCTTCTTCGCCGAAGTGGTCGAGCGAACGGCGCAGTTGGTGGCCAAATGGCAAGCCGTCGGGTGGGCGCATGGCGTGTTGAATACCGACAACATGTCGATCCTGGGAATCACGCTGGACTATGGGCCCTATGGCTTCATGGATGACTACGATCCCGGCTTCATTTGTAATCATTCGGATCACAACGGGCGTTATGCTTTCAACCAACAGCCCTATATCGGGCTCTGGAATCTGAGTTGTTTAGCGCAAACCCTGTTGCCCCTGGCGCCCAAAGAAGAGCTGAAAGCAGCCCTCGACAGCTACCAGACGAGCGTCGATCGGCACTATCGAGGCCTGATGCGTGCCAAGCTGGGGCTGGTCGAGAAACGCGCAGAGGATGAAGGCCTGCTGCAGGACCTGCAGTCGCTCTTGGTTGGAAGCCGGGTGGACTACACGATCTTTTGGCGCGAGCTCGGCACGTTTTCCTCTGCCGCAGGCGCGACGAATGACCGGCTGCGCGAGCATTTCCTGAACCGGGAACGGTTCGATGTGTGGGCCGAGCAGTATTGCGCACGGCTGTTGAGCGAGCAGAGTCGCGACGAAGAACGCCGCCACCGAATGGATCGCGTCAATCCCAAGTACATCCTGCGTAATTACCTCGCCCAAGGGGCCATCGAGAAGGCCCAGCAGAAAGACTATTCCGAGATCGACCGACTGTTGACGCTGCTCCAGAACCCCTTCAGCGAACAGGCCGGCATGGACTTCTACGCCGCCGCGCCCCCGAACTGGGGCAAACACATCAGTGTGAGTTGCTCGTCGTAGCGGGTTCCCCCACATACCCATCGCTCCATTTCCAGTTCTCTCCGACAACACACGGTATCCATTCTGATACGTGACTGTATCTAGGTCGATACACAATTACGACTCGGTGCTCCATCCGGCGCGAAAGATAAGCCATTTCTGTCGAACCTTGGCCGCGAGTCGATGGCACATAACATGCTGAATACACCTAGTGGTAACGGGGTATGACCACGCACACAACCTCTGAAGCCAAGGATCGTGCATGGCGTTCAAGGGAGACGATTCAACCTTTTCATTGGCCGCGACGGTGACCCTGGCCCTTGCCGTGGCGGCCATGGTGTTCGTGAAGGAGCCGCTCAAGAGTTCACGGCCGTCTGGAAATGGGGCCGACTTGAATGGAGCGACCAGCGAATTGAAGGCTCGCGCCAGACTTTGGGAGGACCCGTTTGCGGTAGTCCAAAGGGATCTCGAAGCCAGAAAAGAGCGCGGTCTGGTTCTCACGGGAGAAGGCCAAGTCAGTCTTTCGGGTGTCGGTCCTGCTCCGGCACGGTCACTGGCCGGAGAGGTGACGGTCACATCGCGGGTGGCGAAGACCGAGAGTGACGGGCTGGGCATCCTTCAAAAAAGGATCAGGGACGTGGCCCGTCAGGGCGACCAGCTCACCGCTCTGCTTGTGATGACCGGGGGAGGGTCCTCTGTGGAGGACGGCGAGTCGCGCATCCGTGATCGGTATGCCGTGGGAGCCGCGCTGGAAGTCGGATGTTTCGCACCGGACAAGACGCAGTCTCTTGCCTATTTCACATGGGAATTTCCGGCGGATGTCGCCCAGCCTGGTGTCACGACGCCTGTCGCCACGCCATACGAGTGGTACAGCCGCAGTAGGATCGCCGCCTGCCGGGCATTCGATGAAAAGGCGGGAGAAGAAAAAGCGCGTCATGTGCTCGTGCTCTGGATGGCGGCGGAAGAATCTGAGCAAACGATCCTCGGACGCATCGACGCGCTGCTTTTTAAGTTGCCCCAGTCGAACGTCACGGCAAAAATCGTCGGCCCCCGCAACTCATCCGAATTTCAGCGCATGCTCAAGGAAATCCAGGACCGGAGCCAAACGGAAAAGGCCGGGGCCGACAAGAAGAAGGCGCTGTTCTCCTGGCACAAGGGAAATGGCAACATAGCACTGTATTCGCCCTGGACCACGGCTATGCCCGGGCTTCTCTCCTATGGGCTGAAACGTGGGAACCAAAAAGATGGCGTGGAATGCCGCTCCTATGCAACGTGCAAGGACGTTTTCCCTCAATTGCTGTCGGATGCCCATCTCGATCTGCGGTACAGCATCGACAGCGACGAGGTACTGTTCGAGTCCCTGTTTGAGGAACTCAATCGCCGGCAAGTGACCGTGGGAGAGGACCCGATCGCCCTCATCGGAGAATGGGACTCATTCTATGCTCGGGCCCTTCCGCTCACGTTTAGTGCGGCGGCCTGTCGTTACATTACTGATGCGACTGTTAAGAAGGTACATCCTCCATCCGATGTGCTCATGAACAAGTTAAGGGGGAAGTGTGCAACAACGGAAGAAGGTGTGGACCAATTCAAGAGAGGATCAATCTCGCCACTGACCCTACACGTCAGGCAGTACAGTTATCTGAGTGGTCTGGACGGAGAAGCCTCGGACGATCAGCCGGGAAAACCCAAGCCCAAGGGCGATGACAAGGAAAAGGATAAGGGTGAAGGTGGCAAAGCAAAGCTTCGCGATATCGGATCCTATGAAAGACCTGAAGGGCCGTCGCAACTCGACTATGTCCGAAGGCTGGTCGCGCGAATCAAGGCTGAGGACCAGGACAAGAACGCGGATCAGCAGGGCAAGAAGGTCAAGGCCATCGGAATTCTCGGGAGAGATGCGTACGACGCGCTCCTGATCCTTCAGGCTGTGCGAGAGCAGTTTCCGACCGCGCTGTTCTTTGCGACCGATCTGGATGCGCGGTATTTCCACGAGGATGAGCAGAAGTGGGCTCGCAACCTGATCGTCGTGTCCCATTTCGGCCTGCAACTGGGGCCGTCCATACAGCAGGCCATCCCGCCCTTCCGCAACTCCCTCCAAACGTCGACCTTCTTTGCCATCTTGCGGGCGATCGATCATGTCGGCTATCGGCCGCAGCAGGGCAGTGGCCAGAACGCGCCACCTACCGGGTACGTGTTGAACGGCGGCAACGGTGAACGGATGGAGTACAGCACGACGATCCGTCCCCGCCTGTTTGAGATCGGACGGCATGGGGCGGTCGATCTCAGCGTGGACCGTCCTGACAATGGACTGAAGAGCGTCCATCAGGGAAGAAGCGATGTCCAGGCGAAGGATGGAACCGTGAGACTCCCGGAGAGGCTCGGGCCGCTCTGGATCGTCTTTGTGGTCCTGTGCTTCCTTACTGTCTGGAGCCATCGAGTGTTGTGGAACTGGCTCACGGCAAGGGATGAACGCGACCGGAACGCACGAGCCTTCAAAGGACTGCTCAGACCGGCGTGGGTGCTGCTGCCGGTTCTAGGAGCACTCCTCCTGTGGTGCAAGATCCTGCATTTCAATTATGTGGAAGACGAGCCCTTTTCCTGGTTCGACGGGGTGAGCATCTGGCCCACGGAACTGCTCAGGCTGTTCGCGGCCCTGCTCTGCCTCTTCTTCCTGATCAAGGCCTGTGCGGATCTGGCCAACAACACGGCGGACCTGACCACCCGATACTTTCCACGCGACGACTTGAGCGGCATGACGAAGAGGGGGTTGCGGAACGGTTTCGACGGATTCTGGCGCAATCTGGACTGGATGTTTCACGGTGCCAAACAGGATCGCCCCGCCGCGGCGGTCGAGCTCTGGACTCAGTATTGTCAGGCCCATACCCTGCCTCAACGTGCGGCCCGGATTGCGCTCTGGTTCCTCATTTACTTGGTGATCATCTTCCCTGTGTGGAGGTTCATGAACGACGGCGAGCCGCGCTTGTTTGTGCCTTGCCGGGGGGAGTTCAGTTGTGGTGCTGATACGGTCGTGACCTCGATGAGCGTCTTCTTGCTCATCATTCTGAACCTGGCGGTGTTAGATGCGGTCTTGCTCTGCACCAGGTGGATCCTGGAGATGCCGGCGACTACAGGACTCAGCGCGATGGGCCAGATTCGCCTCATCGTCGAGCGGACGAGGATAGTCAATCGCCGAATACTCTATCCCTTCTTAGCGTTATTCCTTCTCATTGCGGCACGGAGTCATTACTTCGACAACTGGGACTTCCCGCCGGTCTTGATTCTCGTCCTCACGGTCAACAGTCTGGTGGCTCTCGCCAGTGCCTGCATGTTATATCTGGCGGCGGTCGGGGCGAGGCGGAGGGTGCTCGCACCCATTCAGCATGATCTCGATCGGGCCTTGACGCAGCAAGAGCATGCAGAACCACCCTTGGCCATGGGACCTTCGAGTGATAGCCTTCGCCAGATCATCAGCGAGATCGATGCTGTTCAACAGGGAGCCTTCGTGCCGTTCTACCAGCAGCCGGTCGTACAGGCCACGTTGGTCGCCGCGCTTGCCTTTCTGCAATATTGGTATCTTGGCCAGTAGCCCGGACATCCCGACACCATGTACATGACCGTACGTGCTTCATAAGAAGGCGGTTTGCAGATGCGTCTGCCGCTTCACCGGGGATGATACCAGCACATTCTGACCCATTGAGACGCCTCTGAACGGGAGAACCGAACGCATGCGTATGGACAAACTCGGCGGCCTGACGGTCCGCATCACGGGTGGCACCGACGGGAAGGGCGGAGGCAACGGTCCGCTCGTGGTGTTGCTCCATGGCTTCGGTGCGCCGGGAGACGACTTGGTGGCCCTCAGCGAATACCTCGATGCGCCCGCCGGCACCCGATTTTTGTTTCCTGAAGCGCCGATTTCGATTCCGATGGGATTCGGCGATTCGCGCGCCTGGTGGATGATTGATATGGCCCGTATTCAGGCGGATCGGGCTGCGGGGAAAAGCCGGGACATGTCGAACGAAATCCCGCGCGGGCTTCCCGAAGCGCGGGAGCGCATGAAGTCGTTTCTGGACGAGCTGCACCGCAAAGTCGGGGTCGACCCCAAACACACCATCCTCGGCGGCTTCTCCCAAGGGGCCATGCTCTCCTGCGATGCCCTACTCCACAGCGCACAGCCCTATGTCGGACTCATCCAACTCTCCGGGACCCTGGTGGCCAAACCGGAATGGGGTCCGTTACTGGCAAAACGAAAGGGATTGCCGCTCTTTCAGAGCCACGGCACCCAGGACCCGATCCTTCCCTACGCTATGGCGGAGCGGTTGCGTGACGAATTTCTCCAAGCCGGGATGAATGTCGACTGGCAGCCTTTCCGTGGCGGCCATGAGATTCCGGAACCGGTATTGCGAAAGCTGGGCAGTTTCATGCTGAAGGTTTTGCGATAAACACGAGAACGATGGAACCTTTCCAGCTCAGTTGTGCCGATGGCACATTGATCCGAGGCGACCGCGCCTTGGGTAAGAACCGCCAGATTCTCTTCGTCACCGGCTTTTTGTCCAAACGGTGGGGCAATAAGAGCAAGGCGCTTGCTCAATGGTGTCAGGAGCGAGGATGGGGTTTTTGCTGTTTCGACTTTCGCGGTTGGGGTGATTCGGATGGGACGTGGGGTGAGTATAGACTGGTGCAATGGCTGGAGGATGCCGAGGCAGTCACCCACCTATTAGCGGCTGGTCCGCCGGTGACGATTGTCGGCAACTCCCTCGGTGGTTGGCTCGCCTGGCTGGTCGCCCAGAAGCAGCAGACTGTGGAAGAATTGATTCTGATCGCCCCGGCGTTCAATATGATGGGTCTGCGCGCTTCGCAGATTCCCGCCGAGCGGCGTGAGCGGTGGCAAGCGACCGGCTCCATGCCGTGGGACGACGAGCCCATGCATAAGGATGCGCCGATTCCCTGGCACTGGGTCGAGGACAGCCAGGCGCTCTGGAGCCGTCGCTACAGCATGCCGCGTCGCGTCAAGACGACCATTCTGCACGGCTTGCAGGATGCGGTGATCAAACCGGAAGGCAGCTGGGCCTTCGTTCAGCAGGTGCTTTCGCAGGATCCTGAATTTCCCATCGAGTTGTTATTCAAAACCGGTGATCACCGGCTGAGCAGCCCGGAGCATTTGGACGCGTTCAGGCAGCTGGTGACCCGATCACGATAGAGGCGCGCATATGCTCGTGTTGATCCATAAAGAATGCGGTGGCCCGGCGTTGGACGAGTCGCCGGTCGGCGAGGTCTGTGCCATTCCAGTCAATCAGTTTCCATTCACCTGTTTCACCTGCCTGGAAGATATCCTCGACGAATCCGAAGTGCGACTCACTGAAGATTTGGGGATCTAAGATCGTCGGAAGAGAGCCAGGCATCGGACCTCCGCGTCCCCGCCCTCAGTGGAAATTCACGCCGCATCCAGGGTAAGGTGTCACGCAGCTCATTGCATAGAAAAGAGGCGATCGTTGTCATTATCACGACAGCATAATAGCGGACCGGATTCAGATGGTCCTGATGTGCCCGAACCGTCCCATGCCGAGCGGGCCAGGACATTGGTCCACTTGCAGCAGACGGGCAGTCTCTCGACCCTCTCCCGCAAACAGCCAGGTTGGCCCTTCGGCTCGGTGATGCCCTATGGGTTGGACGAGCGCGGGCAACCGATTTTTCTCATCAGCACCATGGCCATGCATACGCAAAATCTCCTGGGCGATCCACGTGCCAGCTTGCTGGTGACGCCGCCGGAGAGCAGGAGCGATCCACTGGGCGCGGCCAGGGTGACATTGATGGGGTCGGTGACGAAGGTGCCAACAGAGCAGGTCGCGCAGGTTCGCGAGCTCTACCTGGCTCGACATGCCAACGCCTCCTACTGGGTGGACTTTAACGACTTTGGGTTTTTCCGCATGGCAATCGAGGATATCTATTTTGTCGGTGGCTTTGGTTCGATGGGCTGGGTCGCCCCCGAAGACTATGCGGTGGCCGCCGTAGACCCGCTTGCGGACGAGGCATCAAGTGTGATCCGGGAAATAAATGAGCAAGAGACCGCCACGCTGTTGCTCCTCGCTCGGGTGTACGGCAATGTGGAGGCGCAGCAGGCGACGGTGACCGCATTGGATCGCTTGGGTTTTCACCTGCGGATCAAGACGGCCGATCGGATGCGGGGGGGACGAGTCGCCTTCACCAGTCCGGTGCGCAACGCGTCGGAGGTCAGAGCCGGCCTCGCCGGCATGGCCGCTCAGGCGAAACAGGGTCTTCAACTCCTGCATTCGCTCTAATTCACCGCTCGATTCCAGTGCGCCGGACGTATCGTTCGCCGCGTGTTGTTACGGCACCATTACCGCTTCTCGGTCGCTTTGATGATCGTGTCGCGCAGGCTCTCCGAGTATGGGTTCTTGACCTCACGGCGGATGACGATGTCGGTTGGCGTCACGGCCTTGCCGTAGTAAATCCTGCTCCACTCATCCCGGGAAATCAGCGCGGCCCCTTCTAGGGAGACGCCCGCGAACAGGCCCTTTGCTCGCACGAACGACAACAGATCCGCGCTCAGGTTCGGCGTGGTCGCGGCGGAGACACCGGCCCCGACCGGCCCGACGGCGACCGAGCCGTCCGCACCCAGCTTGAAATTGCCCAGCAGAAGCGAATCGACCCCTCGCTGCGTCAAGACGAGCAACACGACTTCCGAGACCTGCGCGCCGAACTGAAACCCGAAACTGGCAGCTCCCATGGTGAAGAAGGCCGGCTCACTCCATTCCCCTGTCTTCTCGTCCCGAGCCACGAAGACACCGCTGCCGCCGGCTCCCCCATAGAATAGCGCCGCCTTCAGGAATTGCGGCGCGATGAACAGGCCCTTCGCGTCCTTGATGTGGTCGCGGAACCAGGTCATGTTGGAATCGGCAAGAAAATTGGAGAGAGTCATGCGGGACTGGTCCACCAGGTCCCGTTGCTCGCGGTCGTCTGCTGCGGTGGAGGCCGGAGCGAGCCAGATCACGAGAGGGACAATCAGCATCGCAAGGACGGTCCAATGGGCCCGCATCCGGTCACGGCTGTCGCGATTCATGGGCAAGGTGTTCTCCCTCTGCCTCCGGCCTCTGTTGCCACTGCCATACAACCAGGGATGACGGGCCACATCAAGTGAGGCGCGCTTGCGCAGTTGTGAATCGATGCGCGCTTTGTTATGGTGACCGATTGCACGAACGGGATGACGGCTCACACTCCACCGAGGATGGCTATGGCGACGAACGATAAGCAAGTAATTTTTTCACTGGTCGGCGTGGGCAAGGTCTACCCGCCGAAGAAACAGGTGCTGCGCGATATCTACCTGGGTTTTTACTACGGGGCCAAGATCGGCGTACTCGGCTTGAACGGGTCTGGGAAAAGCTCGCTGCTGAAAATCATCGCGGGGTTGGATCCCAACTATGTCGGCGAGATCACGCGTTCCAAGGGGTACAGCGTCGGGCTGCTGGAACAGGAGCCGCAACTCGACCCCAACAAGACTGTGAAGGAGGTCGTCGAGGAAGGGAAGAAGGAGCTCGTAGGGCTACTGCACGAGTACGAAGCGGTCAGCAATAGCATGGGTGAAGCGGGCCCGGACGAGATGGAAAAGCTCATCGATAAGCAGGCACAGCTGCAGGAAAAGATCGAAGCGGCTAACGGCTGGGAACTCGAGAGCGAACTCGAGATTGCCATGGATGCCTTACGTTGTCCGCCGGCCGACCAGAAGGTCGGTCTGCTTTCGGGAGGCGAGAAGCGCCGGGTGGCGCTCTGCCGCCTCATGATCCAGGAGCCCGATATTTTGCTGCTCGACGAACCGACGAACCACCTCGATGCCGAATCAGTGCAGTGGCTGGAACTGCATCTGCAGCAGTACAAGGGCACGGTCATCGCCGTGACGCACGACCGCTACTTCCTCGACAACGTGGCGGGCTGGATTCTGGAACTGGACCGGGGCACCGGTATTCCCTTCCAAGGTAACTACACCTCCTGGCTCGAACAGAAGCAGGACCGGTTGGAGAAAGAAGAAAAAGCCGAATCCAAGCGGAAGAAAACTCTCGAGCATGAGCTGGAATGGATCCGCATGTCGCCGAAAGCCCGTCAATCGAAGGGCAAGGCGCGGCTCAATCGTTACGAGGAACTCGTCAATCAGAAGCAGGACCAGCTCGCCGAGGATCTCGAAATCTACATTCCGCCCGGACCGCGACTCGGTGACCTGGTGGTCGAGGCCAAGGGGATCAGCAAGGCGTTCGGTGAGAATGTGCTCTACGAGAATGTCGAGTTCAGTCTCCCGAAAGGCGGCATCGTCGGCGTGATCGGACCCAACGGAGCGGGCAAAACGACCATGTTCCGCATGATCCTCGGCAAAGAGAAGCCGGATGCGGGTACCATCAGGATCGGCGAAACGGTCAAGCTCGGGTATGTCGATCAGGATCGCAGTCTCGACCCCAATAAGACCGTCTATGAAATCATTTCCGATGGGCAGGATACGATCAAGCTGGGGAAGGCTGAAGTGAACGCCCGCGGCTATTGCGCGCGCTTCAATTTCGCCGGCACAGATCAACAAAAGAAGGTGAAGGACCTGTCGGGCGGCGAGCGCAATCGCGTGCACTTGGCTCGCATGCTGAAGGAGGGGGCCAACCTCATCATCCTCGACGAGCCGACCAACGACCTGGATGTGAACACGCTGCGCGCGTTGGAAGAGGGCCTGGAAGGATTTGCCGGCTGCGCTGTGATCAGCAGTCACGATCGCTGGTTTTTGGACCGTGTGGCCACCCACATTCTGGCCTTCGAGGGCGACAGCAAAGTGGTCTGGTACGAAGGCAACTACAGCGCGTACGAGGCCGATCGCAAGAAACGGCTCGGGAAAGAAGCCGACCAGCCGCACCGCATTCGCTATCGCAAGTTGACCAGAAATTAGTCCCGTCCTCCGGCCTGCACCCAGCATCGAGGCGGGGTCGCTCGGCGCTCGCCTCGAACAAGTGACTGTGTGTCCGGAGGGGCATCCATTTGTAGATTTCGACCGTATTGTGATGCATGAGGATGTTGCGCAGACTTCGCACAGGCCAATGGCTGCTGGCTCTCGCGCTTACCATCGCCTCAGCTTCCTGCACCGCGCTTGAGCCACCGCCGATATTATCGACAGCGCCTCTCTCCCCGACTACGAGAGCCACGCTCGATTTAGGAACCAAAGAACTAGCCGATGGCCGATTCATCGGACTGGCGTTCTCGGGTGGAGGTAGCCGCGCGGCTGTATTTGGCGCGGCGGTGATGAAAGAACTCGACCGGGTGGGCCTGTTGGCACAGGTCGATGTCCTCTCGGCCGTGTCGGGAGGCACACTACCGGCTGCCGCATACGTGCTTGAAGGCTACCGTGACTTTAGTTTTCGAAATGGATTCGTGGAGCAGGTCGGTCGTGATTTTCAACGGGCGATGCTGGGGCCCTGGTATACCGTTCCGCAGAACGCGCTGCGGTATGCGCTGACCGACAGGATTCCCGCCGAACAAGTCATTCAGGTGTTGGATGACAGGCTGTTTCGCGGCGCAACCTTCGCGGATCTGAATCCTTCCAAACCGATCCTCCTGATGAATGCGACCGATGCACTCACCGGCGAGCCCCTCATCATCTCCGATGAATGGTTCAGGGACCTGCATCAGCCGCTTGCTCCCTTCAGTATCGCTCGAGCCGTCTACATGTCCGCAGCCTATCCCGGCGTACTGGAGCCGCTGGCCCTCTACGACGGAGGGGTGGGTCGCAACGGGTTGGACCGTCCTCCGGTGCTGGCCTACGATGGGGGCGCCGCGGATAATCTGGGAATCAAGACCCTGATGCAGGTTCTGCAGGGGGCTTCATCGGCGCGATCGATGACGGAGCTGTTTCCACGGGGTTGCCTGGTCGTCTCAGTGGACGCGACAGGCCGGCAGCAGAATGAGGCGCGCAAACCCTTGTCCGCGGCGGCGGTGTTGCTCAAGAGTCATCGACGTGACCTGCTGGAGCTGGCCGGAATTCCCGCCGCAGAACAGGACGTGGCCATGTTCGGCACCTTCCGGGTGGGTCGAGACGGAGCAGGAGGGACTTGCCGCTTCTGGCACCTCGCGTTGCGTCAGTTGCCGGACAGCGATCCGTTGGGTGCGCTGGTCACGGGTATCAAAACGAACCTCGGGCTGTCGCCGGAGGATCAGGCCTCGCTGGTCGAGGCCGCAGCGCGCCTAGTGGCGAAGGGCCGTGAGGCTATGAAGCGCGCAGCAGACTGGACCAGCTTCATAGTGGGCCCGCCCGCTCTCTTCTCACATCCATGACCAAACCAGCCGATGCCCGCCGCTTGTTTATTACCGGCGCGACCGGTTATCTGGGAGCCCGGCTCATCCCGCTGTTGCTCGAACGGGGCCATCACGTCACAGCCTTGGCTCGGCAGGAATCCGTCAGGAATGTCCCGGCGGGCTGCCAAGTCGTCGTCGGCAATCCGCTGGAGAGCCATACGTTCGCCGAACATGTGCAAGGCGCCGACACCCTCGTCCAGTTGGTAGGAGTCCCGAAACCCGCGCCCTGGAAGGGCCCGCTGTTTCACGCCATCGACGGACCCGCCGCGCTGGCATCGATTCGAGCCGCCCGCGCGGCGGACGTTCGGCATTTCGTCTACGTCAGCGTCGCGCATCCCGCCCCCATCATGCAGGACTACATTGCCGTTCGCACTGCCTGCGAAGCCGCTATCGCGAAAGCTGGGCTGATCGCCACGATACTCCGGCCCTGGTATATTCTCGGCCCCGGACATTGGTGGCCGTTGGCGCTGCAGCCAGTCTACCGGCTGTTAGAACGATTCCCCGGCACCAAAGAAGCGGCGACCAGGCTGGGGCTGGTGACGATTCGCGAAATGCTCGCCGCCATGCTCTGGTCCATCGAACAGCCACCGACGACCACTCGCGTGATTGAGGTTCCAGAGATCCGGCTGCTTGGTCGGAATGGACTATGAAGCCGATCGCATTGATCACAGGAGCCGCCGGTCTCATCGGCGGCTATCTCGTCCGGACCGCCGCACGTTGGGCGCCACAGTGGGATGTGCGCGGACTCAGCAGGGCTGGGGCGGATCTGACTGATTCACCCCAAGTAGCGGAACTCTGGCGGCGGTACTATCCCAGCCTCGTCATTCACTGCGCGGCGCTGAGTCGAACCGGCGCGTGCGAACAAGATCCGGCGCGAGCCAGGCGGATCAACGTCGATGCGACCAGGCACCTGGCCGACTTGGCTCATGGTATTCCGTTCGTCTTCCTCTCCACCGATCAGGTGTTCGACGGGTCGAAAGGGAATTATGTGGAAACGGATGGGGTCAACCCGCTCAACGTGTACGGGCAAACCAAAGCAGAGGCAGAGCAGGTGGTGCTGCAGAATCCGGCTCATTCGGTGATTCGTATAGCCCTGACGGCCGGCACGTCTCCGACGCGTGACAGGAGTTTCGTTGAGGACATGCTACGGTCCGTGGAGAAGGGGAGCATGCTGACCCTCTTCACCGACGAGTTTCGTTGTCCGATTCCGGCTGGACCACTGGCGCGGGCCCTGTGGGAATTCGTCGCGCAGCAGCGACCAGGTCTGTACCATCTGGGGGGTCGTGAGCGATTATCACGATGGGAGATCGGCGACCTGTTGGCGCGCTGGTATCCTGAATTCGCGCCTTCTATTCAACCGGGATCGGTGGCCGACTACCAGGGCCCGCCTCGTCCGCCGGATCTGTCGATGTGCAGCGACAAAATTCAAGCGCTCCTGCCCTTCCGCCTGCCGGGGTTCCGACAGTGGCTGTCAGTCGGTTCCCACCAGGGAATAGATCCTTGGGACGAGCCACCCTCTGATCGGCAGTGACGACATCCAGAACGTTCGTAGGATGGTCAAAAAGATCGCCCAGCGAGGCCGCAGCAATGCGAGGGGGCGAGGCGTACCCTTGCGGTACGTTGAGCCTCGGAGCAATGCGAGAACAAAGCTGGCGGTCTTTTTCAACATCCTGCCAGTTACTTGGGCAATGTCCGAACATACGCCAGCACATGGCGAATGTCGCGCTCTGAAAGCAGGCCTTTCCAGGACGGCATGTTCGGCTTGCCCTCGTGGATCGTCGCGAGCAGATCGGAATCGGATTTCTTTTTGGTCGAGGGCGATGTGAGGTTGGCCGGGTCAGGGCCGAGCAGCTTGTACCCATCCCCTTTGCCTTGAGATCCGTGACAGCCGGCGCAGTGCTTGCTGAAGAGGGTTTTCCCCTTCGCGAGATTTCCCGGCTGAGGTTCGGCCTTTTCCGTCGCATCCGACAGGATCGGCGCTCCACAAGCGAACGCCACCAAGACCACCAGCATTCTGACAGAGCCCATTCTCATTGCATCACCTCATGTAGCGCGGGCCGAGGCCCTGGGCCTCCGACCGACTCCTGGTTGTGTGTGGGCCACCTCTTTGGCCACGGTACGTTCTTGAATCATAACGTCGTGCAGACGGCAATTCCATCGAAGGTTTGCTCCTGTCAGCCGTCAGTCGCGACCGCCATGTGTGTGTTGAATTGGATGTGAAATAATGCGGTCATAGTACAATCCACGAAAGGCCGTGAGTGCTGTCGGCAATGTGCTGACCACCGAGACCTGAGGGCATGACGACGATGGATCCTCTCTTCCTTCTCGTGACCGGCTGGGCCGCTTCAGCGCTGCTCATGGTTGTGCTCTGGATGGTCCAGCGTCGGCTGCGCAATGCAGCTATCGCCGACGTGGGCTGGTGTTACGGATTGGCGCTTGTCGCGCTGTGGTACGCAGCCTCTGTTTCCGGGGAACCGGCCAGGCGGTTGCTGGTGGCCTTGATGGTCTTCCTCTACGCAGTTCGCCTTGGTACGCATGTGCTCGTCGATCGGGTCTGGAACAAAGCAGAAGACGGACGGTATCGTGCCCTGCGCCTTCGATGGGGCGAGCAGGAGCCCCTGCGAATGTTCTGGTACTTCCAGCTGCAGGCTGCCGCCATTGCGTTGTTTTCCCTCCCTCCCTTGGTGGTCATGCAGAATCCCCACCCGCCGTTTCACTTCTGGGACTTGGCTGGATTTCTCCTCTGGGGCGCTGCCGTGAGCGGAGAGGCGATTGCCGACTGGCAACTTGCCACGTTTCGGAGCAAGCCCTGGAACAGGGATCGTGTCTGCCGGATCGGCCTCTGGCGCTACTCGCGCCATCCCAATTATTTCTTCGAATGGCTGCACTGGTGGAGTTATGTGTTGATGGGGCTGGCGATCCCGATGGGAAATTTGGGCATGACCCTGATTGGCCCGATCGCGATGGGGGTGGCGTTGCTCAAGGTCACCGGGATTCCCTGGACCGAGGCCCAGGCCATGGCGACCCGCGGTAAAGAGTATGCAACCTATCAACGCACGACGAACGCCTTTGTCCCCTGGTTTCCGCGCCGTCCGTGACGAGCAGCTAGCAGGATGTTGAAAAAGTCCGCCAGCTTTGTTCTCGCATCGCTCCGAGGCTCAACGTACCGCAAGGGTACGCCTCCGCCTCCTCGCATCGCTGCGGCCGCGCTGGACGGACTTTTTGACCATCCTGCGGGCTTTCTCGATGTCGTCTTCGACTCCGCACCATCTGCGTTTTCGGAGGTGCGAAATGGTTTTTCAACGGCCTGCTAGGGCTTATCGGCGAATTCAGCCAGCCGTGTCTTGGCAGTCTGGGCGGCAGGGCTGTCGGGATAGCGATGGATGATGTCTTCGTAGAGTTGCTTGGCGTGGGCCCGGTTGTTCTGGCGTTCTTCGAACTGAGCGGTTTCGAGGAGTTGCGCTGCCTAGTCGGGACCGCAGGCCGATCCCATCAAGAGCAGGGTAAGGATGATCCACTTGGAAGCGGTGTTCATGCGGCTGTCCGTTGAGATGGCTCGTCGGGGAGCGCGGTCGCAGTGACCTTGCAATCGGCGAGGTTGCGGAGTCGCTCCCAGGGAATCACGGCACGGCCTCCGGTGCCTGCATGCAGTTTCTCCCAAGACTCCAAGAGATTCAAGCAGGCATGGTCGATGTGCCATAGTTCATCCACGCGCACATCGATCTCCGCCATCGGCGGAGTTCGTTCGAGGGCCTGCGCCAGACGGGGGAGGCTCAGGAAGGTCGCGACTCCCGACAGTTCCAGGGTGAGTTTGCCGCTGTGCGGATCGTGCAGATAGGCGGTTTGCAACGATTGGGTGCGATAGAGCAGTTTTCCCACGGCCAACCCCAAGCCCAGGAGCACGCCGATCAAGAGATTAGTCGTCACGATCGCTACCATGGTCATCAGGTAGATGGCGACTTCGCTGAGTCCGTGCGGTTTGAGTTCTTTGATCGCCTGTACGTTCATGAGCTTGTAGCCGGTATAGACCAACACGGCGCCGAGGCTCGCGGTCGGGATGAGCCGGAGGACGAACGGCAGGAGCGACACGAACAACAGCAGCCACAGTCCGTGAAACACCGTGGCCATACGGGTTCGTCCGCCCGCTTGCACATTGGCCGCGCTGCGGACGATGACGCCGGTCATGGGTAACACTCCGAGGAGACCGCAGAGGCTGTTGCCGACTCCATGGGCGAAGAGCTCACGGTTGTAGCGTGTGCGTGGGCCGGTATGGAGCTGGTCCACCGCGGTGGCGGACAGCAACGTCTCCACGCTGGCAATAAAGGCCAGGCCCAAGGCTTTGGCCCAAATCGAGATATCGAGGAGGTGTGTGACGTCGTCGGCTTGAGGCAGGCTGATGACCCACAACAAATTGTCGCGGACTGAGACATGGCTCACCGGCAGGTGATGGAGGGCCACGACGGCAGTCGCCACCGTGACACCCACCAGCATCGGCGGGATCAGACGGAGAGAGGTCGGCGCGAACTTCGTCCACAAGACGATGGTGGCGATCGTCAACAATCCGATCCAGGCCGCTTCGTGGTTGCTCGTGGCCGTATCGTTGCTGGTGAGCAGACTTTTCCAGATGGCGGCCGGAATGGTCGACAGGTTGGCCAGCCCGCTGCTCTGCGGCACATCGTCGATCATGACGTGAAACTGGCTGGCGAGGAGGAGGAGCCCGATACCGCTCAGCATGCCGTGAATCACGGCCGGAGACACCGCGCGAAACCAGTGGCCGACCTTGAGCCAGGCGGCCAGAATCTGAATGACGCCGGCCAAGAGAATAATGATTCCGATGTGGTCCGGTCCGTGGACCTGCACCAGTTCCCAGATCACGACCGTCATGCCGGCTGCCGGACCGCTGACCTGGAGGGGGCAGCCTGCCAGGAGGCCGACCAACAGCCCTCCGATGATGCCGGTGACAATTCCTTCGCCGGGCGGGACGCCGGATGCCACGGCGATGCCCATGCAGAGCGGCAAGGCGACCAGTACGACCACCACGGAGGCGAGCAGATCCTGCTTCAGATCTGCGACACGAGGAAAGGAAAAGGATTGAGGCCAGGCCATAGGGAGGGGCGCGTGACATCGAGTACGGCCCCGAGCCTACCCTATCAAACCGGAGAAGGACTCCCAAATGGAATGCGAGTTCGTGCAGGGCCGGTCTCGACGGCGTGGTGCGCCGAGGCCGTGACCCTATCGCGCCTCTTGTTCGCGTATGCCGTACCGGGGAGACGTAATGGCTTCGCTGCGACAGCGGGGACAACGGCTGGGTCTGGTGAGTCTGGTACGGTCACGAAAGGCGAAGGCGCAGTCCTGACATTCCGACGGTTCGAGCAGGAACGTACGCGACGGATCGCGGGCGATGGTTTTCACGATATGCGTCAGATGGTCTTCCACTTGACGCTCCGGCATCCCCAGGAGTTGGGCCAGCTGGTGCGAGGACAACAATGTGCCGGTCAGCAGTTCGATGATCCGCCGGCGGGGAGTCTGTTCTGGGGGTAACATACGGCGGTCATCATAAGAGAATGGCTTGCCAATGAAAATGCAGGAAGAGGCCGCTGCGATCTTGCTATACTAGGCCGGACTTCTTGTGTGTTCCTCCGCAACGAAAGAGAGGCTATGAGCGAACCGCTGTGGGACGAGTTGGCCGAGCTGGCGCTGACTCGTGTGCGCGCGGCCGGGGTGGAGTATGCCGACATCCGGCTGCTCGACACGACGACGCGTACCATCAGCGGGGAAGACCGGCGCATCGCGCACATTGGGGACAGCTCCGACCGCGGGTTCGGCATTCGAGTGCTGCACCGCGGCGCGTGGGGATTCGCGGCGAGTTCCATTCTCTCGCTCGAAGAGATTCCTCGCGTGGCTGATCTGGCCGTAGAGATTGCGAAGGGATCGGCCTCCCTGGCGATCGAAAAGGTGCGCCTGGCGCCTGAGCCGGTGCATCGCGATCGCGTCATCACCCCCTGCCGCCTGGATCCCTTTGCGGTTCCCTTAGAGGAACAGACATCGCTGCTCCTGAGCACGATGGACTCGATCCAGCGGCACCCGGGCGTGGTCAGGAGTCATGCCAGCCTCTGGGCGCAACGCGATCGCAAACTGTTCGTCTCCACCGAAGGCTCCCATCTTGAGTTTACCCTGCTGGCGATCCAAGGCGACTGTACCGCCACGGCGGTCCACGACGGACGCTTTGCCACCCGCTCCTTCAACAGCCCGCATTTGCGTATGGGCTATGAACTGATTCGGGAGACCGACTTCGTCCGCGAAGGGGCGCGGATCGCCGCCCAAGCGGTAGAGAAGGTGCAGGCCCCCGCGGTCGAGGCTGGGCGGTACGACCTGGTTCTCGATCCGGAGCACCTCGCGCTGACGATGCACGAGTCCTGCGGACATCCCAGCGAATTGGATCGGGCGCTCGGCTACGAAGCCAACTACGCCGGCACCAGTTTCTTGACGCCGGACAAGCGTGGGACCTATCGCTACGGCTCGTCCCATGTGAACCTGGTGGCCGACAACACCGAACCGGAAACTCTGGCGGCGACGGGGTACGACGACGACGGGGTGAGTTGCCAGAAGTGGGACATCGTGCGGGAGGGGGTCTTTGTCGGGTACTGCACGAATCGTGAGGTGGCGCCGAGAATCAAAGATGAGCGTTCACGCGGGTCGAACCGAGCCGACAGTTGGGGCAGCGTACCGATGGTTCGGATTGCGAACATCGGGCTTGAACCAGGTACGGCGACCGTCGATGAGCTTCTAGCCGGTGTGAAGCGCGGGATTTATATTGAGGGCCACGGGTCGTACAGCATTGATCAGCGGCGTTATAACTTTCAGTTTGGCGGCGATGCGTTCTGGCTGGTCGAAAACGGCCGTCGTACCCACATGTTGCGCGATGTGATCTATCACGGCATCACGCCGGAGTTTTGGGGCCGGTGCGACGGAGTCGCCGACCGCTCCCATCGACGGCGTTATGGATTCATCACCTGCGGCAAGGGCCAGCCGGGCCAATCGGGCTGGATGACCCACGCGGCGTCCCACGCTCGGTTCCGACGCGTCGACGTGATTACGGGACAAGCCAAGGAATGACTTCGCCGATCACCACATCGTGGCCCAAGTTGACGAGTCTCCAGGAGTTCGATTTCCTAACCGATCTCGTGATGAGCCATTCGACGGGCGACCACACCTTCCTGTCGTTGCGCGATGTGCATGGCGGCACGACCCGCTTTGCGAACAATCAGGTCGTGCAGAACGTGAACCAGCGTCGCGGGACCCTGTCCATCACCGTGGCCTTCGGGCGGCAACATGGTACCGCGACCACCACCGATTTCACCGCCGGATCGGTGCGGGAGACCCTCAAACAAGCTGAGCGTCTCGCTCGCGTCTCGCCGGAAGACCCGGAGTATCTGCCGCCCGTCGGGGCCCAGTCCTATCTATTGCTGCCGACGTTTCGTCCTGAAACGAGCGCCGCTGGTCCCGCGCGGCGGCTCGACTATGCCCGTGAAGCGATCGGACAATGCAAGATGGAGAATTTGAACGCTGCCGGGACGGTGTCGTCAAACGTCGCGGTGGTGGGGTTGGCGGCCGATACCGGACTATCGGCATACGAGGAGCGTACCGAGGGACGGTTCAGCCTGACGGTGCAAGCCGGCGAAGCCACCGGCTGGTCGGCGGCAGCCCATCGGTCCATCGATCACCTGCATGTTCAGGAGCGCACGCTGGCAGCCATCAACAAGGCGAAGCGAGGCGCGGACGAACCGCAGGAATTGCCGCCTGGGCGGTATACCGTCATCCTCGAACCGGCAGCCGTCGCGGGCCTCCTGAGCTGGATGATCTGGATGCTCGATGCGAAATCATTCTACAAGGGGACGAGCCCCTTCAGCGGAAAGCTGGGCACGCGGATTCTCGACCGACGACTGTCCTTGCTCAATCAGCCGGACCATGCGGATCTTCTTGGGAATGGATTTACGAGTGAGGGACTTCCTGTGATCGGGTCCGACTGGATCGAGGCGGGTGTGCTGACGCAGCTGTTACATGATCGGTATACCGCGCAGGAACATCATGTCGATCCCCTGACGACGCTGGAGTCCCCCTGTTTGTCGGGAGAACGCCCCCTGGGTACGCGGGTCGACGATCTCATCCGTACGACACAACGGGGTATCCTGGTGACGAATTTCTGGTACATCCGTCCCGTCAATCCGTCCGACCTGACGCTGACCGGGATGACCCGGGACGGAACCTTTTTGATCGAGAATGGCGAGATCGTGTCGGCCGTGCGGAACTTCCGGTTTCATGACAGCCCGCTACGCGCCTTCAACCATGTGGATGCCTACACGACGCCGGCGGAAGCAGTGACATCGGAAACCGGCAAGGCTTTGGTGCCGGCCATGCGGCTCCACGATTTCAACTTCTCGAGTGTCACCCGCTTCTAGCGCGCCCCGCTTGCGTCCACCGGCAGGGTCGAACCCTGGTTGCGTTGCCGGCCACCTGGGTGGCGAAAAAACCCTGCTGGGACCATTGACTAGGACCATGGGAAAGAGTAATGAATAAAAGAGGTTCCACCGATAAGACCATGGTTCATGTATGACGCGGAAACAGCAGCGTTTAGCCGAAAAGCCGGTTAATCTCCTAACCCTCGCTCCCGACAAAGGTGAGAAGGGTGGGGTCAATCCATTTGCGCCTTCGCCGTTGCGCGCCACGATCAGCAAGGTCTTCGTCAAACTGGAGGATCTCACCGAGCGCTTTGAAGATTGGTGCCAGTACGGACCCTCTGAAGAGCGGGCAGTGCAACCGCTGGGGCAGCGGGTGTCGAAGTGGCTGGGAGCTCCAGTGGCCCGGCATGCCGAGGAGGCTTCCCAGGCCGAATGCGGGTTGGTGCCCGCTCGACGATGGGAAGGCTCGGTCGGGGAGGTGATTTTCCGGCTGCGGGACCGGGCAGGCTACGTGCAGCGCGTATTGACGGCCCAAGCCCGCGAACTCAAGGAATGGGTGATGCAACAGACCCAATCCACCCAAGCCGAGGTCGATCAGCTCCGGGAACAGGTTTCTATCCAACAGGCGCAGGTCGAGGACCTCACGGCGCAACTTCAAGACCTGCGTGCCCTGGTGACCTCACAACAGCAGGTGTTGATGTATATGGGCAAGGACATGGATCTGGCTCAGCCTCCCGGGCTTGAGCTCTCCCTTGTTCCGCCTCGCTCGCTCCCCTATCGTGACAAGAAATCGTCGAGAGACCGGCGGGACGCCGCTGCTGAAGCAACCCAGACTCCCTACCTCAACGCGTAATCTCCGCAGATCCAGCAGGATGCTGAAAAAGTCCGCCAGCTTTGTTCTCGCATCGGTCAGACCCTCAACGTACCCCCAGGGGAAAAGAGTCTGTCCCGGCAGGCGCGGGGCGGGCGGGTAAGAATGTGACGCCTCGGCCCGGGACACGGCCGGCTCACCGTCTCGCCGGCCTGCGCAGACTTGACGCTCTTTATTCATCGCGTCGCGCACCTCGCTGCGGCCGCGCTGGACGGCCATTTTGAGCATCCTGCATGTGGACTTCTCGTGAACGCATACCGTCGAGCAGAGGGTCTCCGGTCTCTAAAATAGGTTTTGAACAGTCCTTGCCGGTTCCCTGGCATCAGGTTTTTCTGGGCGCATCGAATACCGAAACCGCCAACGAACCCATCCGGTTGACTCGGGCCGTTCCCTCCACATCATCTCTTGTCTCGGCTCTCCGACTAGCATCTTCTCGACGGGACTGCTAATTTGTGCCGTTATGTGCGGCGGTTGAGTCGCCAGAGGGTGATGGCCTCGATGGTCTTCAATGTCCACAGTCGACAACAAAGGTCAGGAGCGTGGTCGATGGTGAGCGGGAGATACGCAAGAGCGGTAATTCACGGCTTGATGGTCGCAGGGTTGTCTCTGCCTGTTTCTATCGGAGTGGTTTGGGCGGAGGCGACGCTGTTCGACAATCTCGGCACGGTGCATCACGAGATCACGACGACGTCCGAACGTGCGCAGAAGTTTTTTGATCAGGGACTCAGGCTGGTCTACGCCTTCAATCATGAGGAAGCCATGACCGCATTCATCGAGGCGTCCCGCCTCGATCCTGATGCTCCCATGCCCTATTGGGGTGTGGCGTTGAGCTTGGGGCCGAACATTAATGCGGCCATGGATCCGAAAATGGAGCCACGTGCCGTTGAAGCCGTCAACAAGGCCACGATGCGTCTGGCGCAGGCCACTCCCAGGGAGCGGTCCTACGTGGAGGCCCTCGCCACGCGTTATTCACTCAAAAAGTCTGTGACCAGGCGGGCGAAGGACGAAGCCTATGCCAAAGCCATGCGTCGCCTCGCGCGAGAGTATTCCGATGATGTGGATGCGGCGACCTTGTCGGCGGAAGCACTGATGCTTCTCCGGCCCTGGGACTATTGGCGGGCGGATGGGCGACCCCAACCGGGAACGGACGAGCTCGTGGCGACGTTGGAAGCGGCGCTGCAGCGAAACCCGAATCACCCGGGAGCCTGCCACTACTACATTCACGCCGTAGAAGCGTCGCGTGAACCTCAGCGAGCGCTCGACTGTGCAAAACGATTGCCATCCCTCATGCCGGGCGCCGGACATCTCGTGCATATGCCGGCGCATATTTACATGCGTCTGGGTCTCTATCAGGAGGCGTCTGAGCGCAACGCCATGGCTGCGACGGTGGACCACGAGTATCTGGCCCGCCATCCGCTGGAGGGCAATTACGCGACGGGGTATTATGCGCACAACCTCCATTTTCTGAATGCTTCGTTGATGATGGAAGGGCGGAGCGCGGAAGCTCTGCAAGCCGGGCGGGATCTCCTGGCGAAGGTTTCGAGTGAAGAGGTGGCCAAGGAGCCGTCACTGGAATGGTATGCGCCGACCTTGTTGTTGACGCAGGCTCGGTTCGGTCACTGGAACGACCTGATCCGTCAACCTCCGCCTCCCAAAGGACTGCGGCTCACCACCGGCCTCTGGCACTACGTGCGCGGCTTGGCGTTCGCCGCGACGACACGGTTCGGGAGTGCCGAGGGTGAATTGTCGAATCTCAGAAAGGCCTTGAAGCCGTTTGCCAGGGCGAGGACGGCGGAAGCCAAAACGAGTCGCGCCATCTTGAAGGTAGCTGAACGGGTGTTGGTCGGGGAACTGGCGGCAAGGCGCGGGCAGTACGACGCCGGCATTCAGGCCTTGCGCGAGGCCCTGCAGCTGGAGGCCGCATTGCCTTACAGCGAGCCACCCTTCTGGTTTCAGCCGGTTCGCCACAATCTGGGAGCGGTACTTTTGCTGGCGGGGCGTCCGGGTGAAGCCGAATCAGTCTACCGCGAAGATTTGCGCCTCAATCCCGAGAACGGGTGGGCGCTGCAAGGACTCGTCCAAAGCCTGCGAGCACAGAACAAGGACGCAGCACAGGAAGAAACCCGGTTTCGTGCCGCCTGGGTGCGGGCTGATGTCATGTTACTGGGGTCTCGATTTTAAGGGAGCCGCGGCTTCTCGGCTCCGGAGCTCGCTCATGGTGCCCAACAAAGGACGAGAGATGCTGAAGACGGATTATGTGTTCCACGCAGTGGAAGAGCCGCGCGAACTCGAGCGGTTGCAGATGCTTGAGCGGATTTTCGATCCCGGCACGCAACGCCGGATGCTGGCGACCGGCCTGACGACCGGGTGGCATTGTTTGGAAGTGGGGGCTGGGGCCGGGTCTATCGTTCGGTGGTTGGAACAGCGGGTCGGTCCCTCGGGGAAGGTGGTCGCGCTCGACAGCAACCCGCGCTTCTTGCGGAACAGCGGCAGCTCGACCATCGAAATTCTCCAGGGGGATATCTGTGACATGGAACTCCCGCCGGCAACGTTTGATCTGGTACATGCGCGGTATGTCATGATTCACATTGCGGAGTATCGGACGGCGTTTGAGCGCATGCTGCGCTGCGTCAAACCAGGTGGTTGGGTGGTCATCGAAGAGCCTGATTTCGAAGGGGCGCGGGCGGTAACCGGCCCGGATGAAGCCCGGGCGGCTTTCGGACGTGTCACGGCCGCCATTGAACGAATGTTCACGTCCATTGGAATGGACTATGCTCTGGGAGCGAAGTTGCCCGCGCTGTTCCAACATCATCACCTGAGCCAACTGACGGTGGAACATGAGGGGCATCTGTCGGCCGGGGGCGGGTTGATTCCACAGCTGATGAGGCTGTCCGCCAAACAACTTCGGATCAAGTATGTGGCGACGGGGATGGTCGCGGACACCGATATCGATCTGTACTGCCGGTTGGCCGATGATCCGGAGGCCTGGGCCATTTATTACGCGACCGTGGCGGTGAGTGGTTGGTGGCAGCCGCAGTGTGGCGGGCGAATGTAAGGATGGGCATGCGATACGTTGTGGGCGTCATGGGTCCCGCCAAGGCCAGAAAAAAAGATATCGACAATGCCCGCGTGCTTGGTGAGTTGATCGCACGGCGGGAGTGGGTGGTGCTGACCGGCGGTCGCGATGTGGGGGTGATGGACGCGGCCTCTCAAGGCGCCAAGCGAGTCCCCGGTAGCTTGACGATCGGTGTGCTCCCGTCAGCTCGGGAACGCGTGTCCAAATATGTCGATTTGGCGATCATCACCGAAATGGGCAATGCCCGAAACAACGTCAATGTCATGTCCAGTAATGTGGTAGTGGCGTGCGGTTTGACGGGGGCTGGAACCGTTTCGGAGGTGGCACTCGCGCTGAAAGCGGGGAAACCGGTTATCTTGGTGGGGGCCACACCGGCTGAAGAAAAGTTTTTCAAGAAACTGGGGGGCCGGTTAATTGCCGCCGTAGAAAACCCGGAAGAGGCCATTACGCTCATGATGAAGCAATTCGAACAGCAGCAACCTGATTTGGTTCAGGGGGCACGGTCCTGGGGAGGTGTGTAGAAGGATGTTGAAAAAGCCCGCCCGCTTTGTTCTCGCCTCGCTCCGAGGCTCAACGTACCGCACACGGGAAGAGAGCCTGTCTCGGCAGGCTCGGGGTGGGTGGGTAAGAAAGATGTGGCCTCGCCCCCAAGACACGGCCGGCTCACCGGCGTCCGCAAACGTGGCGCTCATTATTCTTCGCGCCGCGGACCTCGCTGGACGGCCTTTTTGAACATCCTGTGAACGCTTCTGATCCTCTCATTCCGGCGATCCTACACAAACATCCAATCGATTGCGACGCTCCTAGATAGAGAGTGACGGCTCGGGCTACCCCAACGGCAGAAGCAACGGCCTTTCCGGTAAGATGATCAGGCAGGAATCGACTCAGTTGCAGGGAGGGTTATTCCAATGAACGTTCAGATACGAATCATGCTCTGCAGGGTCCTCTGCCTGTCGATGGTCGTGGCAGGAATCCTCGTTCCGGTCGGTCAAGCCGCCGATAATCCTGGTCTCATCAAGGCGTTCTTTGCCGGCGGCTGTTTCTGGTGCATGGAAGAAGTGTTCGAGAAAGTCCCCGGTGTCACGGCGGTGACCAGCGGGTATATGGGCGGGCGGGTCGAGAATCCCAGCTACGAAGATGTCTCGCGTGGTGGAACGGGTCATGCTGAAGCGGTGGAAGTGCTGTACGATCCGGCCAAGGTCAGCTACGCCATGTTACTCGAGACATTCTGGCACAATGTGGATCCGGTAACGCCCAATGCGCAGTTCTGCGACCATGGAAGCCAGTATCGCTCGGCGATTTTCTATCAGACCGATGAGCAGAAACGCCTGGCCGAAGATTCGAAGCGGACTCTCGATCAATCCAAGCGGTTTATTCAGCCGATTGTCACCGAACTCGTCATGGCGTCGGACTTCTATCCGGCCGAAGACTATCACCAGGATTTCTATAAGAAGAATCCGATCCGATACAAATTCTACAAGTACAACTGCGGGCGAGCCCAGCGGTTGGAAGAACTTTGGGGGCCCTCGTGACGAGTGGTGCGCTCTCGCCGGAGATGTTGGTGGCCCTGCTCAGAGATTGTCGGACCATTGCGGTGGTGGGCTTGTCGTCGAATCCGGCCCGGCCGTCGTATCGGGTGGCAGCTTACATGCAGCAGCAGGGAAAGGTGATTATCCCTGTGAATCCACACGAGACGATGGTGTTGGAGGAACCGGCCTATCCATCGCTGTCGGCTGTGCCTGGCCCGATCGATCTGGTGAACATCTTTAGACGGTCCGAGGAGGCGGGGTCGGTCGTCGATGAGGCCATATACGTCAAGGCCAAAGCCCTGTGGCTGCAAGAGGGCGTCATCGACGAGTCGGCTGCTGCTCGTGCGCGACAGGCCGGGCTGCAGGTGGTGATGGATCGTTGTTGGCTCAAGGAGCATGTGCGTTATTTAGGTACCGCGGGCATGAATCTTCGGCAGGTGGGGCGATGACGCCGGACAGCGCACTGGTCCGGCTCATTGTCGCCATTGCGGTGCTCAACGGAGTGCACTCCATCGACCATGTCATCCGGGGGGATTTCCAGTGGCCGATCGACGGGCAATCCATCGGTTTTGTGCTCGTCGTAGCCGCCATCTATCTCGTGATCGGAATAGGATTATGGTTCTATCGCCGGGGACTCGTCGGTCCGCTGGTCTGGAGCGGTGTCGGACTGGCCGGATTGGTTTTTGGATGGCTGTCCCACTTTAGTCCCTTCACCGACCAGCCGGTGCACGTTATTTATGGGGCCTACCATGCTCCGCTCGGGGGCGCGACGGCGGTCGCCTGTTTGATCGCGCTGATGGCCCTTGTGTTCGCGACGACTCTCTATTCTACCTATCTCTGGTATCATCTTCGTACAGGCTCCACGCCGCGCCCTGTCACAGGCTAACCTTCTTCACCCTGGTGGCGCGCTTTCAGGGGTTACTCACAGGCCGATTGTTTTCATTTTCTTGTACATCCTCTGTCCCCGTGGAATAGTGACATGACGTGGCGCGGACACCGTCGCGCACCGGCATCAGTACGTCTCAGACACGGAGGTTCCAACCATGCTGCCATCGCCCAAGCCTTGCCATCATTTGTTTCTCCTCATTCCGATGGGGACTCTGGTGATGGGCTGCATACAGCCTGCCCTGCAGGGGCGTGCTCCTCAAGTAGATCCTGAACGTGGAAGCATTTCCGGGCCCACCGTGGGTGACCACATACAATCGTGGTTCGATCGGCAGGGACCTGTCGGGGCCATCACGAGCCTTAATGAGGATGTTAGGTAGCCCCGGCCCACAGCGGTCGAGCCGGCTCTCCATCATGCGACATTCGGAATGGAACCCTCGCTGGATCCACGTGGCTCGCGCACTCTGCCCCCTGGTGGTCGCGGGATGCTTGACGATTGTGATGTCCCCGGTGAGCCGGTTCGCACTCGACCCTCGCGTGATGGACTTGGATACTCCTCGCTCTCCCGAGCCGATCGCCTCCCTCATTGCCACCTATGCCAAGCAATATGCCCTTGATCCGGCCCTCTTACAGGCGGTGATTAAGGTTGAATCCAATTTCAATCCGCAGGCCCTGTCTTCGAAGGGAGCAAGCGGGTTGATGCAACTCATGCCGCTGACTGCAGCGGCGCTGCATGTCCTGGACCCCTTCGATCCGGACGATAACATTCGCGCCGGTGCGGCGCTGCTGCGCCGTCTTCTGGACCGATTCGGGGGAGATCTCTCGCTCGCTCTGGCCGCCTACCATGCCGGTGAAAGGCGAGTCAGTCAGGCAGTCGGCACGGCGTCACTCCCAGGAACCCAGCTCTATGTCGAACGCGTGCTGCGTCACTACGACCATTTCGCTGTCGATGCCTCTCTGTCGGCTGCATGGTCCGGCACGATCCATCGTCAGGGCCATCCTGTTTCGACCCCTCCTCACTTTTTAGAGTGACTCCATCCTGGAAGAGGCATTCATCCCCCACAGGTTTTATTTGCCAGCTCCCCCTCGGCGATTGCATTTTTCTGTAGAACGGGGTACGGGAAGGGCAATCTCGCTGTGAGACGATTGAGCGGGAGAGGAAAGAGGAGCATAAAGGAAGCGTCTCGTTCGTGAAGGACAGGTGGACAGGGCGGACAGGTATCGTTTCGGCAGGTCACATCACTGGAGGGGGCACGCGATGAAGCATGCGAGAGGTATCATTCCACGGCGAAGCATTCAGGTCTCGGTGTTGGCCTGCGTACTAATGGTATTCACGGCCCTGCCTCTGTCGGCGGAGGAACTGCAACCCGATGTGAATGCGGCAGACACGATCAAGCAGACGCTCGACCAACAAGTCGGAAAGAGGGCGAAGGTGAAACTGCGCTCAGGCCATGAACTCGACGGAAAAGTCCTCAAGGTCGGTTCCAATGGGGTGCATCTGGCCGAGCTGACGGGAATGGAGTACTTTGACGCCGTGATTCGATTGGAAGCGATCGATGCCGTGATCGTTCGAGTCCGCAAATAGCTGTATAGTTATGATTCCATGCCTAGCTATTCAGCATGCGTGAAGGAGCGACTGAATCAGCGCCCATTTTGCGAGAGAACACACCTGACTCAAGACATCGAGGAATGTTGATGAACAAAAGCGATCGCACCGCACGCCTAGCCCAATCCGATATCCGCGCCATGACACTCGCCTGCGCCAAGGTCAATGGGATCAATATGTCTCAGGGCGTCTGCGATACTCCCGTCCCCTCAGTCGTCGTGCAGGCTGCGAAAGACGCGATGGAGCAAGGGTGTAACATCTATTCACGATTTGACGGCATCGCAGAATTACGGCAAGCGATTGCCGTCAAGTTAGCGGCCTACAATCGGATCACGGCGGACCCGGAAACCAATGTCACCGTGAGCGCCGGAGCGACGGGCTCCTTCCAAGCAACCTGCATGGCGCTGCTCAATCCCGGTGACGAAGTCATTCTCTTTGAGCCATTCTACGCCTATCACATCCAAGCCATTCTTGCCGTTGAGGCTACCCCGCGTTATGTGACGATGCGCGGCCCAGAATGGAGTTGGGATGTAAATGAATTGGAGCAAGCGATTACACCGAAGACCAAGGCGCTCGTCGTGAATACTCCTGGAAACCCGTCAGGGAAGGTGTTTACACGAGGAGAACTGGAACATATTGCGGAGATCGCCTGTCGCCATGACCTGATGGTGATCACCGATGAGATCTATGAGTATTTTCTGTTTGATGGCCGCGAGCACGTCAGCATGGCATCTCTTCCGAACATGTCGGAACGGACCATCACGATCGGGGGCTACTCAAAAACCTTTAGCATCACGGGATGGCGCATTGGCTACAGTGTGGCAGAGACCACCTGGGCCAAGGCCATTGGAGCCATGAGCGATGTGCTGTATGTGTGTGCCCCGACTCCGCTCCAATATGGCGTCGCCGCTGGGATTCGGGCGCTTCACGAATCATTCTATGCCGGTCTTGCCACAGAGTATCAACAAAAACGAGATCGGTTCTGTCGGGCGCTGGAGAAAGCGGGCCTGCCCCCCTCCGTTCCGCAGGGCGCATACTATGTGCTGGCGGATGTGTCTCGGCTTCCAGGTCAAACGGGTCGCGACCGAGCGATGTATCTGTTGGACAAATCCGGTGTGGCGGGCGTGCCAGGCGAAGCGTTTTTTGAGGGGCCACAGGGGAGTCGATTCATCCGTTTTTGTTTTGCAAAGACCCACGGGGATCTTGAGCGAGCCAGCCAGTGCATCGAGCAATTGACGTCATGACATAACTCCGACGCTTTCACGTCACAGGTCATCGTGTCTGCCAGGACGCGGTTCTGGTCATCGCTCCCCACACAGCCTTCTTTCCGATCATCCAGCGATACAGCCCGATCAACTTCCAGACGGAATTGAGTTGGCGATAGCCAAAATTTTCCAGGACCGCGGCGAGAAGCAGTTTAAGGACGTCGCGTTGATCGGGATACATATGGAAGGACATCTCCTCCAGCAATAGGGCGCTGACTGAGAGCAGCACGCCGAGTCCGATCGCGGTGATGAGCAGGATCAGCCAGGCCTGCACGGACACGAATCCCAGAAGGAATCCGGCGGTTACGAAGCAATACCCAAACACCTCGATCGCCGGCCCGATCCACTCGAAGGCCGCCATAAAAGGGAAGGCCAGCCATCCGATCGTGCCCCCTTTAGGGTGACAGAGCAGGTCGACGTTCTTCGTCAGGCTTTCACACAAGCCGCGCTGCCAGCGAATCCGTTGATTTTTGAGAGTTCGAAGATCCTCAGGGGCTTCGGTCCAACAGACGGAGTCGGGGACGAACGTGATTCGATACGACTTCCCACTCAAACGCAGATGGCGATGCAATCGGACGACGAGTTCCATGTCTTCACCGATCGTGTCCGACCGATACCCTCCCACGGCGGCCACGGACTCTTTGCGAAAGATGCCGAAGGCGCCGGAGATGATCAGCATCGCGTTCATCGGCGACCATCCCAAGCGTCCGAAGAGGAACGCGCGGAGGTATTCGACTATTTGGAAGACCGCCAGAAGATTCGTGGGGAGCCCAATCTTCGTCAGAAACCCGTTCTCCACGCGACAGCCGTTGGCGATGCGGACCGTCCCTCCACTGGCCACCGTGCGATGATCGTCCAGAAACGGCTGCACGGCCCGTCGCAGGCTGTCCGGTTGGAGGATCGAATCCGCATCGATGCAGCAAAAGAGCGGATAGACCGACAGGTTGATTCCGGCATTGAGGGAATCGGCTTTCCCGCCGTTGTCCTTGTCGATCACGCGAAGATTGGCATGTACGGAGGAATGGTAGATCGCCCGGATCGGTGCCGTGGTGAGCTGCGCATTGTAGGCCTCAGGAAAGGGGAATAGGTCGAATTCCTTTCGCAACACGTCGATCGTGGCGTCCTTCGAGCCATCGTTCACGACGACGATTTCATATTCGGAATAGCTCAGTTGCAGAAGCGAACGGATGGAGCTGGCAATGGTGGTGGCTTCGTTATAGGCCGGGACAAGGACGCTGATCTGCGGCTCAAAGCCCGTATAACTTTGCGGCAGACTTTCGAGGACTCGCTCCTCCAGGTATTGCCGGAGATGAAAAATGGCGATGATGTCCAGCATCAAGTATCCGGCCGTCAGGCCGAGAAGGTAGAGCAGGAACAGCCATTCAGAAATTGAAATGAGGGTCTCTAACCACATCGATCAACGTGTCTCCGCTCACAGTCGCGCCTGCCCGAATAGGGTTACCTGGACTCCGGCGAGGTCGGCCCATGGCCGGTCGCGGCGCCACGGTCTCCAGGTGATAGGGTGGGCGTTGGGGCTACTCGGGATCATGGCCACGCTCCCTCCCGCGCACTCCGGCGACATTCCCTTGGCCGAGCCCATTCCTTCCACGGTCTACGAGATTGAGCTCACCTATGTCGGCGAGCACACCACGCCTACCGTGGCCCTCAGTGGCCCTTCTGATGCCGTTCCGCCTCTTCTTTATCGACCGTTTGTGCCCATTCTTGAACTGCATTCAGGGTTAGGGGATGCCCGCCCGTTCGGTCCCTGCCAAGGACAGATGACCAAGACTCACAAAGGCATCGAACTACAGTGGATAGCCGGGGATGGAGCCCACTGTGGACAGCGCATCGCGCTGCATGAGGCCGGGTCGCCGATGGATCTCATGTCATACGAGCGGTTGCGGATACGCGGACGAGCAACGGGCCAGGTGGTGGTGGCGTTGGAAGATTTGGCGGGTAGCCGGCGGGAGGACAACCTGCCGTTGGTGACGGTCACCGGACCCTTCGACATCACTATTCCATTGAAGCAGATCGGTCGCCGGTTGGATCTCCGGCACCTGACCGCCCTAGTGGTCTCCACGGAGGCCAGCAGCGCGCACATCGTTTTTGAACAGGTTGAAGTGGCCCAGGGGCCGTCGGGGGCCATGCGCCCAGCTGGCACCGGCTTCTGGGTGTGGAATTATCGCGCGGCGGTGCAGGACCCTGAGACGATGTTGAGTACTTGTAGGGCACAGGGCTGCTCCAGAGTCTTGATCCAGATGCCTTCGCAGTCAGACGACGAGGCCCTCTGGAGCGAGTATGCGAGGTTGTTGACGAAGATGCAGGAGGCCGGAATTGAGGTCCTGGCGTTGGACGGGTATCCCGAAGCCATTCAGGAACCTCACCCATTGGCCGATAAGATACAGAGACTGCTTCATCTTCTGAAGCCAGGCACGTTGTTCGGCGTGCAACTCGATATCGAGCCCTATGTGTTGCCGGGATTTCTGAAGGATGAGGCACAACTCCGCCGGTATGTCGAGACCATCGAGACGGTGAAAGAGGTTATTGCAGGGCGTACCCGTCTCTCGATGGTGATTCCCTTTTGGCTGGCGTCTCCGACGATCGGTGGCCGTCCTTTGGCGTACGCCGTGATGGACCGGGTCGACGAAGTTGCGGTGATGAGTTATCGCACCGACTTGGACGAAGTGCAGGACATCGCCGAAGACATCCTGCGCTATGGCGATCTGATCGGAACCACGGTGTGGTTGGCAGTGGAGACGACGCCGCTGCCGGTAGAACAGCACGTGGTTTTGCGCCGGGAAACGCATCCTGCTCGGGTCGACGCCGTGCTGGACCATGATCGCCGGCTCCTACAATGGGCGTCGGTGCCCGGGACGCAAGCCGCGCCGCCTCGGCAGGAGTGGTTCCGCATTCATCACCGGTTTACGGTCAGGCCGGAGCGTCTGACCTTTGCCGGTCGTTCGCGAGGCGAGGTGACGGCGGCCGTCGAGACAGTGCTGAACGGCACGTCGCACCAAAGTTTTGCGGGAGTGATCATTCACGACCTCGATGGGTTCCGAGCCCTAAGAGAGTAGAGCGAGAGAGAAGGCTGGCCGAGTTGAGACGGATGCATGGCCCTAAGCAGGGATCATTCGAGATAGTCCTTGCGGCCTTCCGCCTGGCGACGATGGCAGCCGTTACGGCGGGCTGGTGGGGAGCGCCAGCCGTCACTGCATTCGCGGGCATCAAAGAATCCTCACCGCGGACCCTATTAGAACGGGCCAAAACCCACGAACAGGCGAAGGAGTATCACGCCGCCATCGCGGACTATCGTCAGTACTTGTCTGCTCGGCCTGAAAATGATGACGTTCGTGCCACGATCGCGAAACTCCTCTCGTGGCAAGGTCAGTTTGCCGAAGCCGCCTCGCTCTATCAAGATGTGTTAACCCGGCATCCCCTCGATGACGAAAGCCGAGTCGGCCTTGCGCGAGTCCTTTCGTGGCAACAGAAGTATGACGACGCCCGGCGAGAGTATGAACGGGTCATCCAGGAGGACCCTCAGCACCTCGACGCCTTGCGAGGGCTTGCCGATGTGCTGGCATGGAGCGGCCATCCGGACCAGGCGATCCCATACTATGAGCGGGTCGTGGCGGCCACTGGCGATGCAGAGGTGGGTGCCCGCCTTCGTGCCTTGAACGCCGAGTTGACCTCTCCGAAAGCTCCATTACCCTATGGTCCTCCGTCCGATTCCTCGTCTGCCCGGACGGGTGAAGTGGGTTCCACCGATGGACGGCAGGCGCTGGAGCGGGGGCGCCAATTCGAGACGACGCATCAGTACGTCGAGGCGGTCTCCGTCTATCGCGAGGGGTTGCAACAGTATACCGAGAACGACGAGCTACGCAGCGCCTTGGCGCGGGTCCTTTCCTGGCAGGGGGCGCAGGCCGAGGCGACCATGCTGTATCGCGAGGTGCTGGCTCGCCATCCAGAAGATCAAGACATTCGTGTCGCCTTGGCTCGGGTCCTCTCGTGGCAGAAGCAATTCGATGAAGCCCACCAGCTCTACGACCAGGTGCTGCAGGCCGAGCCGAAGCATGTAGAGGCCCGACGCGGACTCGCTGAGCTGGCGCATTGGCAGGGCCATCAGGCGGACGCCCTCGTTCGCTATGAGGCGTTGGTCGCGGAAACGCACGATCCCGAGATCGAAGAGCAGCTGAACGCCGTCAAGTCCGAGCTGCTCGCTGCCTCGCAGCAGTCTGGTGTAGGCACGGCTCTCCCGACCACGCCAACGCAGGACACAGGATCGCGAGCCACCACTGCCGCATTGGAGCGAGCTAGCAAGTTTGAGGTGAGCAAACAGTATCGTGAGGCTGCGGGCCTGTATCGTGAGGTGTTGACGCAACACCCCGACAACGACGACGTTCGCAGCGCCTTGGCGCGGGTCCTTTCCCGGCAGGGGGCGCAGCCCGAGGCGACCATGCTGTATCGCGAGGTATTGGCTCGCCATCCAGAAGATCAAGACATCCGTGTCGCCTTGGCGCGGGTCCTCTCGTGGCAGAAGCAATTTGATGAAGCCCACCAGCTCTACGATCAGGTGCTGCAGACCGAGCCGAAGCACGTAGAAGCCCGACGCGGACTCGCCGAAGTGGCGCATTGGCAGGGCCATCGGTCGGAGGCCCTGGTGCGTTATGAGGCGTTGGTCGCGGAGACGCACGATCCGGCCATCGAGCAACAACTTCGCGCCGTCAAGTCTGAACTGCTGGTGTCGCCACGGGCGGCGGTGGGACAAGGACTGACCGGGCTGCGCCTCCCCTATCGCGACTATGCCAAGATCGGCTACGGGCACTATTCCTATACCAAGAATCAACCCGATGAGCGCGATCTGCTCTTTGAAATTGCCAAGCCGATCGGTGATCAAACGTTGGTGCTGCGGGCCGAGCCGATCAACCGTTTCGGGTTTCACGACACGCCGGTCTCGGCCGAGTTGTACAGCCCGCTCTGGCAGCGGGCCTGGGGCTATGTAGCGGCGCAAGGGACCGTGAATCCAAAATTCGCGCCCAACTACTCATTCGTCGGCGAAGTCGCGCAGGGGCTGGGCGGGTTGCATGCATCCCTGGCGCCCCTCGAAGTGTCCTTCGGGTATCGTCGTCTGAATTACAAGAAGGACGATATCGATCTGTTGATGCCAGGGCTGACGATTTTTCTGCCGTTCAATGTGTGGCTGACTGAGAAGATCTACCTGATCCCTCAGACGGGAGCCATCACGCTCTCCTCGCAACTGACCTGGCGGCCGACGGATCGACTGCAGTTCTTTGCCTCAGGCTCCTTCGGTACGTCGGGTGAAAGGATTGTGGCGGAGCAGGACTTTACTCGGGTAGGGAGCCGAACGCTTCAGGGAGGGATGACGTTTCCGATCACCGAGCGATTCTCGGCCGAGGCATCGGGCTACTACGAAGACCGCGGATTTCTCTATGTCCGTCGGGGCGGCAATCTCAGCCTGATCTATCATTGGTAGCAACTTGGAACGGTCCACCTTCATTCGTCTTACTGGCATCGCCATTTTCTTTCTCTCGATCGTGATTGGAGGGGCAATCCTCTTCTGGCTGCCACCGGTTCAGCATACCGAAATCCCCGAGTAAGATTTTCATCGATTTCCGGGGGTATCGGGCCCGGCCATGTGACGGTCGTGCCGCCGCAAGTACCGGCCTCGTGGACTACCTATGGGCAGGGCTCAACGAGTCGCCTGGCGATTCTGCTCACCGATCCCGACTCCTCATGGCTCGGGTTGGCACATGGGTTGAAGTCCGTCGGCATCCCATTTCGCATCACCCGTGATGTTCATGAAGCGTTGGCGCATCAGGTCGTGCTGGTCTATCCAATGATATCCGGGAAGGTGTTGGCTCCCGAGGCGCTCCAGGCGCTGGCAGAGTTTCCTAAGGCGGGCGGCACTTTGATCGGAGTGCAAGTGCTGGGCGGCGGACTGAACCAGGTGTTCGGCTTTCGCGACGCGGTGGCCTCGCGCCAGCGTTATGGCATGCGATTGGCGGCGTCGGATCCGTTGCTGGCGGGACTGACTGATCCGCGTGAGCGGCAGCTGCGAGTCGATATTCGAGACAAGGGCCTCGAAGTGATGGGGACCTATGGCTATACCGAGAGCACCGCCCCGCTGGCCTTGTTCGAAGACGGGACCGCGGCCATCACGCAGGCAACCTACGGCCGGGGGCCGGGCCTACGCGATCGGATTGGATCTCGGGTTTCTGTTTCTGAAGGGGTACAACAATCGCGGAGAGGAACTCGCACAGACCTATGATAATCAGTTCGACCCCACCCTGGATGTCTGGCTGCGCCTGCTGAAATCGATCTATCGCGCGACAGAAGAAGGCGCCGTGACGTTGGGGGCCGTCCCGTATGGGAAGTCCCTGTCCGTGATGCTCACGCACGATGTGGATTTCACCCAGTCCATCAGGAATGCGATCGACTAGGCGGAGTATGAGAAGAGTCAGGGGCTGGTCGGCACCTACTTCATCCAGGTGAAATACATTCGCGACTACAATGATGACATCTTTTTCAACGATGAGGGGGTGCGCCATCTCGCGCGTCTTGCAGAATTGGGGATGGAGCTGGGGAGTCACACCATTGCTCATTCGAAGGTCTTCAATCGGTTCCAATGGGGACAGGGCGCGAGGCCTACCCATCCTATGCGCCGTTCGTGAAAGATCGCCTGACCGCATTTAATGCGAGCATTCTTGGAGAATTGCGTGTCAGCAAGTTCCTCATCGAGCATTTTTCCGGCCAGACGATCGTCTCGTTCCGGCCCGGCGAGCTCTCCAATCCCTTCAGCCTCCCGGAGGCCTTACTGGCGACGGGGTTTCGATACAGTTCGACGGCGACCGCGAATAACTCGCTCACCCATTTGCCGTATCAACTGAACTACAATCGTCTGACGGACAGTGAGGTCGACATCTTCGAATTCCCCGTGACGATCGAAGACGAAGAGCTCCCGAAGCTGGGCGACCGACTGCCGCAGGCCCTCAAGGTAGCCCGCCGAATCAGGCGGTATGGTGGCTCGGTGGTGGTGCTCATTCACCCGAACATCCTCGACCATAAGCTGGCCTTCGAAAAAGGGTTCGTGAAGGGAGTGCGGCCTTATGCATGGTTCGGCTCGGTGGGAGAATTGGGCCGGTGGTGGGCTGCACGCAACCAAGTTGAGATCGACGTGGCGCGCGATTCTGCGACCATGCGAGTGACCACGATCGCTCCCCAACCGGTGGCCGGGTTGACGATCGAGGTCCCCAAAGGATGGAGACTCACTCTATCCAGCTCTTTTCCCAAAGGGACCAAGCAACGGCGGACGATTGTGACATTTTCAGCACTGCAGGGCACGCAGACGTTCCAGTTCACGCGTAGCGTGGCATCGATGGTGCCTCAGCTTCCACCACCATCTGCCCATCGGCGCTCGTAATCAGGTGGCAGAGATGCCCGGAAACATGTGCATCGCTGCGTCGAGTCGTTGGACGACGAAGGTTGGGAGTAGGCTGTGTGGATATTGGCCGCGTCTGTGCGAGGTTCAACAGGTGCTCTGCTGCCATGGAGCATAGTGCGGACAAGGCTTCTGAGCTCCTCATCTCTCTCCGTCCCGAGTGTGTTCAGCGAATTGCTACCTGCAGTACACCCGGATGCGAAAGGGCGTCCCGCATTGTCGTGCAGCGATGATCGGAGCAACAGTTGGCGGATAAGCCCTAGGATCTTTGTGGAGGTGAAGCAGCGGTAGGAACCGGGAGGGTTTTCCCAACGTTTGTTTGGGCCATGAAGGGAAGCAGGTGCTCGTGCGACTCAATCGTCGACAGCGCGCCGCACAGTTCGGCCATTTTCTCTGCGGTCATCCAGGGGAGATTCGATAGGGCTTCAGCCGCCCGATAGCGCACCCACCAGTGATCATCATCGAGTAACCGAATAAGCCGAGGCTCGTCCTCTTCAACCCCCATCTTGCCCAGTGCCGATGCGGCCTGGAGCCGCACGTACCAGGTTGGGTGAGCCAGGTGCGCACGGACCGTCGGGACATCTCTCGGGTCGCTGCATTGGCCGAAAAGAAACAAACAGGCAGAGAGCACGTCATCCGATGGCGACCCCTCTTGAAGCAGTGCCCGTAGCGGAGGAAGCCCTTGTGGGCTCCGGGTCGCGGCAAGGTGACGAATCAGGCGCGCGGCGATTTCAGGCGGGGCCTGGGTGGCGGCTTTGGCGATGGTTTCAGCCGCGAGGTCAGCGCCCACGGCCTCGAACATGGCGACCACTTTGAGCGGGGACCAGTCCTTTCGATGGCTTATCACCGGGATGAGAAGAGGGATGGCTGCCTGAGCATCAATGTTCAGCAAGGCCTTGGCCGCGACCAAGGACAAGAACGCATTGTCGGCATGTAATGTGGCGGCGAGCTCGTTCCAGATGGACCGTTCTTGCAGGTGGCCCAGCGTGACAATCGCCAGGAGGCGTCGGCGCAGGAGTCTGGCGCGCAAGAGTCGTTTGGCAAACTGGTCGGTCCCCATCCGTCGCGCGAGCTCGTTCAGCTGAGTGCGTGCATCTCCACGGATCGATTCATAGCAATGGTTCCAGAGATAGAGGAAGTCCACATGGTCACGAGGCTTGAGCGTGGGAAGGGTGTCGGGCATTTCGACGACACATTGGGCGAGCAGGGGCCGCCAGGTCTCGGTGACTCTTTGCCGGCGACGTTCCTTGGCGAGTCGCACGAACCTGAGCAGGAGAATACACAGCAGAAGGAGAATGACCGCCGTATAAATACAAAGGACGGCAAGGCTGCCGACCCGGAGCGTCAGATCGGAATGATTGACGGCAAGCACGTGGAAATCCTCTCCGGAATCTCTTAAGCCAGCGGGCCCAAAAATCGCTTCAGTCGGGTGGTGAGCTCGCGTGGGTTGAACGGTTTGAGCATATAGTCGTTCGCCCCGTTCTCGAGGGCTCGCTTGATGTCGTGCTCGCTCCCGTCGGCCGTCAACATCACAATCGGCACCTTCTCCCATTCTAGTTTGCTTCTGATATAGGTGAGTACTTGGAGGCCGCTCACAAAGGGGAGCATCACATCCAGCAAGACGATGTCCGGAAGCGGCATGGTGTCGACCAGTTCCTGCGCACTTCGGCCATCCTTGGCGTGGACCACACGGTAATTCGCCCGCTCCAAGAGAAACTTCAGTAGGCTGGCGGTATCGTCCTCATCTTCCACCATTAAGACTTTCGGCTTATAGTTCGCAGTCAGTTCCATTGGAACGCTCCTTGGTCACCGGATCCGGAGGGGGCTGTGCCCTCACATCAACCGGTTTTGGTTCTGGGCGAATCCATCAGGAGGCGGTTCAGCCTCATGGCCAGCCGGGTCGGACTCACAGGTTTGAGGATATAGTCGTTAGCACCGAGTAGCGCCGCCTTACGCATATCGAGGCTCTCGGAGTTGGCGGTGAGCATGGCAACGGGTGTCTTTTGCCAGCGTTCCTGTGTTCGCAGGTAAGCGAGTAGATCGAGACCGGTCGTGTCGGGCAGGAAAATGTCCAACAATACCGCATCCGGAGGCTCCATCGTGGTGATCAGGCTCCTGGCGCGCTGCCCGTTGTTGGAGTGAATCACCCGGTAGCCATTCTTTTGTAACACAAATTCCAGAAGACACGCGGTATCTTCTTCATCTTCAACCAGGAGAATGGTCAGTGCGGTCGAGCCGTTGTCGTCGGTCATTTGGCCCCGCCTTTCCTGTCATTGGTGGGTGCGGCTCGCCGAGCGCGAGCCTTCGGACGGCGTGCGACCGGCGTCACCGTCGCAGGACACACCCTGTCGCCGGTCCCCGTTTTCCGGTCCTCGTCGGTGGACGGGGACAGCACTCGTGTCACCTTTTGAACCAGGTCCTTGATCCCGGTCGTCTTTACCATGTAATCGTTTGCCCCTAGAGCCGGCGCTCGTTCGATGTCCGCGCCACAGGAATCCGCACTGACCATGATGATCGGTACGTGTTTCCAATCCGGATTCAAGCGGAGAGCCGCCAAGAGCTCGAACCCATTCACGTAAGGGAGAATGACATCCAGCAGGATCAGTGCTGGGGGAAGCATGGTCTCAATCAGACAGATGGCCTGACGACCATTGACGGCACGAACGACCACATAACCTTCCCGTTCGAGAATGGCCTTGAGCAGAGCGGATGTGTCCTGTTCATCTTCAACGCACAGGATTGTTCGAGACATATGACCCTCCTGCTTGTTCCGTAGGCAGGCTGTGCGATACGGATGGTTCGGGTGGTCCCCGTGGTACCGCTCGCGGCCTGAGGATACTTATCCTCGAGCTTGTTCCCTGCCCACCATCAGTCGTAGACGACTTCGACGCGATCCAGATACGAAGCCAGCGCAGCGAGGTCATTGCGAATCGATCCCGCGTCAGCGGTCTTGGCGGCCTGTTCAAGTCGAGCTGCCACGGTGGTCATCTCGGGAAATCCGTAGCTTCCGCTGACTCCCTTCATCCCATGGGCCACCTTCCTAACAGTTTCGAAGTCGCCCTGTGCCACGGCCTCCGTCATGGTCGTGACCTCTTTCTTCCTGTTGGTCATGAATTTCGGAACCAGTGGTTCAAATGAGGCATCAACGTGGACCACCACCGGCCCAGATCCGAGGTCTGAAGACGTATGCACGATCTCATTCATCAGGCCGCCTCCTTTCGTGGGTTCACTCTGGCGTATCGGCAAATGGCTTCCAGCAGGGGCTGTTTCTTGATGGGTTTGGTCAGATGCGCATCGCAGCCGGCGGCCAGGCTCTTGTCGAGCTCTTCCTGAAACGCGTTAGCCGTAAGGGCCACGATCGGCGTCGGCGCGCGATGTTGCTCCTGTTCCCACTGGCGAATCGCAGCGGTTGCAGCATACCCATCCATCTGCGGCATCTGAATATCCATCAAGACTAGGTCGTAGCGGCTGGCCTTGAACTTCTCCACAGCCTCCAGACCCTGTTCGGCCATTTCGATGGTGTAGGGCTTGTCCTTGAGAAACAATGCGATCACGTCGCGGTTGTCCTCGAGGTCCTCCACGAGCAGGATGCGCAGGGGCCCGGTTCTCTCGGGACCCGGCGTGTCTGGTCTTGGCACCGGCAACGGAAGATCGGCCACTTGCTCGCTGTGCATGGCGCGCAAGACTGCTTGGAGCAATGGTGTGCGTCGAATCGGCTTGGCCAGACAAGCTCTTAGCCCGGCGGCTTCTAGCTGCTGTGCGTCCGAGGGGCGTGCCTCGGAGGTCAGCATGATGGCCGGTACCAGCCCCAGCTCGGCGTCTGCCTTGAGCGCCGCCGCCAGTTGTAACCCATCCATGCCGGGCATGCGGCAATCGAGCACCACCAGATCGTAACGCTGCTCTCGTGCCGTGGCCTGCCGGAGCATCTGCAGCGCCGACGCCCCATCGGGCGCCTCATGGACCTCAGCTTCCAAGCGAGACAGATGTTCCCGCACCACCAGGCGATTGGTGTCATAGTCGTCCACCACGAGAATGCGTCGACCGGCCAAAGCGGAGGCTGGGAGACGAGTATCCGAACTAGACTCAATCGCCTGGCGTGCGGGCAATCGCGTCGTGAAATGGAAGGTGCTGCCAAGCCCTATGGTGCTCTCCACCCAGATGGTCCCGCCCATCAGCTCCACCAGGCGTTTGCTGATGCCGAGACCCAATCCGGTTCCCCCATACTTGCGCGTGGTGGACGAGTCGACCTGGGTGAAGTTCTCGAAGATGGCCTGCACCTTGTCTCCCGGGATCCCAATGCCGGTGTCCGTCACGGTGATATGAAGGCCGGCCGGATCTTCCGGCTTCGGATCCAGCCGCACATCCACCGTCACGCCGCCGTGTTCGGTGAATTTGATGGCATTGCCGAGGAGGTTAATCAGGATCTGCCGCAGCCGCGTGGGATCCCCCCCCACCCAGGTCGGCACCTCCGGCGCGACATGTGCCACCAACTCCAACCCCTTGGCATGGGCTCGCGTGGCCAACAGTTCAGCCGTGCTCTCAACCAACTCGCAGAGATCAAACGGGATCGTCTCGAGGTCCAGATGGCCCGCCTCGATTTTAGAGAGATCCAGGATGTCGTTAATGAGATCCAGCAGCGCATTGGCCGCACGGGTGAAGCGGTCGACGTAATCCAGCTGGTCGGAGGTGAGCGCCGTCTCCTTCAGTAAATCGGCCATGCCGATGATCGCATTCATCGGCGTCCTGATTTCATGACTCATCGAGGCGAGGAAGTCGCTCTTGGCCTTGGTTGCGGCCAAGGCCTGATCGCGTGCGTCCAGCAGCTCCGCGTTCCGTTCTTTGAGAATGGCTGCAGCGGTGGCCAGCGCCAGTTCCGTGTGCTTCCGTTCTGAAATATCTGTAAAGGCGACGACGGCTCCTGTCAGCGTGCCTGCTTCATACACCGGACGGGCGTCGATTTCGGCTGAGAAGGCGGTGTTGTCTTTCCTCCAGAAACTGTCGTCGTCTAGTCGGCAGCCTTCTCCGGTCTGACAGACCCGCTCCAACGCACAGTGTTCATAGGGGTACGGGGAACCATCCGCATGGGAGTGATGGATGAGGCGATGCATGGGCTGCCCCAACAGTTCCTCAGGGCTGTAGCCCAACAGCTCCGCTCCGGCCGGATTCACGAAGGTGCAGTGTCCTTCGAGGTCGATGCCGTACAGTCCTTCTGCGGTGGAGTCGAGCAGCAGTCGGATATTCCGATCCAGCCGTTCCCGTTCTTTCTGGACCTGTTTCAGCTGAGAGATGTCACGGATTGCCGACAGCACGTAGATCCCATCTTCCATCTCCACGTGGCTGAGGCTGATCAAGACGGGGAACTCGTGCCCATCCTTATGTTGCGCGACCAAATCGGCATTACCGCCCATCGGTCTCGTATAGGGGGCGGCCACATAGTGGCCACGTTGTGCGGGATGGCGGTGCCGGTACCGTTCCGGCATCAGCACCTCAACCGGCCGGCCGAGCAACTCTTCGGGGCGATAGCCGAAGGTTCCTTCAACTACGCGGTTGGCATAGATGATCCGTCCGGTTCCGTCTGCCATGACAAAGGCGTCCGGGGCGGCATCCAGGACTTTGAGAAAGCGACCTTCGGCCGCGACCGCACGATTGTGCTCCTGTTGAGTTTGCAACCAGGCGCGTTTCAGACTGACGGTGCTCCAGAGGAGCACTCCGATCAGCGGGACGATGACGACCGATCCGGCCACTCCAATGACGAAGATCGTGATGAGAATGGGCCCGAGGATATCGTCACGATCGACTCGTACCAGAATGCCCCAATGCAACCGTCCCTCTTCATTATTGCCTCGCGTTCGAGCGTATCCGGTGATCACGTTGGTCTGTCGGCGAGCGAGCCATTCCTCCACGAATCCGGAGGGGCCGCTCTCCACCAACCGCGCGGAGGGGACGCCCATCTGTTGGAGATTGTGCTGGCCCTCTTCACGCAGGAACGAATCGGCAATCAAGTCGCCCCGGCTATTCAGAAACTGGTACTCTAAATGCACCCCGGTGCCCCACAAGGCTTGAAGCGCCATCACCGTCTGGGCGAACACATCCTCGAAGGCAGGCATGCCGATCCGGGCGATCAGTCCTCCGTGCCATTCTCCGCCTGGTCCCTCGACGCGCGCCATGACCGTGACTACAAAAACTCCACTGTCCTCGGGGCTCATTACGGCGTCGTCGACCGCCGTTCGCGCACCTCCTCGCAAGGCGAGAAATCCAGGATCGCGACTGAAATCGTTGCCGACCAGGGAGTCCTGTGTCGACACGCTGACTCGTCCCTGCGCATCCGTCAGCGCCACCCAGCTGTATTCAGGGGATACCTCTTGCAACGCCCGGAGGATAGACTGAATTGCCTCCCGGTTTTGGGTCCGCAGGAGCGGCGCGTGCGAGAGTAGCTCGATATTATTGATGCGTTCGCGCAAGACCATATCGAGCTTGCTGGCGATCTCAGTCGCAGCCGTGGCCAAGCTCTGTCCTGCATCGGTGACCAAACGTGTCTCGACATACCAGAGGATAATCCCTCCGACGATGAGCGGAAGACCCGCCATCACCAGGATCAGACGCGGAAGCCAATCACTTGTGGCGATGGCTCCATTCTGCCAGACCTTCGTCATCAGATTGCCCGCTTGTCCATCTGACCGCGTGTCTTCTCCACTCGGATCTTCTTCCGCTCATCTACTTAGGCCGCTCTGCCAACGCGGGCCTGCTATATGTCAGAATGGCCTCTAACAGCGTCTGTTTTTTGATGGGCTTTGTGAGATGTGCTGTGCAGCCGGCGGCCAAGCTCTTTTCGATGTCGTCCTTGAAGGCGTTCGCCGTCAGGGCGATGATCGGCGTGGCCTCTTGTCCCTGGCTGCGTTCCCACGCCCGGATGGTGCTGGTGGCCTGATAGCCGTCCATCACCGGCATCTGAATATCCATCAGCACGAGGCCATAGGTACCCGACTGAAACTTCTGCACGCCGACGGCTCCGTTCTCTGCCATGTCCAAGTGGTAGGGCATCCCATTCAGGAACAAGGCGATCAGATCGCGATTGTCTTCCAAATCCTCGACGAGCAGGATAGCGAGTGGAGGGTGACTTGAAGGCTCGGGGTGAGCCGGCATCGGCTTCTGAGTCGCGGGGGCGGTCGGCGCCTGGTGCAGCGCGATGGCCAGAGAGGCCAGCAGCCGCTTGCGGCTGATGGGTTTGTAGACATAACTGGCAATGTTCAATTGATCGGCCCGGCGGGCGGTCGCGCGGCGCACTTCCGCTGTATGCATCACCAAGGGAAGCGCGGCGCCATCCGGCCGGTGACGGATGGCCTGCGCCAGCTCCATTCCATGCATGTCCGGCAGGTGACAGTCCAAAATGGCGAGGTGAATCGGCTCGTCCCGCCGATGAGCCACGTCGAAGGCCATCATGGCCGCAGCTCCATCGGGTGATTCGATGACCAGGGCGCCCATGCGGGAGAGGTGCTCCCGCACGATCATCCGGTTGGTCTCGCTGTCGTCCACGACGAGAATGCGGTGTCCCTGAAGGTCGAGCGAGGGCAACGTCGACGAAGCATCCAGCGCGGGCGCATCCGTCAGTCGCAGAACAAATGAAAACGTGCTGCCGAGTCCGACGACGCTTTCCACCTCGATGTCGCCTCCCATCAGCCCCACAATCCGTTTCGAAATGCTCAGTCCGAGTCCGGTGCCGCCATACTTGCGCGTGGTGGACGAATCGACCTGCGTGAAGCTCTCAAAGATGGTGCTGATCTTGTTCACCGGAATCCCGATGCCGGTATCCGTGATCGAGAAGCGAAGGGAGCCCGGCGCAGACTGATCGCCGGCCCGTTCCACTTTAAGCGCGACCTCTCCTTGCTCCGTGAATTTGATGGCATTGCCGGTCAGATTGACGAGCACCTGGCGCAGGCGCGTTGGATCGCCGAGCACGCAGGCCGGCACCTCCGGGTGCACGAACGCGATCAGTTCGATTTTTTTTGCGTTGGCGCGGACGGCCATCGATTCAGCGGTTTTATCGACGAGATCGTGGAGGTCGAAGGGGATCGATTCCAATTCCACGTGGCCGGCTTCGATTTTAGAAAGGTCCAGGATGTCGTTGATCAAATCGAGCAGACTGGTAGCCGCGCGGCTGAATCGGTCGACATATTCCTGCTGCACTTGCGAGAGCGCCGTTTCCTGGAGGAGGTCCGCCATGCCGATAATGGCATTCATGGGGGTCCGGATCTCGTGACTCATGGTGGCGAGGAACTCGGTTTTTGCCTTCGTCGCTGCCAGCGCATGATCGCGTGCCTGCTGGAGTTCCACATTCCGGCCTGCCAGCTCCGTCGCGGCTTTGGCCAGCGCTTCCTCGGCCGTTTTCTTTTCGGTGATATCGGTGATCGATCCTGCCATCCGGACAGGTAACCCCTGTTCATTCCACACAGCCTGCCCGCGCGCGCGAAACCAGCGGTAGTGGCCGGACTTGGTGCGCAACCGGTATTCGACGTCATAGGGTGTTTTCTTGGCGAGGTGTGCCTTGACGGCCGCCGTGAAGCCATGTTCGTCATCCGAATGAAGGCGGGAAGAAAGGCTGGCAAAGACATTGGCGATTTCGTGATCCTCATATCCGAGCAGTTCTTTGAACCGTGGCGAGTAATACATTTCATTCGTCAGGACGTTCCAATCCCAGATTCCGTCGCTCGAGCCTCGTACGGCGACTTGATAGCGTTCTTCGCTCGCACGCAAGGCGGCTTCCGCCCGTTTGGACTCGCTCAGATCTTTGGCAATCCCCAGGTATCCTGTGATGTAGCCGGAGGCATCGCGCATAGCGGTGACCAAGAGAGTGACCGGAATGTGCTGGCCGTCCTTCCGGAGATAGGTCCATTCGCGTTCTTCATGCGTACCGCGCCTGACCTCTTCCACGAGCACGTCGAATCCCCGGATAGGTCGTCCGAAGTGCTCCGACAGCTCCCACCCGCGGGATTCGATTTCGGATGGGAGATGAATGACGATGGGAGTCTGTTTCCCGATCATCTCGTCGGCGTCATAGGCCAGCATCCATTCCGCCCCGCGATTGAAGACGGTGATCATTCCCTCAAGATCCATCGCGATGATGGAGACCTCCGTAGCTGCATCCAGGACTGCCTGGAGTCTCGCTTGAGCGTCCAGAATCCCGTCCCGCGCCGCCTTTTGCGCTGTCTGATCGCGACAGGTCCAGAGAAGCCAGTTGTCCTTCTTGTTTTGTTCAGGGAAGAGTGCCAGGGAAATCTCGGTAAAGACGGTGTCACCGATTTTTTTTCTCCCGATCGCTTCACCGTGCCAATGGCCCCGCTCAATCAGCGTGGGGAAAAATACCTCTTCGATTTTGACCACCCATTGGGGCGCATACAGCTCTTTCCAGGACTCTCCGATCAGTTCATCTGGCTCATACCCGAAGATGGCCGCATAGGCCCGATTGACGTAGGTAAAACCTCCGGTCTGGTCGAGGAGGGCAATTCCGTCGATTGCGTGGTCGAGGGCAAACAGAAGCCGTGCCTGGACCAGTTCAGACTGTTTCTGAGCGGCAAGGCCTTCCTTCAATTGCCTATTGTGCAAGCGAAGATCCAGTTGGCTGATGACCTGGCGTCCCAGGGCGGAGAGAGCTTCTCGTTGTTCCGAGGTCAGTTGCCTAGGAACCTGGTCCATGACACAGAGGGTTCCGAGCGCATACCCATCTGCGCTTACGAGTGGGGCAGCGGCATAAAAGCGAATGGATGGAGGTCCCGTCACCTGTGGGTTCGCCGCAAACCGCGCATCGGTGAGCGTGTTTGGCACCTCGAAGACGTTGCGCTGAAGGATGGCATGGGCGCAGAATGCACAGTCGCAAGGCATCTTGCAGGCTGTCACTCCTCCCTTTACTCTCGACCACTGTCGAAAGGGATCGATGAGGCTGATCTGTGCGATCGGCACCTGACAGATCATTGCCGCCAGCTCCACGAGATCAGCAAAGGGAGGTTCCTGCTCGGTATCAAGGATCTGGTATCGACTGAGTGTCGCGATAGGGTGCGATTCGTGATCAGAAAGTGGCGCGTTCTTTTTCATCGAACGGTCAGTCACTTATGTTCCTCAAATATCCTTCCCGACAGCCGGGTTCCCTGTGGCAGCTCAGAGCTGCCCTCCGGCCAATAGTCTGACTCCGGGCGTACCTTTCCCACCTTCTCCTTATCGGTTGAGGATGTCTGACCTTGAGGCAGCCTCCACGGAGCGAGTGGCGCTGCATGCCCGAGAATCCGATCATAAATTCAGGGCGTTGAATGTCCCATTCGTGAGCCCAATGCGTGGTGCTCTCCGTCTTTAGACCCACCCCGCGGGATGACTTCATGGTGGATATGAGCAAAAAGTGGCAGAAGACTTGAGGGAGGCGCGGATGCATGGTATGAAGAACTTTAGGGCGAGGCACCAAGAGGGCTTGTTGCGTTCAGGACACCATAGGAATCACCGTATGAAGTATTCTGTTTTGTCTTTGATATCGATTTGCATCGTCTCGATGGCTTTGCAAGCCTGTAGTCATGCGCCAGTGCCATACGAGGCCTCATCGACCGCGTCTGTGCCGGCGGAAGTTTCCACACCGGCTGGGGAGAATGCTGTCCTCGCGGGTGAATGGGAATATGAAGAAGGCGGAATGGTTGTGCCGCTGAGGCTGGATCAATTCGGAAACGGCACCTATGATTTTAAAGACGGCCGCTTTCGGACCGACCTGCTTTCGGACCGCCGCTGGGCAGGGGCCTGGGCGCAGCGAGAGAATGATCGGGAAGGTGGATTCGAAATCACGCTGTCAGCCGACTATTCGGAAGGCGAGGGCCGGTGGTGGTATACGCGCATCGAGCGTGATGCTGCTCCGAACAAGGCTGGTGGCCGGTTTCACGTGATGAAGGTTCAATCGACTGTGGGTAATCAGAGCCTGCCCATGGATCGGTCTCCTCAGTAACCGTTACGGCCGCTAGTCCTCCGCCGGATCAATCTCCTCATAGATAGCCGAGTAGTCCACGGCTCCCAGCCCTTGGGCGATGGTCTCGGTGAGCAGCGACCGTATTCCCTGGAGTCCGCCGATAGCCAGGTGCGTGGTCTCTGCTGCATTGAGGACTAACTCCACATCTTTCAGCAAGTGGCGCGTGGAAAAGTTCGGGTTGTCATAGTTCCGCTCCGACAGCCGAGGCAGTTTTTTGTCGAACATCGGCGCGTACAAGGCACTTTTTCGCAACACCCTCATAAAGCTCTCCACCGCAACCCCTTCTCGGCGAACCAACCCCAGGCTCAAGGCGAAGGCCGCCATTTCCGAGGCAATGAGCTGATTCAAGGCGAGTTTTAAGACTGCGGCTTTCCCGACCGGACCGATCAGATGCACCTCCGACCCCATGGTACGCAGGAGCGGTTCATATTCGGCATACTGCTCCGGAGTCGCACCGACCATGATCAAGAGAGAGCCCGCGTGAGCTTCTGCAATGCTGCCAAGAACCGGCGCTTCCAGGTACCGACCACCGAAACGTTCGATCTCGCGCTGGATCGAACGACTCTCTGAAGGACCGATCGTGCCCATCTGGATGATGGTGCGCCCCTCGATCGCCCCGCTGGTGGCCTGATCGAACAGCACGGCGCGGATGGCCGACGCGTCCGAGAGCAGGAGCAGGACCACGTCTGCAGTGGACATGGCCTGTTCGGCAATTGAGGTGATTCGAATACCGCGTTGACGCAGGGAGACTGTTTTTTCAAGGGAGCGGTTATAGGCCGACAGGCTGTGGCCTCTGGCGTGTAATCGCTCCGCCACTGCCTGCCCCAATAATCCTGTGCCCAACAAGGCCACGTTCATGGGAAACCTCCATGTCTGTGCTAGCCCGGACGATTCATGAATACCTACTTCGTCGTCGGATCTTCTCGCCCGGCGGGGCTTTTATCGTTCGGCCTCCTCGACGGACTGTCAGTACGTATACGTCGGCCTTACTTGTGAGAAGCCCCGACGGTCTTCGGTCTCGAACGCCTCGCGACGGCATTCATGAATAATCCGGACTAGGGGCATCGTACAGACAAGATCGGGCGATGGAAAGGGTCAGAGGGGGGAGCCAAGGCCGGCCCCGGCCGCGCTGAGCTGCATGAGGTGGGCGCGCACCGGCGCGGCCAGGTTCGAACCAAGTGCCAAGGTGCCCTGCAGTCGAGGATCGGTGCGATTGAATGAAAAAGGATGGCCCGAGGCGGTTGTGGCGCGTCCTCCGCTTTCTTCGATCAACAGGACACCGGCGGCGATGTCCCATTCGTTACCCCCCTCCAATGTCACCACTGCGTCAGCTTGCCCTGCCGCGACCAGTGCGAGGGCATAGGCAATTGATCCAATCGGGTGGCAACGTATGTGCGGCTCAAGGGCTTGAAAGCGGCCTATCCGGAGTTCCGAGGGGCTCACAAGCGCCAGTGGACGCTCGGGCGATGTGAAGGAAGGCTGAGCGGCCTCGGGGCGGCGATCGACGCGCATGCCCAGGCCACGGATGGCCGAAAAGAACTCACCGGTGGATGGATTGAAGATGGCTGCTACCGTCGGCAAACCATTTTCCACGAGTGCCACTGACAGGCAAAATTCTGGCAGGCCTCGCACAAACGCGCGGGTCCCATCGATCGGATCGACAATCCAGACACGTTTCTTGCTCAGCCGGTCCGAGGTGTCCGGTGTTTCCTCCGATAACCAGCCGTCATCGGGGAATGCCGCCGACAAGCTATCTCGAAGAATCTGATTCACGGCCAGGTCAGCGGACGTGACCGGCGACTGATCCTGTTTCGTATAGGTCTCAAACCCTTCGGCCGCCAATCTGAGGGCCTCGCGACCGGCTCGTGTCATGGCATCCGACAGTGTGGCAAGTTCCTGTTTCATCGAAAGGTAGGCTCCGATTAGTAAGGCTTGTGCCCCCTTCGTTCTACGGTAACAGGTCTTCGTCCGAGAACAAAGCGGAGAATGGTTCGCGCTGACGACTGCTCTTGACGCGTTTCCATGTTCCGCGTACAAGCTGAGACTACGATGAAGTTGATGCACAAACGTTCCCGCAAGGCGGGATTGCCGCCCGGCACGCTGGTCCATATCGGCGAAAAAAAATCGGAGAAGGTCACCATCTCGGTCTACGAATATGGCGAAGGACACTTCCAAGAGCGGACTGTGGCGAAGCCGGAGGAGGTGGTCCTGAGCGGGGAGCCGACCGTCCGATGGGTGGACGTTGGAGGCATCCACAAGATGGAGGTGCTGGAGGCATTCGGGAAAATCTTTGGACTCCATCCGCTGCTGTTGGAAGATATCGCGAATACCGACCAACGTCCGAAACTCGACGATTACGGTACCTATGGCTATGTTGTGCTCAAGATGCTGTACGAGGGGCAACGTCAGGGAGACATCAACGTCGAGCAGGTCAGCTTGGTCTTCGGAGAAAACTTTCTCTTGTCTTTTCAGGAGAATGGCGGCGATGTCTTTCAGGGCGTGAAGGAACGCCTGCGGAACGGCAAAGGCCGCCTGCGGCATGCGGGAGCAGATTATCTTCTTTATGCGCTGATGGATTCGATCGTGGATCGATACTTCATCATCTTGGAAACGTTGGGGGAAAAGATTGAAGCGTTGCAGGATCTGTGTGTCACCAATCCTGGCCCGGAAACGCTGCGAGACATCCACGCCCTCAAGCGGCAACTCCTTTTTTTACGCCGCTCTGTCTGGCCCCTGCGGGATGTGATGAACAATCTCTCACGGTCGGACGGTCAATTCTTGCAGGGATCGACGAAGGTCTTCTTTCGAGACGTCTATGACCACATCATTCAGATCGGCGATACCATCGAAACGTTGCGGGAAATGGTGTCATCCATGATGGAAGTGTATCTGTCGAGCGTGAGCTACCGTTTGAACGGTGTCATGAAAGTGCTGACGATCATCACGACGATCTTCATGCCGCTCAGCTTTATCGCCAGTATCTACGGCATGAATTTCGAACACATGCCTGAATTGAAATCACCCTGGGGATACCCGGCCGTGCTCGGCGTGATGGCCGTGACCGGGAGTGCCATGCTGTACTTTTTCAAGCAGAAGAAGTGGCTGTAAGGGCGCGCGGAACGGGGCGGTCAATCCAAGACCTCGACGCGATCCACAAAGTAGGTAGTTTCTCCGAAGCAGGTGGTGGGGATATAGCGGAATTCCTTGTAATGGAGGACGACCCGTTTTCCCATCTGCCCATCGAGTTTCCTGGCCACGGCCTCATCCCACACACTGAAATTCCATAACAGCGGGGCCACGCCGGGTACCGTCGTCATCGCGAGCTCGCCTTCCTGTGTCTTGCAGATCCACCCTTTCCGAGAAAGCTTCTGGAGATAGCCCACGCGATCTCCGTCGGAATAACTCCAGTTGAAGATGATCAAGAGGTAGGCGGCTCCGCCGAAAACCAGCAACGTAAGAAATAGTTTCGGCCTCCACAGCCAGGCCACTGGAAAGAGAATCGTTTCCCACCACGTCATAGGGCTCCTCTAGGCTGGGTCACATCCTGAAACAGCCAGGGGGCTTGCGTGCGACGGCGTTGTTCATACCGCTCAATCTGTCCGGCATGCTGGAGCGTGAGACCGATCGCGTCCAGCCCGCGATACAGACAATCTTTTCGGAATGGATCAATCTCGAAGTGATAGGCGGTTCCTTCCGGCGTGATCACGCGCTGGGCAGCAAGGTCCACCGTGAGTCGATACCCTTCACGGGCCGCGACGCCCTCGAACAACGCCTGGATTTCAGCTCCCGTCAGAACCACCGGCAACATGCCGTTTTGAAAACAGTTATTGTAGAAAATGTCTGCGAAGCTGGGGGCGAGCACGCATCGAAAACCCTGATCCAGCAGCGCCCAGGGCGCATGTTCACGCGATGATCCGCAGCCGAAGTTGTCCCGCGCCAAGAGAATGGTGGCCTGCTGATAACGGGGTTGGTTCAAGAAGAAGGTGGGATCCTGTGAGCCATCCTTCAGGCGCCGCCAATCATAGAACAGTCCTTCTCGCAGACCAGTCCGCTTGATCGTCTTCAGGAACTGTTTCGGGATGATCTGATCAGTATCGACATTAAGCCGGTCCAGCGGAGCAACCAAGCCTGTGAGTGTAGTGAACGCATCCATAGTGTGTCCTCAGTCTATCCTCTCTTGCTTCGTGCGTGATGGTGACTGCTGTGAACAGAACCCACGGGACAGAGCGAAAATGGGGCTATGACCAGTGACGGATATCGACGAAATGTCCCTCGATGGCCGCTGCTACAGCCATCGCAGGAGACACCAAATGGGTCCTGCCGCCCGCCCCCTGGCGTCCTTCAAAGTTCCGGTTGCTGGTCGAGGCGCAGCGTTCTCCCGGTTGAAGCACGTCGGCATTCATGGCCAGACACATGCTGCATCCTGCTTCCCGCCATTCGAATCCCGACTCTTTGAAGATGCGATCGAGTCCTTCTTGTTCCGCTTGTTGTTTTACGAGACCGGAACCAGGAACCACCATCGCGTGCACGCTGCCGGCGACTTTCTTGCCCTTGGCGAACGATGCTGCGAGGCGGAGGTCTTCAATTCGTGAATTGGTGCAGGACCCGATGAACACCTTGTCGATTTTGATGTCACGGATCGGCATCCCGGGTACCAACGCCATATACTCGAGGGCCCGCTCGGTGGCTTGACGAAGCTTTTCGTCGCCCATGGTCCGAGGATCCGGCACATTCCCATCCACACCGGTGACCATTCCCGGGCTGGTGCCCCACGTGACTTGGGGGGCGATCGTCTCGGCCCGCAACTCCACGACGGCATCGTACTGCGCACCGGGATCGGTCGTGAGTTGCTGCCAGGCCGTCACGGCCTGATCCCACAGCGCCCCCTTCGGCGCCATCGGGCGACCTTTGATGTAGGCGACGGTGGTCTCATCCGGTGCCACCATCCCGGCGCGGGCCCCGCCTTCGATGGACATGTTGCAGAGCGTCATGCGGCCTTCCATGCTGAGCGCACGGATCGTGGAGCCTGTGTATTCGATGACGTAGCCTGTTCCGCCGGCCGTGCCGATTTTGCCGATGATGGCCAGGATCACGTCTTTCGCGGAACAACGGGGAGACAGCTGCCCCTCGACTCGGACCTCCATGGTTTTGGGACGTTTCTGGACCAAGCATTGCGTGGCCAGGACATGTTCGACCTCGCTTGTACCGATTCCGAACGCGAGTGCTCCGAAGGCCCCGTGGGTCGAGGTATGCGAATCGCCGCAGACGATCGTCATACCCGGCAAGGTGAACCCCTGTTCAGGGCCGATGATATGCACCACGCCCTGCCGGATGTCGTTCATGCCGAACAGCGTGATGCCGAAGGCGGTACAGTTGTCTTCCAACGTGTGGATTTGTTTGGCGCTGATGGGGTCGGCAATCGCCACGCGACGGTCCGTGGTCGGGACGTTATGATCGGGAACGGCCAGCACGGCACCCGGTCTGCGTGGAGCCCGCCCGGCCGCCGTCAATCCTTCGAAGGCTTGCGGAGACGTGACTTCGTGCACCAGATGGCGGTCGATATAGAGTAACGTGGTGCCGTCGGGTTCCGCCCGAACCACGTGCTCATCCCAAATTTTGTCGAACAGTGTGTGTGCAGCCATGGCCATACTCCTTGTAGACCCGCGCCGTTGTAACAGAGTGACGGCGCAGTACCGATGCGGGACTATTATATATGCGAGCAGGCCTGCCGCATCAAGGGCTAAGGGGGAGTGCAGAATTTGCCGCTTCAGATTTTAAAACCGGGGACCGATAACGTCCCCATGGAACAGGAACCGGTCGACACCGAACGCATCACGATTCCACGCTGGACCATCAAGCGCGATCCCCGGGCGCTGGGCTGCTCTATCTGTGGATCGGCGATCGTGAAAATTACGGCAGAATGGCGACAGGTCTCCTTTTGTACCTGCCGGCTGATCGAATACCGTGTGCTGCCGCGAGCCCCGAAATCCTTGCCTGCCCCTCCCCCGGCCGCAGACGTACGGAAAGATCCTTAATATCGCTGAGTTCCTGACGACGTCCGATCCTCTGCTAGGCTTGTCTTAAAGAACCGGGACAGGGGTGCGGAGGGATCGTCTTTCAGACGGAGGATCGTATGACACGATGGATAGGGGTGCTCGTCGTTGTGGGGTGGGGGAGTGTGATGAACTGGGGCCCTGTGGAGGCAAAGGATCACTCCATTGCGAGGTCGCTGACAAGAACAGGACCGGTCTTCCAGGTGGGGTATGCCCGAACCTGTACAGGTCACGATCTGCTTGGAAATTGGCAACTGGTGGCATTCGACTCGTCCTATCGATTCCGAAACCCGCAGGCCCCCTATCTGTTCCCCCATCAAGTCTTTCAGTACTCGAATCGCAGCGGCGCCAAATCGGCCTACTCGCTCCGGCCCATTTTCGGCCGTCCAGACAAAGTATTTGAGACTGTGCCGTTGGAAATGACTTATCGGGTCGAGCGGAGAGGCCGCGTCATTCTCAAGATGAAGGGCCACGACGAGCCTGTAGAAACGTGGTCCTGTAAGGTCGTCACGCAAGACCACGAGACGGTGGGACGCGGAAGTGCCATGCAACGCGGCGACCTGGTCATGACGTTGCTGGGAACAGGCGGGCAGGCATTGTTTGTCCGTCACTTGCGAAAAAGCGCCGCGTAAGCGCGCGTTGCATCGGGCGAGCAGGCGTGCTACCACGCGGCAGGCATGTGGAGTCTTCAGGCGACGTGTCTTTAATGTATCCCGTCGAGGGGGCGATGGACGATCCGAATCAGGTGTGGAGGCAGCCGCGGGTCGTCGAATGGTCCCAGCTGCTGCTGAACAGCTATCGCCATTGGGTTGGGCGAGACTTGCTTCAACGGGTGGGAGGGCCGGAGGAGCAGGCCCACGCGCTCTTCTTGGCGCCGTTCGTGGTCGTCTCCCATGGCACGGAGGAGGATCCGATTCTGAATTATGGCTCGCATCTCGCGCTGACCCTCTGGGAGACGACGTGGGACGAGCTGCTGCAGACGCCGTCGCGGCTGACGGCGGAAGTCGTCAACCGTGCTGAGCGGGAATGGATGCTGGAGCGCGCCCGCACGCGGGGGTATGTGGAGAACTACCGGGGCGTCAGAATTTCGAACAGAGGCCGCCGATTCCTGGTTGAAGATGCGATCGTGTGGAGTGTCATCGACCAGGCCGGGCGCCGCCTGGGACAAGCCGCAACCTTTTCACACTGGACCTTCCTCTAGCCGCCGAAACCGGGGGACGATGGTCCCCCCGACCAACACTGTTTCGAGAAACATGCCTATCGGTCTGATCCAGAGCCCGCCTTCTCCATAGAGTTGACGATAGACGACATATTCTTCCTCGGTTTCGGAGTGCCGTGCCACCCCGAGCACTTCATAGTCCTTCCCTTTATAGTGACGATAGCGACCGGGTTTGATCATAGTGTATCCTTACCTGCGCGTAGTCTATCGAACACCGCATGTCATCACAACTCTCTCACATGCTTGAGCGTCGACACGATGTCGTGGTAATCGGCGGGGGATCGGCCGGCTATGCCGCCGCTCGGACGGTTCGCGATGCCGGCGCCGATGTCGCCATCGTCGATCAGGGCCCCCTCGGAGGCCTCTGCATTTTGCGAGGCTGCATGCCGACCAAAACCATCCTCCGGTCGGCCGAAGTCATGGCGCTGATGAAACGGGCGCCCGAGTTCGGGCTTGCCCCGGTCACCGCCCGCGCGGATCTGTCGGCCATAGTCGATCGCAAGAATCGACTGGTTCAGGAGTTTGCGGCCGATCGCATCGCTGCCCTGCGCGATCCTCGGTTCACCCTGTATGAGGCGCGGGCCGAGTTCATCTCGCCGCACGACATTTGCGCAGGAGACGTTCGGATTCATGGGCAGGCGTTCGTGATCGCCACGGGATCGTCAGCCTGCGATGTGTCGATTCCCGGGTTGGAGGATGCCGGATACATGACCAGCGATACGATGCTCGATCTCCGGCGTCCGCCGGTCTCGCTCCTCGTGCTGGGCGGTGGTCCGGTCGCCGTCGAAATCGGGCAATTCTTCGCCCGGATCGGAACCAAGGTGACGGTGTTCCAACGGAGTACGACGCTGTTGTCCGACATGGATGAGGACATCGGTCGGGCTCTGGAGATGGCGTTTCGCGATGAGGGGATTGAGGTGTTGACGGATGTCTCGTTCCTGCGAGTGACCTCGACCCCATCTGAGAAGACGGTGCACCTGGCGCAGGGTGGTGTGACGCAGGCGCGATCCGGAGAGATCATTTTTCAGGCCCTTGGCCGTCGCCCCAATCTGAGGGGGTTAGGCCTTGAGAAAGCCGGCGTGCAGGTCGTCGACGGTCGTCTGACGGTCGGTCCGGACATGCGGACTTCGCAGCCTCATATCTTTGCCGTCGGCGACGTGAATGATCTCAACCCGATCGTGCATCTGGCGATTCAGCAAGGTGAAACCGCGGCGTTCAACGCCACTCATCCCAATGAGCCCGCGCGGGTGATCGATCACCGGCTTGATGCCGAAGCGGTCTTCACTGAACCTCAGATCGCGGTCGCGGGCCTGAATGAACGCCAGTGCCGGGAGCAGGAGATTCCATATCTGACGGCGTCGTATCCGTTTGCCGATCATGGCAAGGCGATGTGTATGGGGACGACACATGGATTCGTGAAGTTGCTCTGTCGCCCGGATAGCGGAGAATTGCTCGGCGCCCACATTGTGGGACCGGATGCGGCGGAACTGATTCATGAACTCATTGCCGTGATGTATTTTCACGGGACGGCGCAGGACCTGCTGCGCATTCCGCACTATCACCCGACGTTGGCGGAGATTGTGACCTATCCGGCTGAATCCATCGTCGAGCAGATGAGCCGATCATGAGCCCGACATCTCTCGTCCGCTTGTCCGCTCTCCTGGTGCTCATGACCCTGTCGTGCGGGCAACAGACGTGGGATGCCGCTATGCAAGCCGGCGACGCGGCGTTACAGCGAGGGCAGTATCGGGAAGCCGAACAGATTTTTTCCGCCGCCGTCCACAAGGCGGAAGAGTTCGGTCGTCACGATCGGCGGGTTGCGGTGACGCTGGCCCACCTGGCTCAAACCTACAGTGCACAGGGGAAATTTGTCGACGCCGAACCGGTCTACCTTGAGGCGCTCAAGATCTACCAAGAAGTGCACGGCGAGAACCATCTGGACGTGGCGGCGATGCTGAACAACCTTGGGGTGCTGCATCGCAAGCACGGACAATATGCCGATGCGCAGCGGCTCTTGACGCGGGCGCTCGCGATCAAGGAGCAACTCCTTGGACCGGATCATTTGGAGGTGGCCTTGGCGCTGAGCAATTTAGCCGCGCTGCATTCGGCCCAAGGAGACGGGGAGCGTGCAGAGGCGTTGTTGGCGCGTGCCTTGGCGGTGCGGGAGAAACAGCTGAGCCCCGACCATCCCGATGTGGTGAAGACCCTCGACGACTATGCCGGTGCGCTTCGCAAGCTCAACCGGCGTGCAGAGGCGGAGGCTCTCGAAGGCAGAGCCAATGCGATTCGCGCGAAGGTGAAGTCGTGACGGCGCAACGACGAAGAGTTGAACCGATAGGATGCTCCGGTGTAGCGTAGTGGATCTGCCGGGTGAGAGGACGACCGATGTCTGATTTGCGGACCAAGGCGTTGATTGCGCGCGGGACGGGCATTGTATTCATTGCCGTGGGATTTATGCTCGGCATCTACGGACTGGAATATCCCGATACGGTGTGGCTGCAGACGGCATTGGGGCTCCTCGTCACCGGGATGATGGCCCAGGGGTATGCGATGTATTGTTCAATTCGGTGGGTTCGAGAACAGCGTGATTCGGAACGCTAACCGGTCGACGTCTGAAAGGGATATGAAGCTGACGTGCCCGGTTCGGTGGGACGCCGTGGTGCTCTTGCTCTGCCTGGTGATGCTGGCCGGCTGCGGAGGGCCTTGGCGTGACCAGTATCTCGACAAGGGAGTCAAGACACTCACCCAAGACGATATTGCAGAAAAATTCGGTCCTCCGAGTACGGCCAAGACGCCGGTCCTCGGTGGCGATACTGTCTGGACCTACCGTGTGCCGATGGGGGACCGAGAAGTCCATCCCTGGGATCCCAGCAGCTTGACCGCCGGGAAAAAAACGAAAGCTCCGCCCTCGCCCTCTCCCTTCGGGAAAAGTTTGGCCGGCGGTGAGGAGCCCTACCGTGAGCCGTTGTACTGTTACCGCTATACGCTTTCGTTCGATGAGGCCAAGCGGCTCAAGGATTGGAAACGGGAAGAATGCGTCCCACGCCCCAGTGAGGATGCCACCACGTCGCAGTAGGGCAATCAAGACACACCACGATGCAAGAATTGTTGCCGGCTATCGGATCCAGTGTCTTCTTCGACCTCCTGAAATCCCTCCTGCTCCTGTTCCTACTCCTCATCGTGCGAACGGTCCTGGTTCGCTCGATTACACGAAACCAAACCCTGACCATCGAAGCGAAGCGCCGATGGATCGTCACGATCCGCAACAGCATGGTGCTCGGCCTTTTCATGGGCCTCGTGGTGATTTGGGCGCATGAGTTGGAAGCGTTCGCCGTTTCCCTGGTCGCGCTGGCTGCCGCCCTCGTCCTTGCGACAAAAGAATTGATTCTGTGCTGGAGTGGAGCCGCCTTGCGCGTCGGAGGGAGCGTCTATGCCGTGGGGGATCGCATTCAACTGGGAGCCTATCGCGGAGTGGTGCTCGACCACGATGTGTTTGCGACGAAACTGCTGGAGATTGGGCCGGGCCAGACGTCACACCTCTATACCGGTCGAATTGTAGTTTTCCCCAATAGCCTCCTGTTCACGAATCCGTTGATCAAAGAAAGCCCTTCGCAGGAATACGGTCTCTACGTATTGTCAGTACCGCTCCAGAGTTCCGAAAATTGGCAGGTGGCCGAACAAGCGCTCCTTGATGCCGCGAAGGCGGAGTGTGCCCCATTCATGGATCAAATGGGCCGGCAGATGAAACTGCTGGAGCAACGAAATCTATTGGAAGCTCCCTCTCCTGACCCTAGAATCACCATTCAATTTCCCGAGGCGGACCGTATTCACCTTGTGCTCCGGTTTCCTGCTCCGGACCGCGGCCGTTCGCGAGTCGAGCAGGCCATTCTCAGACGATATCTCACCGCCGTTCGAAATTAGCGTTTCGCGACGCCTTCCTCCAATAAACATCCAGTCTTTTGACGGCCATATTCGTCGAAGGTGCCAGCTTGGCTGTGTGGTTCCGGCAAAAACGAGCAAAATAATTGGCAAACGAAACCCTTCAGCGTATTGATGAGGGCTGCGTGCCCGTCAAGTCGACGCGGATCCAAGTGCCATATTTCAACCACCAGGGAGGTCTGTTGATGAGAAGGTCTATCGCTGCCATGGTCGCCGTTGCATTTGTGGGAATGAGTTCGTTCTCCTTCGCAGACGATATGGGAATCGGAAAGATGTCAGAGGAGATGAAACAAGACATGGGCGGTCTGTCGGACGACCTGAAAGCCCATAAAGAAGGCATGACCAGCGATTTCAAGGCCAACAAAGAGTCGACGAAGAACGAGATGAAGGTGAAACGGGATGAGGCGAAAGCTAAGAAGAAACAAGCCAAATCTGCCTTGAAGGCGAAGAAGGAGCAGGCCAAAGCCAAGGCAAAGGCGAGGAAAGCTGCGGCTCACGCGAAAGCGACAGAAATGAAGGGTGCCGCGGAAGACATCAAGCACGAGGCCGACGGCATGAAGCACGATGTCATGGATGCGATGCGGAACTAACCCAGATTAGTGAGACGGCGAGGAGATCCTCGCTGGCGTCCGACAACGACGGCCTGTGATTGGGATTCCCCGATTGCAGGCCGCGGTGTTTTTCCTGCCTCAGTTGTTGCGGCGGGTAGGCTCTGCTAGAATCGGCCCTGCCGTATGAAAATCGCGACCTTTAACGTCAATTCACTACGCAAACGCCTCCCGATCGTGCTGCAGTGGATCGAGCGTTATCAGCCTGATGTGCTGTGTCTGCAGGAAACCAAAGTCCAGGACAGCGAATTCCCTTTGGCAGGGCTCGCTGCTTCCGGGTATGAGGTCACCTTCCGAGGTATGAAATCATACAATGGCGTCGCGGTGCTCAGCCGCACGAAGCCGGAAGTGGTATGGTACGGGTTCGATGACGGAGGCGATGTGGAGGATGCGCGTCTCTTGCGAGTCGTGATTCAGGGCATTCCGATTGTCAACACGTACGTCCCGCAAGGGTTTGAGATCGACTCACCGAAGTACCAATACAAACTTGCCTGGTATGAGAGGTTGCGGAAGCATTTTGAGACGCATCTTTCCCCGAAGGAGCCGGCGATCTGGTGTGGAGACATGAATGTGGCCCCAAGACCCATTGATGTCCACAGTCCGGAGAAACACCTCAAACATGTCTGCTATCACGAAGACGCGCGCAATGCCTATGGGAAGACGGTTGCGTGGGGCTTCGAGGATGTGTTCTGCAAACTGTATCCAGATCGCCAGCAATTCACTTTTTTCGACTACCGTGCGCCCAGTGCTCTCGCCTCCAACAAAGGGTGGCGGATCGACCATATCCTTGCGACCCCCCCCTTGGCCCAGAAGTGTCAGCGCATCGATGTTGATTTAGAGCCACGACGCGCGACCGACCCCTCTGACCACACCGTCCTCTGGGCCGACTTCGCCCTCTAGTACGCCACCTGCCGCAGGACAGGGTCAACCTTCACTCCTGCCCTGCGGCTGCAGCATCACTGCAATACTTCGACCGGTTCTAGTAACAATTGCTCGGCGAGCCGCGTCCGCCGATTCTGTTCGATCAATGGATCGACGATCGATCCGCAATTAATGCACCGCCACACAAACGTTTCCGGGGAAAAATCCGGCCTCCATTCATCGACCATTAATCCTTGGCATCGTCTGCATGTCATGGCTTCTACCTCCTTAGGATTGTGCCCTCATTGCGTAAGGGCCGTGCCCATGTGAGTGAGAGAATAGCAGCGTGAGATTAGAGCGGTGTTAGTGAGACGTTAAAACAATTTAATCCTGATTTCTCCGCAATATCGTGGCATTCGTGATGCGGACTTGGACAAATTCAGAAGCCGAGAGGAGTGTTTTGTCTAAAAATGGCAGTGACATGAGAGGCACACTGACGGTTTGAATATCCGTCCAATGAAGAATCGCGTGACGAAAATTACGGATGCGTTGAACCAGAGTGTCCGTCAACGCAAAAAAAAGGGGTCAGAAGTCTTTCCTAGGCATGAAGGGAGCCGTCGCCCTACCACGTCGAACGCCCTGCTGCCTCTTGCCTGATGCCGTATCACTCGCACATCCTGCTTTTCCCGTTTACACAGGGCCTCTCTCGGTCTGCCGGTCGTGACCTAGAGAGACGAACTCGTACTGGGGCATTTTGCGTGTTGCCCAAGTCGCAGACCGTCTGAGAAACACCCATTAAATAGGCCAGCGATATGCTTGGACATCCGTGCAGACACGCCCCCATCCCAGTCGAGTCTTGCCAACTGTCTTCCCAGGAGGAACCGGGAACATGAAGAGAGGAGCCCAGGCTAATTTCGAACTGACCTGGCTGCGCCGAGAAGAGCAGACTTCATGAATAGAACTGATGTCCGGCAGGCGCAGAACCGTCGAGTTTCTTGACAGAACTTCCATCATCCTTTATCGATTGAACTGGCGCTCAGCCTCGGTTGACCTCGGGGATGGCCATGCGAAGGGCTTATTGCGGCATGCTCAAGAAAGCTGCCAGAACGGAATAGTGGTGGAAACAGGACGGCTTTTGCCCGCACGAGTTCCAGGGAGAGCTACGACTGGGCGTCTCGTGGACGATTATGTGTCCGAGAGAGCGGCGATGACACGCGCCGAACATCGAGCATGGCCCAGCCACTGACCTGCCCTCAGTGTGGACAAGGCAAGGTGTTCCGCTCCCGATGTCACACCCTGATGGAGCTGGTACAGTCGCTCGCCTACATTTCCCCGTTTCATTGCCAGTCCTGCAGCTTCCGATTCCCAGCCTCTCGATTGGGGCGCAGCTATCCGGCTCAAATGGTCGATCGGCGCGAGCACCTGCGGATTCCCGTGCGCTTGTTCTTATCCTTCTCCGGGGGGAAGGTGCGGGGAGAAGGAGCGGTCTTGGATATCTCGATGGGCGGATGCATTATCGAGAGCCAGGCCCCGGTGCATGTGGACGATATCTTTTATCTGCAGATCGCGCTGGAGGATGACCAGGCTCCGCTCGAAGTTGCGGCGATGGTCCGATCCGTGAGCTCTCGTGGAATCGCGTTCAAATTTCTGCGAGCGGCGCAGGAGAACAAACGGCTCCTGGCGTTCGTGCACGCCAAGACAGAATCCTTCGGGCCACGATCCTCCACCTAACCAGCCTGTCGGATGCTCCTCGTCCTCACAGAGCTGTTCGCATCGCGTGCCTTACTCCGGCATGCCAGCTGACAGCTGCAAGCCGAGTGCGACCGAGACACGCGCCAGGCTGCGGGTGGGAGCAGCGGTTATTTCGACATTCTGCTAAAGTGGCGTCTCCCAAGCGGACGCTTGCGGGTAGTCCGTGGTCAGTCGTTCGTGTTCGACATGGTCGAAGGCTTCCACTTGTAGATCTGCAGGATCCAGCTTCTCGGGGCAGTTTGGCGAAGAGAGAAAGTCGACATAGGCTTGTGCCTTCGCCTCCGTGGCAAACCGGCAGAGTCCATACTCGGGCATGTGAGAAGAGGGGTGCCAAAAGGCCAGCCCGATCGAGCTTCCCTGAAAGATCCCAAAGGTACGGTGTCGGACCTGAAATCCTCCGGGGGTACTGGCGGAACGATCGAGTGCCATGTCTGCTCCATCTGCGGAATGATCACAATCCAAAAGGCGAGTATAACAAGGTTCTGGGACGATCGATATCTCCCCCCGCGCTCGCAGGTACCGCCGGCCATTGACTTCGTCGGCTTACGTCTTAGGTGTTCAATACGCGCCGTCCGCTACGGGCGCGAAGGAGGAACGTATGGTCAAGTCAGTCACGCGGTTGATGGGGGCGATGCTGCTGTTCACCGGGGTGCTTACCCTGTCCGGGTGCGGTTACAACGACTTGCAGGGTCTCGACGAAGACACGAAGGCTGCCTGGAGCGAGGTAATCAACCAGTATCAGCGGCGGGCCGATTTGATTCCGAACCTGGTGAATACGGTGAAGGGATATGCGGCCCACGAGAAAGAAACGCTTGAGAACGTCGTGCAAGCACGGGCGAAAGCCACGAGCGTCCAAGTGACGCCGGAGTTGCTGCGAGATGAGGCGGCCTTCAAGAAGTTTCAAGAAGCTCAACAGGGTCTGTCCAGTGCGTTGGGAAGGTTGTTGGCCGTCGCGGAAAACTATCCCAACCTGAAGGCCGATCAAAACTTTCGTGATCTCCAGAGCCAGCTCGAAGGTACCGAGAATCGCATCACCGTGGCACGCAAGCGGTACATCGACAAAGTGGCGGAGTTCAACAAGATGGTCCGCTACTTCCCCACGAATTTGACCGCCAAGTTTCTCCTGCATCTGGAAGAGAAGGCCAATTTCACTGTGGCCGACGAAAAGGCGGTGGGCAAGCCGCCGGAAGTGAAATTCTAACGTCTACGTCATTCGAGGCGGGGAGTTCGCGATGCGGCTGATGAGCCGGGTAGGGGCTGCGGTCCTCGTCTCAGGATTGTTGTTCACGCTCGCGGTCAGCCTTCTCGCTGAGGCGTTCGACGTCCCGCCGCTCACCGGCCGCGTCGTTGATCTGGCGCGCGTCCTACCCTCCGCAGTGCTCGAACAACTGTCGGCCGATCTCCAGGCGCATGAAGCGAAGACCTCCAACCAGGTGGCGGTACTCATCGTCCCGTCGTTGGAGGGGGAACCGCTGTTTGATCTGTCCCACCGCGTGGCGACCACCTGGAAATTGGGCCGCAAGGGCACCGATAACGGAGCCTTGCTCCTCGTCGCGATCAAGGATCGAAAAATTCGTCTTGAGGTCGGCTACGGGCTTGAAGGGGTGCTGACGGATGCGCGGTCGGCGCAGATTATCCGAAACGAAATCGTCCCGAGATTTCGAGCCGGCGATGTCCCTGCCGGCATCGCGGCTGGGGTTCAGGCCATCTTAAAGACCATCGAAGGGACCTATAGCGCTCCCGCACGCCCCTCTGCTTCCCCGTCATCCGGTGATGCTTTCGGCAACGCCGTCTTCGCGGTGATCCTGGGAGTGGTTATCGGTCTCTTGCTCTCGCGCGTGCATCGCGTGCTGGGACCGGTCGCTGGGGGCGGCCTGTCGTTTCTCGCCGCACCATGGGTGATACCTGCCCTTATTGCCGGAGCCGTGAGCCTGACTCTGGTCAGTCTGCTCAGTGCTCTGGGACAAGGCGTCGGTTCGGGACGGCGGAGAAGTGGAAGCGCGTTTGATGGGACCTGGTTCAGCACACAACATGGTGGATGGGGATCCGGTGGTATCGGCGGAGCGTTCGGAGGGTCCGATAGCTTCTCGGGCGGTGGGGGCGATTTCGGGGGAGGAGGCGCAGGTGGCGACTGGTAAACGGCCGGCGCTCACGAATGAGGAGCGCGCGCGGGTTGAGGCTGCGGTGCAAGTGGTTGAGCAACACACCAGCGCGGAAATCGTTCCCATGATCGTCGGGCGATCCGGTCTGTACCGCGAGGCACAACATCGCGCCGGCCTTCTGGTCGCACTGCTCGTCTTAACGGCGTTGCTGACGATTGAAACCGCCTGGCTCCCTTGGGGGTGGCATGCGGCGAATGCCGTATGGCTGCTTGCCGCGACCATGCTGGCCTATAGCTTTGGAGCCTGGAGCGGGACCTGGCCATTTATCATTCGACTCCTCACCTCCCGCGAACGAATGCGTCAGAAGGTGCAGCTGCGGGCGGAACGGGCCTTTGCCCAGCATGGTATTGCACGGACTCGCGAGCATACCGGGCTGTTGCTGATGGTGTCGCTGCTCGAACGACAGGTGTATGTGCTGGCTGACCAATCTCTGGGCAATCGCATTTCAGGCGCCCAGTGGCAGGATGTCGTCGCCGTGATCGTCGAGCGTATGAAGGTCGACGATCTCGTGGGTGGACTGTGCCGAGGAATTGAGGCAAGCGGGGTCCTCCTCGCTCGCGCCTGTCCTCCAGGCAAGGGCGACAATCCGAATGAGCTGTCGAACGTTGTGATTCAGGACGCTTGATGGTTCGTTCTCGCCGGACAATGGACGGCCCCTCTCGGTTTCGCTACAATCCCGGATAATGTCCGATCCCGCCGCTTCCGTTGAACCATCTCGACCAGCTCCGGACGAAACCCATTCCGTCGTCAAGGCGGCGGGTCTCATCGGCGTCGCCACTTTTTCCAGCCGCATTCTCGGTTTTGTCCGTGACATGATACTGGCGCGGCTCTTTGGGGCGACCCCGGCGGCCGATGCGTTTTTTGTCGCCTATCGTATTCCCAACCTCTTGCGGGAACTGTTCGCCGAAGGCTCGATGTCTGCAGCCTTCATTCCGGTCTTCACCGAGTATCACACGCTCAAGACCAAGCGGGACGCCTGGGAGTTGGCCAGCGCCACATTCACGACGCTCCTGACCATCGTGACGGCCGTGACGCTGCTCGGTGTTGCGGCGGCGCCGGGGATTGTGTGGCTGCTCGCGCCGGGTTTTCATGGAAATCCGGACAAGCTGGCGCTCACGACCCTGTTGACCCGCGTGATGTTCCCCTATCTGTTGTTCATCAGCCTGGCGGCCTTGGCGATGGGGATTCTGAACTCGCTGCGCGCCTTCGCGGCACCGGCTTTCTCGCCGGTCTTTTTCAACATCTTTACCATCGGCTGCGCGCTGTTCCTTTCTCCGTTATTACCGGAGCCCATCATCGGGGTGGCGATCGGCATCGTGGCGGGCGGCCTCGCACAGTTTGCGATGCAACTGCCGGGGTTGAAAGGGCGCGGCATGTTGTTCGGCCTGAGGTTCCAGCCAGGGCATCCGGGGGTGAAGCGCATCGGCCTGCTCATGATTCCTTCGTTGCTGGGACTCTCGGTGACGCAGATCAATATCACCGTGAGTACGATTCTCGCGTCGTATTTCTCCGGGGGCCCCACCTATTTGTTTTACGGCATGCGACTGATCCAGTTTCCACTCGGCATTTTCGGGGTGGCGCTCGCCACGGCGATTCTGCCGACACTCTCCGCACAGGCCGCCCGTGGGGCGCTGGATGAATTGCGGACGACGCTCGGATTCGGCCTCCGGATGATTTTTTTCATCATCTTGCCGGCGATGCTGGGCCTGATCCTTCTTCGGCAGCCGATCGTGCATTTGTTCTTCGAGCATGGGTCGTTCACCAAAGTCGATACGCTGGCGACAGCGACGGCTGTTCTGTGTTATGCCGTCGGGTTATGGGCCTTTGCAGGGGTGCGCATCATCGTCTCCGCGTTTTATTCGCTGCAGGATACCAAGACGCCGGCGGTGACGGCGGGGATTGCCGTCGGGGCCAATGTCCTCTTGTCTCTGTGGTTGATGACCCTGTTGGATGCCGCGGGGTTGGCCTTGGCCACGGCCTTGGCCTCCATGCTCAACGGGAGCATTCTCGTCGCGGTGTTGCATCGGCGTCTGGGGCGAGTCGATTGGGGCTCAATCGGGCGGTCCGCCCTCCGCGTCCTGGTGGCCTGCATCCCGGTCGTCCTGATCTGTACCTGGGTAGCGGGTGCGACGATTTGGACTCAGGAAGGCGAATGGGTGATGAAGTCTGCCGTCCTGGTCGTCGGGATCGGGCTCAGCGTCATCGGGTATCTCGGCCTGCATATCATGCTTGGATCGGACGAACTGGACGTGGTGCTCGGGATGGCGAAGCGGAGGCTGGGACGGGTGGCACGAAAATTCGGAGGGGCCTGACATGACGCAAGCGACGACATTCAAGACGCCCTGGGGATGGGTGGAGATTGCGGCCTCCGAGAAGGGGGTTACCTCCATTGATCTGTCCCCCTCGAATCGACGGACATCTTCTCGGCAACAGCAGGCCAGGGAAGATGGCGCGGCCGCGGCCCTGCTGACGGAGGCACGGACGCAGCTCCTGGCTTATTTTGAGGGAACGCGTCGAGCGTTTTCTCTGCCGGTGGATATGTCGGCAGGCACGCCGTTTCAGCGGAAAGTCTGGAAAGCGATCACCCGGATTCCCTATGGCCGCGTCCGGTCCTATCAATGGGTCGCAACCCGCGTGGGCGGGAAGCACTATGCCAGGGCGGTAGGCATGGCGCTCGGGGCCAATCCGGTCCCCATCGTGGTGCCTTGTCACCGGATTATTGCGCAGGATGGCTCGCTGGGCGGGTTCTCCTGCGGGTTGCCGGTGAAGCGGCGCCTCTTGAAGCTCGAGGGAACCCTTGCCCAACTCACGCTCTAAAAGACAAGTTGTGGCTTGTGACGCGTCGTTCGTGATGTGCGAGATACGAGATACGATTCACCAGAGACAAAATGTGCCATGAAGGCAGTCCTGCAGCGAGTGACTTGCGCATCCGTGGAGGTGGACGGCCGCGTGGTGGGCCGGATCGGTGCAGGCCTTCTGGTCCTGTTGGGCGTGGAGAAAGGTGATGGGGCGCGCGATCTTCTCTACATCCTCGAGAAGATCCAGACGCTCCGTATTTTTGGAGATGATGAGGGGAAGATGAATCGCGCGCTGAGCGATGTCGGCGGAGCCCTGTTGCTGGTCTCGCAATTTACGCTGCTCGGTGATACGACAAAAGGCCGCCGGCCGGGGTTCGAGCTAGCTGCCCCTCCGGATGAGGCCCGTGCATTGTACGAAGAGGCGACGAATCGGCTACGGGCCGGCGGCCTGGTTGTAGAGACCGGCATATTTGGGGCACACATGCAGGTGGAATTGGTCAACGATGGGCCGGTGACCTTCCTGCTGGATAGTCGACGCGGATCGTAAGGGTCCGTGTTTAAGTTTCGGTGTTGAGTGCCGATAAGGATACAGGGAGAAGTATCGATTGGTTCACGTACGGTCTGCTATACTATTTTCAAAGGGCACGGATTGCCCGGGAGGTCGAGATGGGAAATCCCGTTTCTCGCAGCCATCCACTCCGTCAGTTGTTCGGCGCGTTGACTGAGAAGAGTTTTACCGAACACCTTGGGTGGCCGGATCTCAACGTCACCGAATACGTCTCCAATCTGCTCGTCGAATTCGCCCACACCGACCAACTTTACAAGATTCACAACAAACAGGGCCGCGCCCTCGATTCGATGGTCGAAATGCTGTTCGAATCCGAGGTGTTATTGGAGGCGCAGTCGTTCGACCGTGAGCGCGAAGTCCATCGGCATATCGGCGACTTTACGCTCTTTATGACCGGGTTGTTTCCCGAATATCTTCGCCGCCTCAAAACTGCGGGCCTCATTTACCATCAGGATTTCTTGGTGGATTATATGAAGACAGGAAAACGTTCCTACGGATTGGTGGCGGAATATGGAGGCTACGATCCCGAACAGGACTCCCCGCTGTTTCGGAAGTTGTCCGAAAATTTCGAGCTCTGCGTGACCGGGCTGGGGTTCGTCCGGTCAGACCTGGATCGCATGCAAGATCCTGCCTACCGTCCCGTCAAAGATCTTCTGCTCAATTGAAACGATCGCGACCGATTCTGCTTCTTCACGGTGGCGCGGGACGCCGCGCCATGACTGTCGCTCAAGCGGCCTGCCTCGAGTCCGCTCTGGCCGACGGCCATCGATTGCTCATGACCGGCGCGCCAGCGCTCTCAGTGGTCGAAGCAGCCATTCGCCTGTTGGAAGACTCAGGACTCTTTAATGCGGGGCGAGGCGCGAATCGCCAGCTGGACGGGGTGCGCCGGATGGACGCCTCGATTATGGAAGGATGCCGGCTGCGGGCAGGGGCCGTGGCCTCCATCGAAGGCATTGTCCATCCTATTACCGCCGCACGGCTGGTGATGGAGAAAACGGCGCATGTGCTGCTCGTCGGACAATCGGCCTCTCGCTTTGCAGACTATTTTGGATTAGTGCGCGCTACCCGTGCCAAGCGAGCGTCAAGGCCGCGGTCCCCTCAATTGACGCCGCGTGCCGGGTTGAGCCGGATGTTACGGTTGCATCAGGCGATTATGCGAACCGGGCGTATCCGCGCGCGAAGCTTGGGCAAAGAAACGGTGGGTTCAGTGGCATTGGATCTTGCGGGGACCGTGGCAGCGGGCGCTTCGACCGGTGGCGTGGATGTCATGTTGCCCGGTCGAGTCGGTGATACACCCTTGATCGGCTGCGGCGTCTATGCCGACAATGAGGCCGGAGCCGTCTCAATGACCGGATGGGGGGAGAGCATTATTCGGGTGGCGGTGGCCAAGGAAATCAGCGACCTGCTGGCGAGCGGATTGAGTCCGGTGCGGTCCGCGAACCGAGTGTTGCGGAAGGTCGTGGATCGTATCAGTGGAGCCGCCGGTGTGCTGGTTCTGTCCCCCGATGGCCGGTTCGCGATCAGACACAGCACCCCGCACATGGTGGCCGGCTCGATCGGCTGGGACGGACGCCCTGTCGTTCGAGGCCGGTTTGCGTAGCCGCGCAGGGGCCTGATACAGTGACGCGAGGTGCCTCATTATGCCCGCTCTGTTTCATCTCGCATTCCCTGTTCGCGATCTGGCGGCCGCCAAGCGTTTTTACGTCGATGGCTTAGGCTGTGTGCTAGGCCGAGAATCTTCGACCGCCGTCACCTTCGGACTTGCCGGGCACCAGTTGATCGCCCACCTCGCCACCGGATCGATCGTTCCTCAGAAGGGCATCTATCCTCGTCACTTCGGGCTCGTGTTGACCCTGGAGGAGGAGTGGCAGGCGTTGGCCGATCGTGCGAAGACCAAGGGACTGACGTTTTATCAGCAGCCTCGACGGCGGTTTGCCGGCACACGCATCGAACATCTCACGTTCTTCCTAGAAGATCCCTCCCAGAACCTTCTCGAGTTCAAACACTACCTGCACGATTCGGCAATTTTTGGGGAACGAGACTTCACGGCAGTCGGGGATGCCGAGTAGGCGCAATTGCGCTCAATGACAGCCTGCGTGCCGCGACAGTCTTTGGTCAGTCTTCAAGAGGGAAAGAGTCTCGCCTGTCTGCTGCGCTGCGTGTGCGAGAGAGCGAGACCGGCCGCCGGCCGCTGCCTCGTTCCAGCCATCGGATGATGTGGTGCTGCCGTCGATTCAAATAGGCGGTGTGACGGATAGGATCATATCGGCGCGGAGAGGGAAGAATCGCCGCCAGCAGGGCCGCTTCGTCGAGCGTCAGATCTTTAGCCGATTTCCCGAAATGGTGACGCGCCGCCGCTTCCGCGCCGAACACCCCCTGCCCCCACTCGGCGACGTTGAGGTATAACTCCAAAATTCGTTCCTTCGTCAAATGATGTTCCAAGGAACGGGTGATCAGTGCTTCCCGGGCTTTCCGAAACAGGGAACGTTCCGAAGACAGGTAGAGATTTTTCGCCAGTTGCTGGGTGATGGTGCTCCCCCCGCGTTTGAATTCTCCGACCTCTAGGTTGTACAGTGCGGCATCCTTGATGCCCTCCCAATCGAACCCTTCGTGAGCGAAAAACGAGGCATCTTCAGCCGCGACAACCGCTCGCTGGAGCGTGGGCGCAATCCGTGCCAGAGGGACCCAGATGAATTGCTGGTGCTGGCTCCGGCCTTGCTCCATCGCCTGGGCCCGCCGCGCTTCCATCAGAGCGGTCTCCGTCGGGTGGTGTTTGGCGAATTGCGATACGTCGGGCAACGTCGCCAACCAATACAATGCCAATGCGGCCACGGGCAGACCGATGAGAACGGTCAGCCAAAACAGGATCCGGCCGAACAGACTGCCAGTTGACTTGCTCATTCCCAACACTCTATCTATGAGTGCACGAGGTGTCCCACCGGTCCGGTGTCGGTCCCCGGAGGTGAGAGTGCATCCCGCATAGCGGTACAGGGTTCACCACCATGAAACTACTCAGCGCCGAGTTTATCAAAAGTTCCGTCTCTCCAGAACAGTTTCCTGCAGACCGCTTGCCCGAGATCGCATTCGTCGGGCGATCGAACGTCGGGAAGTCGTCGTTGATCAATTCACTGCTCCATCGGAAGAAGTTGGCCAAAGTCAGCAAGACCCCCGGAAAAACGCGCGCCGTGAATTTTTTCACGGTCCGCACATCGGACCCGAGCCTCTCCATGCTGTCCCTGGTCGACCTGCCCGGTTATGGCTATGCCAAGGTCTCGAAAACCATGCGGGCGCAATGGGGGCCGATGATCGAGCAGTATCTCGAGCAGCGACAGACGCTTGGGGCGGTGATCCTGTTGATCGAAGCGCGCGTGTGGATGCCGCAAGACGTGACGACGGTTCAGTGGGTCCAGTCCCTCGGGTGCGGGCTCATCATCGTCCTCACGAAAGCGGATAAGTTGCGACAGAGTGAGCGAGCGCCCAGCCTCGCCGCCGTGCGGACCGCCTGCGGATTGAGCCCGGAGGTGCCGATCCTCTTGTACTCGGCTGAAACGCATGAGGGGCGCGACGCGCTGTGGGGCGAGATTCGCACGCAGTTTAAAACTTGATCTCGATGTAGGCTTTGTTTTTCAGGTCGGCCATCCAGAGCTGATACTGGTCTTCGGTTTTTTGCTGAAACACGAGGGACTGGATTTCGGCCTTCACTTGCTCAAATGGGCGGAACTGACGCGGTTTCTTGTCGTCGATGCGCACGATGTGCAATCCTTCCGCCGTCTCGACAATTCCCGTAACCTGCCCCACCTGGAGGGACGTCAACGCCTGTTCCAACGCGGGAATCAGCTCACCCTGGCGCACCAACCCTAGGCGGCCGCCGCGCGACGCATCCGCGCCATCGGAAAAGCGTAGCGCCAGCCCCTCGAACGGCTCACCTTGCTTCAGCGTTGCCAGAAGGGCTTCGGCCCGTCCCTGGGCGACGGAGAGTTCGTCCGGATTGCGCGGTTTAATTAGGATTTGGCTCAGCTGATACTCCTCAGGATAGGCAAAGCGGTCCTGGTGCTCCTGGTAGTAGCGTTTCATCTCTGAGTCCGCCACCATGATCAAGCCTCGGACTTCCCGGTCGACGACGCGCATCAAGGTCAGTTGCTCGCGGACACTTCGGGTCGTGTTGGGATCGGCGCCGTCGAGCCGCTCGCCCTGCTTCTTCATTTCCTCCACTGCCTGCACGACCTCCTGGTCGGATACATCCAGACCCTTGTTCTGCGCGGCCTGGAGTTGCAGTTTTCGCTCGATCATCTTCGTCACGCCCATTGCCTCAGCGGTCTTGAGGCGGCGTTCCAATTCTTCTCCCTTGTAGAGCTTGCGAAGTCGGTCTTGCTCTGGGAGTAAGTCGCGTTTCAGCTCCGACAGCATGATCAGGTCTTTATTGACCACCGCGATAATGCGATCCTCTAGTTTCGCGGCTTCCGCGGGACAGATCAGCACAAGCACCAGGCAGAACCAGAGCACCAGGCAGCCAAGGGCCGGGATACCGCTCAAGACGCCGATCGACACATGGGGCTGCTGCTCCCTCGGGCCAGGGACGGGCCGGAGGGTGCGGTGGCACATGGTGGAGAAGATGGATCGGTCCTTCATGGAGTTGATGGGATTGTACACAATCGACAGTTCAGAAAGGGAGCGCTCTCGAGATGAAAAGCGCGGAAGGGTTCAGCGAGAGGGTACGCAGGACTTGGGCGAGCCGGGAGCTAGGGACGCCCGGGTTCATCAGTCACATAACGAGCGGCGTCGGCCAGACGAATCGTCGCACCCGAGCGAAGTTCGGCAAAAATATCATCCAGCCGCTTTCGGCGCTTTTCGGCCAGCAATTCCTGCCTGAGTCGTTCTCGGGTGGCCTGGTCCGCCTGAAGGATTTCCGGTTCCAGGGGACTGACCTTCATCAGGTAATAGCCCTTGTCGGTCTTGATCGGATCACTGATGACTCCTGGGTGCAGGGAGGGAATCAACGCCTCGAGTTCCGGCTCCAGCAGGCCTTTTCGATAGGGACCCAGGTCGCCGCCCTTGGAGCGGCTCCGTTCATCGACCGAATAACGAAGGGCGAAGCGGGTGAAGTTGCCACCGGCTTCCACCTGCCGCTTGAGATCCTTCGCCGCGTAGACGTTCGGTAATAACATGACCGAGACCTGTACCTTGGGATTGGCCAGGAGCTGATTGGCGTGTTTCCCGAGGTAAGCGTCCAACTCTTCTTTGGAGACCTCGACCTTTGTCTTGATCCGATCTTTGAGCAGTTCATCCAAAATCAGCTGTTCGCGATATCGCAAGGTCTTTTCGCGAATGTCATCGGCCTGATCCAACCCCTGCTTGCGCGCTTCCTGCATCAGCAGCTCGCGCATAATCAATTCGTCGAGAAAGCGGCGTTTCCCGCCCTCTTTTTCGTAGCGGGCGCGGGTAGCCTGCGACAGCTCTTTCCAGCGCATATCGAACTCGGATTGGGTGATGGATCGGCCATTAATCATGGCGACCACCGGCTCTTCCTGCGGAGGCTCGGTGCAGCCGGTCAACGACCCGATGGCGCAGAGCCCCAGCGCGAGGCAGGTCAGTCGTGCTCGCCAGTCGGAGATGTGTGGTGTGAGCGGTGACGTCATGCGGTCGGGACGGCGCATCCTCTGCGAAGATCAGGTCGAGCCCGTACGTGGGTCTTGATTGTTGGTACCACAGACGTAGAGGGTTTGCAAGGTTGCGTTGAGTTCTGGAAAGACCAAACTCCAGTCTTCATGCGGCATCTGGAGCTCAAAGGACAAGGGCGACAGAAACCGCAGCCGTTTCTTATAGCGATCCATCAGTGCTTGCACGGCGGCTTCAGGAACCGTCGCCTTGGGATCGAAGGTGATGACCACGGCGCGTGGCTGTTCGACGACGGAGCTCAGCCGGAGCTGTTTGGCCAGTAGCCGGATTTGCATCAGTTCGAAGAGGCGCTCGACTGGATCGGGCGGAGGTCCGTAGCGGTCTTCGATTTCCCCATGCATCAGGGCCAAGTCGCCCAGTTGCCCGCAGGAAGACAGCCGCTTGTAAAGCGACAGCCGTTGATGGCTGTCTGCGACATAGTCTTCCGAGATAAAGGCAGAGACGCTGAGGCGTAGCGTAGGGTCCGGTTCCTCCTCTACCACCTGGCCCTTCAGACGCTGCACGGCCTGTTCGACCATTTGTAGGTAGAGATCGAGCCCCACTGCGGCGATATGTCCCGATTGCTGCTTGCCGAGTAGATTGCCCGCACCACGGATTTCCAGGTCGGCTGCGGCGATGCGGAAGCCCGACCCCAACTCGGTAAACTGCTGGATGGCGGTCAGCCGCTTCTGGGCGTCGTCTGAGAGCGAGCCCTCGTCCGGCACGAGGAAGTAGGCGTAGGCTTGTTCGCCTCCACGCCCCACGCGTCCGCGCAGCTGGTAGAGCTGGGCGAGCCCGAAGGCATCGGCGCGATTGACGATGATCGTGTTGGCCGTCGGCACGTCCAGGCCGGATTGAATAATGGCGGAGGCCACCAGAATATCGGCCTCCTGGTGGAAGAATTTCAGCATGACGGCTTCCAACGGTTTGGAATCCATTTGGCCGTGCGCCATCACGATGCGGGCCTCTGGCACCAATTCCTGGAGCCAGGCGCCAGTTCGTTCCATGGTCTCCACGCGATTGTGGACATAGTAAGTTTGCCCTCCGCGCCCGAGTTCGCGAAGAATCGCTTCACGGATGGCTTTTTCGCTGAAGCGAAGGACTTGCGTGCGGATCGCCAGCCTACCCGACGGGGGCGTATCGATGATCGAGAGGTCGCGCACACTCGCCATGGTCATTTGCAGCGTGCGCGGAATCGGGGTTGCCGTCAGCGTCAACACATCAACTTGGGTGCGTAACTGTTTTAAGCGTTCTTTATGTTTCACGCCGAACCATTGTTCCTCGTCGATGATGACGAGGCCGAGGTTTCGAAACAGCACGTCTTTTTGCAGCAGGCGGTGTGTACCGATGAGCACGTCGATCACGCCGGCCGCCGTGTCCTTCAGAATCGCTTTCGTGTCCTTGGGAGATTGAAACCGGGACAGCAGGGCCACACGAGTGGGAAAGGGCGCAAACCGTTCGGCGAAATTGTCGTAATGCTGGTGCGCAAGCAGCGTGGTCGGCACGAGGACGGCCACCTGACGGTTTTCTTCCACGGCCTTGAAGGCGGCCCGCATGGCCACTTCGGTCTTGCCGTACCCCACGTCGCCGCAGACGAGGCGGTCCATCGGTTTGGTGGAGGCCATGTCATTTGCAATGTCTTCGATCGCCCGACGCTGATCGGGAGTTTCTTCATACTCGAAGGCCGCCTCGAACTCATGGTAGAGCATGCTGTCTTTGCCGTACGACGTTCGGTGGACCAGTTCCCGGTTGGCATAGAGATCAACGAGCTCGTGTGCCATTTCCTCGATGTCTTTTTTCACCCGCGCGGTCGTCTTGGCCCAACTGGTGCCGCCCAGCCGGTCTAGGCGAGGCACATGGGCATCGGCTCCCGCATAACGCTGGACCTGACTCAGCCGATCGAGCGGCACATAGAGTTTGTCCGTCTCGGCAAATTCGAGCACCAGGAAGTCGCTGTCGAAGTCCTGAACCGATAGGCGGCGCAGTCCCTGATACTTTGCGATGCCATATTGCATGTGGACGACATAGTCGCCGACATTCAGATCTTCCAGCGAGGAGAGAAACGTGGCCGCCTTGCTCTTGGCATGCGGTTTGTGGCGAGCGCCCTTGGCGAACAGTTCTTCTTCGGTCAGCACCACGAGGCGAAGATCGGGAGAGAGAAAACCCGCCGACACCTCGCCGTTCAGGACCGAAAACGGGGCTTTCTGTGGGCCGCCGGCCGAGAGTGCCGAGGGCTTCCATTCCACGGCCGGTCGATCGTGTTCGCTGAAGAGCGCCAGCAGCCGACCGACTTGGCCTTGGCTCCGGGCGACCAGCACGACGGGTCCGCTTTCGCGCAACCGGTCGAGGACCTCCAGCGTATGGCTGAACGCGGTGCCGCGCTGGCCGAGTCCCACGCTGGCCGGCGTTTGAGCCGGGCAGGTGAGGACGGGGTCCCAGCTCGCATCCGGTGCAGTCACAGGTTCGAGCGCGAGGGTGGCATAGCCTTGGGTGGCGGCGAGGATCTGATCCCAGGTGACGTAGAGTTGGTCCGGAGTCGGATAGGGATTCGGGTCCGTGCGATCTTCGTGACGGAGGTAGCCCTCTTCGATGGTCTGCCAACATTCCGCATTGTGGGCCTTGAGGGCGTTCGGTTGATCCAGGACGAGCACCGGCGGCTGAGGGAAATAGTCCAAGAGGCTGTCCATCGTTCCATAGACAGAGGGGGCGTGCCATTCGGCATCTGCCGGTAGGGGTGCCAGTGCGTCGGGCGCGTCATCAGGGCGAATCAATTCGCGGGCCGGCAGCACCCAGGCCTGTTTGATCTTGTCGGTCGACTTTTGGGTGGCGGGATCGAAGAACCGGAGCGATTCGATCGTGTCGCCAAGGAATTCCACCCGCAGCGGGTCGGGGTACGCCGTCGAATACATATCGACGATCCCGCCGCGAATACTGAACTCGCCCGGAATTTCCACCACGGAACTTTTTCGGTAGCCCAATCGCAACAGGCTGGAAACTAGGGCTTCTCGTTCCAGGGAACCGTTCGGTTGAAATTGCAGAATCGCATCAGTGAATACCAGGGCCGGGAGCACCCGCTGCATCAGTGCCGGGATGGAGGTGAACAGGACCGTGCGCGCCGTCGTGCAGAGGCGGTGCAGTGCCTGCATGCGGCGAGCGACCAAATCGATGTGGGGGACCGTCGATTCATAGGGCAGCGTTTCCCATTTTGGGAAGAGCACCAGATCGTCGTCGGACAGTCCGCACAGGGTTCTGAAAAAGAGGGTATCGCGATAGAGGCGTTCCGCCTCGTCATCGGTCTTGGCGACGACCAGCCAGGAACGTTCGGCGAGCGGTTGGGCCGGCGCGCTGTGCGTGAGAAGCGCGAGGCCGAAGCCGGCCGTCGAACCGTGTAAGCCCATGAGGCAGGGCTTGCCTGTGCCTGTGCGAAGGGCTTCCCGCGCAGGCGCGAGCCACTGGGTGAGATGTGGGGGTATAACGGGAGGCACGGTGTCCTTAGCAGGATGGTGAAAAAGTCCGCCAGCTTTGTTCTCGCATCGCGCAGAGGCTCACCGTACGGCTACGGGGAAAGAGCCTGTCTCGGCAGGCTCGGGGCGGGCGGGTAAGAATGATTACGCCTCGCCTTCAAGACACTGCCGGCTCACCGTCTCGCCGGCGTCCACAAACTTGGCGCTCATTATTCTTCGCGCCGTGGACCTCGTTGCGGCCTCGCTGGACGGCCATTTTGACCATCCTGCGGGCCCTCTTTATTTCGTCTCCGATCCCCGCGCGCTCTGAGTGTTCAGAGGCGTCACAACTGGTTTTTCAGCAGCCTGCTATGAGCCTGTGGTTGAGCGAATACGTTGCACCAGCGTCGTCGTCGAGACGCCGGGGACGAGTGGAATCGTGTGGACGCGTCCGCCACGGGCTTCGACCGTTTCCCGTCCTACGATACGGTCGGCCGGCCAGTCTCCGCCCTTGACGAGAATATCCGGCTGGAGAGTGGCGATGAGTGATCCGGGATCCGGCTCGGGGAAAATCACCACATAGTCTACGCAGGCCAGAGCGGCGAGGATCTCGGCCCGCTGGGCATCGGGCACAATGGGACGATCGGTGCCTTTGTTCAAGGTGCGCACGGAAGCGTCGGAATTGACGCCGACTACCAACAGATCACCCAGGTTGCGAGCCGCTTGCAGATAGCGAGTATGGCCGATGTGCATGAGATCGAAACAACCGTTCGTGAAGACGATGAGCTGTTTTTGCAGACGATGCTCCGCGAGCAATGACGCAAGCTTGTCTCGCGTGAAGATTTTTGAGTGCATACAGGTCGGCGTCGATCCGAAAAAGCCCATCTTATGAGGAGGCCGCCCCGCGAAGCAATGCCTGTCTCATCGCTCGTTGGTCTTCAGTCTCCCCTGCGACCGTGCTGCTTCGTTTTGCCGGCATCAGTATGCGGGAGCCCTCCTAGACGGACTACGCCGGCGCCATGTTTTTCAATCAACCGGTCAAGAATGGCGACTGCGTCTCGTTGCCGCCGGTCGAATAGCGGCTCCGGGGCCGGGATAAGATCCGACAGGCCCAGGCCCACCAGGCGATACCGTGACCGCGGCTGCAACAATTCTGCGAGAGCGAGGCGAATATCCGGCCACATATCCGGATCGTAGTTCAACGGCGTGGAAAATTTCCGCTGTCGCGTGGTGATTCGAAAGTGGGCGTCTTTCAGCTTCACGGTGAACGAGCCGGAGGCCAGCCCTTCCATCCGAAGATCGTGCGTCAGCTGTTCGAGAAAACCATGGACGATCGGTTCCAGCAAGGCGGGATCGTTCGTGTCCTCGTCGAACGTCGTCTCATGGCTCATGCTTTTCGCCTCGCGATCAGCCACCACGGGATCGGCGTCGAGGCCGCGGGCGAGCGACTGGAGCGCCGCCAAGCGTGTGCCGAACAGGCGGAAGAGCGCCGGTTCGAAGCGAGGTGCGAGCAGATCGCCGATGACGTGAACCCCCAGGCGCTCGACGGCCTCGGTGGATTTTGGCCCCATGCCAGGCAATGAGCGGATCGGCAGCGGGGCGAGAAATGCCGCCTCTGAGCCTGGTTGAATCACCGCCAGCCCATCGGGCTTGTGCGCGTCGGCGGCGATCTTCGCGACGGTTTTGCCGGAGGCCAGGGCGACCGTACAGGTCAATCCCGTCGAGCGGCGAATGTCGGCTTTGAGCGTCTGAGCTAACTCCTTCGGATCGGGATGGCGGGTCTGCAGGCGGGTCGTGTCCGTATAAAACTCATCGACACTCGTCCACTCGGTTTCAGGGAAAAACCGGTCAGTTACTGCTTGAAGCTCACGGTGCAAGCGGCTGTACAGCGGCCGATCGGGCGGCACGAGGATAAGTTGCGGACAGAGTCGCAGGGCTTGGATGGTCGGCATGGCGGCATGGACTCCGAACCGGCGGACTTCATAACTGGCCGCGGCGACGATGCCGCGTGGCGGCGGACCACCGACGGCGACCGGTTTTCCTGCGAGTGATGGGTCAGCCAGGACGGCGGCCGATGCAAACATGGCGTCGATATCACCGAAGAGAATCTGTCGCGGCCATCGTGCGGACATGGGTGGTTCCTAAACATTTCTGAACGGAAGGACCAGCTGTGGGCCCACGGCAGAGGCCGGTGTCGGTGCCTGTTCCGGTACCGGTTTCATCTCGTCTTGTGCAACGGCCAGTTCGCGCAGCGGTCCACGGCAGGCGCCGCAGAAATGCCGTCGCGGTTGAATGGTCCGGCGCTGTCGCCGGTAGATGGAGCCACATTGCTGGCAGCGCCAGGCATACTTGGCCAGGGCAGCCACCTCCTTGCCCAGTGAGTGGTAGATGGTGATGCCGAGGCCCTGCTCATTCATCCGTGCCATCATGCGTCGAAAATCCACTCCATGATTGGGGCGGCGCTTCAGGATATCGTATTGCCATTGATGAATCATTTCATGCGCCAGCGTCGTCAGGGTCTCGTGGTTCTGGTGGGGGCTGTTTCTCTGCAGGAGGACCGCTGAGAGCTTGATGCAACGCCGCCGACTGTGGTCGTCGGTCGCACGTGCGAAAGCGTGTCTCGGTCCGATTCGGCAGACAAACATGCCGGCGGAAGAGGTCAGCCGCCGGCTCCATTCGATGGGAATCGGCGGCAAGGCGCCACGAAAATAGCGAGAGTTAAGATCGGCCCAGATGGTGAGCAGCGGCTCGGGTGAGGGCAATATGGTACTCACAGCCTAATCTCAATTCCGAACGATGGAACAGGACGCCGGGCGGTCTTGTTCAGCGGGCTGCCAGTTCCTCCAACACGGCGGCGGCCAAGAGCGGCACCATGATCTCGTGGTGTCCGGTCAGGGCGTAACCCTTGCCGCCTTTCTGGGTGGGGCGGCGCACGACATTGGTCATCGGCCGATAGTGTGTCAGGAAATCCATATTCACGGTCGTGATGTTCGTCAGCGGGTGACCGAGATTGCGCCCGAGCGACACGGTCTTCAGGAACACCTCCGGTAAAATCACGGCGGACCCCAGGTTGAGGTAAACCCCGCCTTCCATGCCGGAGACGACGGCAGCCAGGCGGCGAAAATCGAGCAGTGACCCAGCACCGATCGCGGCGCCGTCGGCGGATGGATGCATGTGGATGATATCGGTACCGATGGCTACATGCACGGTGACGGGGACGCCCAGTCTCGCCCCGGTCGCGAGCAAGCTGGTGGCGCGATGGGGAAATTGTTGTTTATGCCGATTGATGTACAGGCCGAGTGATTCACCAAGACCCTGGCCTTCTTTCATGCCCAGCGTGATGGCCTCGTTCAGCAGGCGGCCGGTTTCTTCCGCCATGCCGAATCGACCAGAATCGATCTCCGCATCGACTTCCTCAGACGTGTGTCCCATAAACGCCAGTTCGAAGTCATGGATGATCACGGCACCGTTCATGGCGAGGGCGGTGACGATGCCGCGCTCCATGAGGTCGACGAGGAGAGGGCCCAACCCGACCTTCACCACATGGGCGCCCATGCCCACAATGACTGGTCGCCCACGACGATGGGCCTTCGCAATGGCTTGCGCCACTTCGCGCAGCGTCTTGACCGCCAGGATGTCGGGAAGCGAGTCGAGAAAGCGTGTGAACGATCGGCCGCTGGTCCAGACCTTGGCAAAGTTCGAGAGTTGGACCTTGCTGTGGCGGCGCTGGAGCGGATAGGTCTTCAGGCGCGACGTATCAATCGGCTGGATGATCGCACGAGGAACGGAGGGTTGGGTGGTACGCTTACGCCGGGTTGGCAAGAACCTGATCCTCGATGAGTTCGCAGAGCACGTGGCCTAACGTGATGTGACTTTCCTGTATGCGGGCGGTGACCGTCGATGGAACGACGAACGCATAATCGACCATTCCGGCCAGTTTGCCGCCGGATCCGCCGGTCCAAGCGACCGTCGTCAGGCCCAGGACTTTGGCCGCCTCGACGCCTTTGAGGACGTTGGGGGAGTTGCCGCTGGTGCTGATCGCCACTGCCACGTCTCCCTTTTGGCCATGTGCGAGAACCTGACGGGCGAAGAGTTCCTCAAACCCATAGTCGTTGGCGATGCAGGTGATGGCGGCGATGTCGGTGGCGAGGGCAATGGCCGGTAAAGGGGCGCGTTCGCGTTTATACCGACCGACAAATTCGGCCGCCATATGCGCGGCGTCGGTGGCGCTCCCGCCGTTGCCGAAGAGCAAGACCTTGTGTCCCTCGCGAAACGCACGGCCCATCAGCTGCGCGACCTGGGTGATCTTATCGGCATGGTCCCGCGCGAAGCGCCGCTTGATGTCGGCGCTCTCGTCAAAGGTCTTGATGACGAAATCTTTCATGAGCGGAATTGTAGGGAAGCCCCGGTTCTCTGTCAAACGAGAAGGAGGTGCATCTCACTTCGCCGGAGACGTCGGCGAAGACCGTTTCGTGATCATGTTCATGGCCAGCGCCAGCATCGAACCCACGTCGGCGACATTCGCCGGCAAGACCAGGGTGTTGCTGGTTTTCGCCAGCTCACCGAATTTGCCGATGTATTGTTCCGCGACTCGCAATTGGATCGCTTCATACCCGCCGGGGATCTGCGTCGACTCGGCCACTTTTCTAAGGCCTTCAGCCGTGGCCGTGGCGATTGCTGTGATGGCCGACGCGGCGCCTTCCGCTTCATTGATCTGCTGCTGCTTCCGGGCCTCCGAGGCCTTGATCACCTGTTGCTTCACCCCTTCCGCCTGATTAATGGCAGCGTCGCGTTCGCCTTCGGAGGCCAGGATGACGGCGCGCTTTTCCCGCTCCGCCCGCATCTGCTTTTCCATGGCGTTGAGGATGTCCTTGGGCGGAGTGATGTTCTTGATCTCATAACGGAGCACTTTGATGCCCCATGGCTCCGAGGCCTTGTCGAGTTCGTTGACGACCTGGGTGTTGATGTTGGTGCGTTCCTCAAACGTCCGGTCGAGATCGATCTTGCCGATCTCGCTGCGTAATGCAGTCTGGGCCAACTGAGAAATGGCGAAGCGGTGATCGCTGATCCCATAGGAGGCACGTTGAGCATCCAGCACCTTGAGGTACAGGATGCCGTCGACCCCCACCTGCACATTGTCTCGCGTGATGCAGATCTGTTCCGGAATATCGACGGCGGTCTCCTTGAGGGAGTGTTTATATTGGACGGCATCGATGAATGGAATCAGGATGTGAAATCCCGCCCCCAGGGTTCGCGAGTAGCGGCCTAATCGTTCGACCACGTAGGCGCTCTGCTGGGGCACAATGCGGGCGGTCTTGGCGATGACCAGCACGACCAGGAACGCGAGGAAGACCATGACCATCAATCCACCGGACATATCCGATTCCTCCATCGTAAGAACTCCGTCGGCCTATTCCGGTTTGAGCCAGAGGGCCAGGCCCTCGACTCGCTCGACCAGACTGCGCTGCCCCTTCGCGAGACCGACCGGGCCGGCGTTATGGGCGGTCCAGGCTGTGCCCCGACATTCGGCTTTGCCCGTGCTACCCGGTGCTAAAGGTTCGAGCGGGATGGCGATCTCGCCGATCATCGTATCGACCGCCGGCCCCGCCACGTCGTGCGACTTGATCATTCGGAGCAGCGGGCCGCGGAAGATGAAGAGCGAGGCGACGGACATGATCGAAAAGAGCAGCCACTGGACCCATTCGACCTCGGTGATCCCAAAGCCCGCGAGCGCGGCCACCACCAGGGCCGAGAGTCCGAAGAACAGAATGTAGAAACCGCCAGGCGTGGTGATCTCCACCCCCAGCAGGATCAATCCCAGAAATGCCCAGATCCACCAAGCCATCGGGTACTCGCGCAGAAGATGAAGCGAACTCGATAGGGGCGGAGTCTAGGCGTCTTTCGCGAGAGCGTCAAGGATTGTGGGAGAAGGATCGTTCGTTGAACCGGCGGGAGGGCGGTGGTATAGTCCGCCGGTCATGCCGCCGGATACGCCCGTCAAAGCCCTCATCATCGCGTTCACCGACGCGCCGTCGCTCGCCGCCTATGTCATCAACCGACTGCAGCCTGAATTGCTCTGCTTCTTTGTGCCGGAGTCGGCGAAAGCGCAGGTCGAAGAGGCCGTTCAGCCGCTGGTGCAGCAGATGCCGAAGCGATGGGATTGGGTCGTCACGCCTGATTCGACGGACGTCATCGCCTGTCATCAGGCCCTGTCACGGACGATTCAGGATCTCTTTCAAGCCTGGGATGTGCAGGTGGGAGAAGTGGTAGTGGATCTGACCGGGGCCACTGCGGCCATGGCGGCGGCGCTGGCCTCCGCAAGTCAACCCTGGACCTCGCGCGTCATCAGTTTGGTCGATGCAAAGGGCCAAGAAGACAGCGAGGGGATTGTCATCGACGGCCATGCCAAGCGCTGGCTCCAAGGGAATCCCTGGGACGAAGCGGCGGTCGGCGTGCGTCGGGAGGCCTGCGAGGCCTTCAATCATGGGTCGTTCAGGGGAGCTGCCACTCTGTTTCATACGTTGGAGGCTCGCGT